>DHGO01000057.1 GCA_002402795.1 Deltaproteobacteria bacterium UBA4796
GTTTCCTCCTGCCAGAAATTATAGATGACCTCCTTTAAAAACATTTTTGGTATCCAGCTTACTGATTCTCCTTCAATCTCAATATAGTTATAAATAAATCTGTCAAATTTTTTTCTGATACCCTTTTCTTCGAGAATCCTCTGAAAGGCTTCCTGAAGTACGAGGTCAATATAGAAGGAAGATTCTGTGGATATATCAAAATCAGGGGGGAGATTAAGTTTAAAGGCTGATGCTTTCAGTATAAGATTTACAAAACTATCTATGGTACCTACCTTGAAATCGTAAAAATTTTTGAGGATTGCCTCGAAGTTTTTCTTTACAGCNNATCAATAGGTTTTTGTGTTGAATGGGCAAAGGGAATATCGAGAATAACCCTCTTCATCCATTCAATGATGCGTGAACGCATTTCCGCCGCTGCTTTATTGGTAAATGTAATAGCAACAATACTAACAATGCTGTTTTTCGGGGAACTTTTCTTCATCGCCTCATTAATGAGAAGCTGAAGGTATCTCAGGGCAAGGGTATAGGTTTTGCCTGTACCGGCAGATGATTTTACTGTTAAAATCTGTGGAGAGGATAAAGGTCCTGTCATCGGGCTGGGAGACTATATAATCATATTAGGTCTTTAAAACCCTTTTATATGTCATTATACCACTATTGACACTGAAGAAGAACTTATTTATAGTCTTTTTCAGCCTCTATGCCTTCACATCCCCAGATCTTTGATTACATAAGGGAGTTACATTTTCTCTGGAGACCTGTTTTTCCCTATCTCGCTATTCAAATTAAAGAACTCTATGGACGGGCGCATGGAAGGATTCTTGAAATGGGTCCCTTCATCGGAGTAAGCAGGAGTCTTTTTCAACAAAAGGTGGGTGATATGTTTTTTATTGCTACCTTTCCCGGAGGTATAGGAAGGTTTTTAAAAGAAGAAATAGCGTATAATAGTGAAAGCTTAAAATACACATTGTTTGAAACAAACCCTTCTCTGGATGCCCTGAAAGAAAATTCTGTAGACCTTGTAATTTTCAGAGGTGCCTTTTTCTTCCCTGCCCTCTTTATTCCGGATATTAAGGCAATCCACCGTGTGTTGAGGGCTGAAGGAGTAGCAATTGTGGGAGGTGGTTTTGGAAAATATACACCCCCTTCTCTTATTGAAAAAATTAACGAAAGATCCCGTGAACTCAATATCCTTGCTGGAAAGACAAATATATTACCTGAGACCATAAAGACAATGATTAGTCTTAAGGGCATGGAAGATTTTTGCGAAGTTATTTCAGAAGGCGGTTTATGGGTAATAATACGAAAAGTTAACTATTGATGAGAATAGCTTGTTTCAAGGATGTTCCATGCCACCCATCGTACCAACCATGTTGCACGCTACCTCATTGAAAAAGAGATGGTTCCAGGTCTGAAGGGTATGAGGATTAAAAAAACAGGAGATATCATGGGGAAGAAGAGGTATGTAGAAAAGGAATCAGAGGATCGAGGAAGCTATCTTCTCGTGATTCATGTGGCAAGAGATAAATTCATTTCTGTAGGAGGTCTTGGTGCCATAAATTTTAAAAGAGGATTTTATATCTATGTAGGGTCTGCAATGGCGAATCTTTCAAAGAGGATAGAAAGACACAGAAGGATTAAAAAAAGACTCCACTGGCATATTGATTATTTGCTGAATGAAGCNNACTTGCACAGAAACTTTCCGGGATTGCAGACTGGTCAATCCCATATTTTGGTTCCTCTGATTGTTCCTGCGGAAGCCATCTTTTTGGAATGGTATCCAATCCACTCCACACACGAAAGTTTCATGAGGTAATCCAGTATTTCAGAATGGATCGTTCGTTTGTATCACGCGCTCAAGTTCTTCGATAAATCCCCGTTGGCCCTTTATGATTTTTATTTTTGCCAAATCAATGGGGAACCACTGAGCACGGTCTATTTCATAGAATTCTTTTATTACGCCAGAGCGTGGAGGCCATTCCATGGGAAAGGTATTACTTGAAATGGTAGCAGGGTCACAATCTCCTTTAAAAGCCCAGGCATAGATTATCTTACCTCCCGGCTGTTTCAGAGGTGTGAGGGCTATAAATGTTCCATCTGCATAAATACCTGTTTCCTCCTTGAATTCTCTCCGGGCTGCTGAAAATGGATCTTCACCAGAATCAATAAGACCTTTCGGAATTGACCATGCACCGTCATCCTTGTTTGACCAGTAAGGACCGCCTGGATGGACGAGCAAAATCTGTGGCACACCTTCTTTAAAACGATACATCAAAAGACCGGCACTTTTTTTACTATGTTTATTCCCTTCCCTGATCATTTTTGAATATGTCTTTAACGCCCTCTACACCCTTTTTAACACCATCGGCACCTGTTGTAATGATGGATTTTCCTATGTTTTTGATTGAAATACCGAGTTTGCCGGCTGTAGCAAGTGAAAACTTATCTATAATACTTTCCCTGAGACTGTATTTTGGATTATCCATGTCACCTTCGAGAACAAAATCCACTGTAATTTCGTTGTTGCTGTTCTTCAAAAAGGCTATAACCAGTGAGAGTGGCACACCAAGGAATTTGTTTCCCATACCGGGTCCACTTTTAAAATCGAGATCCTTAAGCATCGCCCTTCCCGGGGCATTGAGCTTCCGGGCATGAACCTTTAAGTCCATATCGAGGCTAAGAAATCCCCTGGTTATATCCACGTCGTCCTCATCCTGAAAGTAAGGTTTAAAGGGAACGATATCAATATTACGCATTTCAATCTTTGATTCCGTATCTTTGCTTTTAAGCTTAATCTTCCCCTTGCTCTTCACACTTCCTGAACCTTGAGCACCTGAGATTATGGCATCTATTGTGAACGAAGAATAGTTATCGCCTGGAGGGAAGGTGATATTATGAAACTCTACATTAATATTCCTTACCCTGGTTAATACAGGCCCATGTCGAGGTTTTCTGTCAAGATAATCAAGGGAACCTTTTATAATCCGAACCTTCTTAATAAGGAACGGTGGAATGGGTTTCTTTTTCTTGTCTTTTCCCTCTTCCTCAGGCAGTGAAGGGTTTACAATATCCCCCTTTTTGTCCATTTCCATAAAGACATAGGGATTAATAAGGGTGAGGTTTGAAATGATAAATTCCTTTTTCAATAAACCTAAAAAATTAGCCTGAATGGTCAGGCGGTCGGTTTTGAATACCTCTTTTCCAGCTTTGTTTTTGAGCCTTATATTAGATGCCTCAACCTTTCCCCATGAAAG
>DHGO01000110.1:0-5124 GCA_002402795.1 Deltaproteobacteria bacterium UBA4796
TGATAGGAAAAGAAAAACCTTCCGATTTTCTTACAATTGACTGGATACTCGGACAGTTCAGCCATAAAAAAAGAGACGCCCAAAAACTTTTTGAAGGATTTGTCATTGAAGGTATTCGAGGTGATTCCCTATGGAAGAATCTAAAAGGACAGATATTTCTCGGAGAGAAGGGGTTTATCGAGCAATGTAAAAAGATTATGTACACGCACGATATATTGCACGAAATACCGCGGTCCCAGCGATTTGTCTTCAGACCACCATTAGAAGATCTTTTTCCTGATGAGATAAGGAAAGACAGGAAAAAAAGAAATGATGCTCTCTACGATGCTTGTATTCAATATGGCTACACTTTGAAAGAAGTTGCTGATTTTCTTGGTATCCACTATACAACGGTGAGTAACATCATTAGAAATCATAGTAAAGATAAAAACTGATAATAAAAGACCTGACCCCAAAATGCCCAAAATGCCGCACTTATTCCTATATCAATTATTTTGTCCTGGCAGAATGGGATATCGGCAAAGAACTATTGTCCGTGTATTTTGAGAAGGATCAGTAATTTGGAGATGATAGAGCAAGTGGTGTTTCTGATAAATGAGAACTCAAAAAAACATTAAACAGGTGGTAACCTTTTATATTACATATAACCGTTAGTGAGTTGTTATCAAATAAAAAATGGTATATAGTAAAGGTAGGATTCTACTAAGGTCTCTTATTTAGAACGCGACTAAATTTTTGTTGCCAACAGAATAGATGAACCTGAAAATTATAATAATACTCAGTATAAGTCATTTCTTCATAGATATTACTGGGACAGCCATTCCTGCTATTATGCCCTTAATCAAAGAAGTTTTGCGTCTTAATTATACACAGATAGGACTGGCAATAATGATATCTAACATTACCTCTTCCTTTATTCAACCATTTTTCGGTTATATCTCAGACAGAATAGAAATCAAATGGCTCCTTCCGCTTTCGGTCATCCTCACCTTTGGTGGTTTCTCAGTGCTTGGGCTCTCCCCTTCATATGGTTTTCTCCTTGTTTTTATCTTCATAAACAGTATAGGAGTGGCAATTTACCATCCTGAGAGTTTTAAAATAGCCCACTTCTTCACAGGTCAACATAAAGCAACTGGTATGTCCTTTTTCCAGATGGGTGGAAGTCTGGGCTTGGCTTTAGGTCCCCTTCTTATAATGTATGCTGCAAAATTAGCAGGGTTAAAAGGTACGTTATTCTTTCTTATTCTTGGCATAATGATTCTGTGTATTCTTTTGTTGTTTTATCATCAGATTATATTCCCGCTTAAAAAGGGGAACAGAGCAGTGGAAAGAAGCATAGGATCCCAAACAGTTGAAAAGAAACCTGCATGGTTTTCTATGCTTCTTCTTATCATTGCCGTTTCATTGCGCTCATGGACCCATATGGGTTTGATTACATTTTCCCCTTTTTATTACATAAAATTCTTGCATGGCGACCCCATAAACGCTGGAAAGTTTGTCTTTGCTTTTCTAATAGGTGGTACATTAGGTACACTCATGGGGGGGATTGTAGCTGATAAGATTGGATATAAACGTTTTTCCTACCTCTCCATGATTATATCAACTCCTTTGCTCTTTCTCTTTTTACAGCTATCAGGTATATGGTCATTTCTCATGATTTTTATGGTAGGCTTTGTGCTTATTTCTAGCTTTTCTGTTACCGTTGCTATGGGGCAGAACATTCTTTGTAACAGGATTGGTTTGGCTTCTGGCCTTATGTTAGGGCTTAACATAGGAATAGGCGGTGTGGGAGCTGGATTGTTAGGCTTTGTGGCAGATATGTGGGGCATTATGACTGTTATGACACTCATATCAATTATGCCAGCAGCAGGATGTGTTCCCCTCTTGCTAATTCCATATTCTTCAGGAGATTCTGTAGAGAATGAAGGGAGAAAGCAGGTTAGATAGGACTGGAAGGGTTGCATCTTCAAATGTCAATTGTTTTTGCTGCTATGAACCCTTGGAGTTAGCTTTTGAATTATCATAGCTGGCAAGCTAACAAGCTGGCAGGCTGGGAGGCAATTGGTAAAGGGCTTGTGACATTTGTGATTAATCCTGTAATAAAAAAGTATTGACTACCGGATTTTAAATAATTATTTTGTCATTGAAAAACTGAAAATTTAGAGGCTGAAAGGAGGCGTATGTTGAAACATTTATCAAAGAAACTATCTCTGGTTATTACACTTACAATCTTTTTTTGTATTATGCTTTGTAATACTGGCTACTCTTTAGAAGAGAAAAAGAAGATTGAAGAGTTCAGCAGATTGCCAGAACGTTCTATCTCAATGGCGCTGGAATATCCAGGCATTGAAGTACCTCCCGGTCAAAGTGTCACAATGAATCTTACATTTCATAATAATGGAAGAACAACCGAGGCGCTACAGGTATGGGTGGCATCGTGCCCGGAGGGCTGGAGGACAAGACTGAAGAGTGAACTTTATACAGTAACAGGCATATCAGTCCCATGGGGCGAATCAAAATCTATAACCTTTGAGGCAGAGCCTGGTAAGAATATAAAGATAGGTGATTATACCTTCGTTATAGAAGCGAAGACCTTAGATGGGCAGTTTAAGATGAGCCAGCCAGTTGTTATTAAGGTAAGGGAAGAGGATAAACACATTGGCACAAAAGGCATCAGGCTTTCTACATCTTACCCTGTACTTCAGGGACCGTCGGATGCTAAATTTGAATTCTCCATTGAGGCTGAAAATAAATTAAACAGAGACGCTATATTCAACCTCTCTGCCCATGTGCCGGAGGGATGGGAGGTAAATTTCAAGCCTGCCTATGAACAGAAGACCATATCAAGCCTGAAACTCCGTGCAAACCAGAGTCAAAACATATCAGTGGAGCTGACACCAAAAAAGGATGCAAGGGCAGGAGAATATCCTGTGATTGTTCGTGTTAGCTCAGGGGATGCCATGGGAGAATTGAAGCTTACCTGTAAACTGACAGGTACATATTCCCTCGAGGCAGGTACGCCAACAGGCCTTTTGAGCATAGATGCAAGACAGGGCAAAAAGGCAACCCTGTCTATTTTTGTAAAGAATACCGGTACTGCTCCACTTCAGAATGTAAAATTTCTCTCCTTCAAACCTGAAAACTGGAAGGTGGAATTCAAGCCAGAAGAGATTCCCCTTATGGAGCCAAATGATTTAAAACAGATAGAGGTGAGCATCACACCATATGAAGAGGCACTTGTAGGCGATTATTCTGTGGGCATAGGGGTTCAGACAGAAAAGGCATCAAAGAATCTCGAATTCCGTGTTTCTGTCAAGGCATCCTCTGTGTGGGGATGGATAGGAATAGGCATCATTATTATTGTCATCGCAGGCCTTATGTTTTTGTTCCGCTGGATAGGAAGAAGATGAATATGGAAGAACATGTTATAATAGAGACTGAAGGGCTTACAAAGATTTACAATGGACAGATAGCAGTCGACCATGTGAGTTTCAAGGTTATGAAGGGTGAGGTCTTTGGTTTTTTAGGTCCGAATGGTGCTGGCAAGACTACAATTTTACTTATGCTACTCGGTCTCACAGAACCTACAAGCGGTAAGGTAAGGGTTATGGATATAGACCCCACAAGGGATGCCATAAAGGTGAAGGGATTAATAGGTTATATGCCTGAGAATATGGGCTTCTATAATGACCTCGATGCAATCCAGACTTTACGTTTTATGGCTGACCTGAATGGTATACCAGGAAAAATAGCAGATGAGCGTATAGAAAGGGCGCTGAAGATTGTTGGTCTTGAGGGAGATGCAATAAAAAGGGTGGGAGCCTATTCAAGGGGTATGAGACAGCGACTTGGGCTTGCAGAACTTCTTGTTAAGGAACCAAAGGTAGCCTTTCTCGACGAGCCAACCCTTGGTCTTGACCCTGATGCTACAAACAGAATTATAGAACTGATTGAAAATTTTACCAGAGAAAAGGAGATGACCATAATTCTCTGCTCCCATTTTCTTGAAATGGTTCAAAGGCTCTGCAAGAGGATGGGTATTATGATAAAGGGAAGAATGGTTGCCCAGGGGACAATGGATGCCCTTGCAAGGGAAAAGTTCGGTCTTGACCAGAATGAGTATACACTGGAAGAAATCTATATGAAGTACTTTCAGGAGACATAATATGCACGGTTTGAAAGTGATTTTTAAAAAGGAACTTGCAGACCACTTCAGCAGTTACAGATTTATCATCCTTTTTTCTCTCATCGGGATGGTAAGTCTTATCATTTCATATATGGTAGGTTTAACCATCAAAAATGAACTCCAGGGTATAGCCAAACCAAAATTCGTCTTTCTTATGCTCTTTATTTCCCAGGGAGGATTATTTTCTTTTGTTCAGTTTGTCGCATTCTTTGGTCCCCTGATCGGACTTATACTCGGATTTGACCTTATAAACAGAGAGAGAAACGAAGGAACATTGAGTAGAATTCTGTCACAGCCAATTTACAGAGATGCTGTTATTAATGGGAAATTTCTTGCAGGAGTAACCACCATAAGTATCATGATGGTATCAATCATTCTTGTTATAACAGGCCTTGGGCTCAAAATGATAGGTGTTATACCTGGCGTGGAAGAATTATGCAGGATTTTTCTGTACCTTATAATCAGTATCATCTATATATCCTTCTGGCTTGGCGTTGCCATACTCTTTTCTATCCTCTTCAGGAGTGTTACCACGTCTGCCCTTGCCGTACTCGCAGCGTGGATATTCTTTTCCTTTTTTATTCCTCTCGGTGCAAATATCATTGCCAAAGCTTATGTACCTGATACCGGCGGGGAAAACCCCGAGGTATTAATCAGACAGGCTTCTATCCAGAGGGCGATTTCTCTTTCATCCCCTATCATCCTCTATTCTGATGCAACTGCTACTATCATAGACCCAACACGAAAAACCACCCGTTCATTTGTGCTTATGGGGCCCTTTGAAAAAATATCCCAGGAAAGATTTTCAGGGCCTCTAACCATTGACCAGAGCTTATTAATAGTACTGCCTTACATAATCACCCTTATTGCAATTACAGTGGTCTGCTTTTCTATTTCATATACTGTCTTTATGCGTCAGGAGATAAGGTCTGCTTAGA
>DHGO01000110.1:5159-5541 GCA_002402795.1 Deltaproteobacteria bacterium UBA4796
CTCATTGTTTCTCTTGTTTTTGTTATAGCACTGGTAGCCATTATCTTTTCCTTTCATCAGGTAAGGATAGAACGTGGCAGGCTCGTGAATGATTTAGAGCGAAGAACCATTCTTCTTGCTGAAAGCCTACAGGAATCAGTAACACGCTTTGTGGAATCGAAATCTTTTACTAAATTAAACCGTTTTGTTGAACGACTCGGCAATCGTGAAAGACTTAAAGGGATAGTGGTTAATAATGTACAGGGTGAAGTTATAGCATCTACGGCTGCCATAAAGCCCAGCACTTCCACAATACTTTCACAGGTATTAAAGTCTATATCGGAAAAAAGACCCATCCAGGGTTTCATAAAAATTGAAGGCAAGGAAATATACATCCATACAA
>DHGO01000164.1 GCA_002402795.1 Deltaproteobacteria bacterium UBA4796
ACATATGGAAGGCATATCCAGAAGAAGAGAATAGAGAGGATACTTTACCTGGCACGGTTATTTCGAAAAAACCCCTTTTGGTAGGTACAGGCAAGGGGGTTTTGAAATTAATAAGCATCCAGATTGAAGGCGAAGATGAACTGGATGAAGAAAAATTTGCCACCATCCATGAAATAGAAGGCAGGCAACTGGGAGGTCAACCTTGAAGATACTTATACTTGGTGTTAATGGTTTTATCGGCAATAGCCTTGCTGCAAGAATTTTAGAGGAAAAGGACTGGGAAATTTACGGCATGGATATCAGGAACGATAAGCTGGAGGGGTGCATTGGTAATAAAAATTTTCACTTTGTTGAAGGTGATATATCAATTAATAAGGAATGGATAGAATACCATGTAAAAAAGTGTGATGTTGTCATGCCCCTTGTAGCCATTGCAACACCCGCTACCTATGTAAGAGAGCCACTTAAGGTCTTTGAACTCGATTTTGAGGAGAACCTCGCAATCGTGAGGCTATGTGTGAAGTACAAAAAAAGGCTCATCTTCCCTTCTACCTCTGAAGTCTATGGCATGTGTCCTGATAAGGAATTCAATGAAGATGAAAGCCCCCTTGTCCTTGGTCCCATCAGAAAGCAGAGGTGGATATACAGTGCATCCAAACAGCTCCTGGACAGGGTAATATGGGCTTATGGTTTTCAAAGGGGTCTCAAATTTACACTCTTCAGACCCTTTAACTGGATAGGTCCGAAACTCGATGAATTGACCTCTGACCCTGAAAAAGAGGGCAGCTCACGGGTAGTAACGCAATTCATAAGCAGCCTGTTTCTCAGTGAGCCCATACGCCTCGTTGACGGAGGTATGCAGCGCAGGTGTTTTACCTATGTAGATGATGGAATCGAGTGCCTGATAAAGATTATTGAAGACAGAGATGGCAGGCTCAATGGCGAGATATTCAACATAGGAAACCCTGAAAACGAGGCAACCATAAAGGATCTTGCCCACAAACTGAGAGAGTTGTTTATGAACCACCCATCGACAAAGCATTATAAGAAGCACTCAGAGATTATAGAGGTCTATTCAAAAGAATTCTATGGTGAGGGTTATCAGGATATAGATTTCAGGGTTCCTTCGATTAAAAAGGCAAAAGAGATGATTGGCTGGGAACCAAAGGTAGACCTCGATACAGCCTTAAGAAAAACCCTTGAATACTACCTTGAATCCAACCTGAAATAGGTTACTGAAAAACCTAACGTTTTCTTTCTTGAAAATATAAATAGTATAATGTATCCTTACTGTAAGGAGGTAAGGATATGCTTGCAAAAAAGACATCAAAAAATCAGCTTACATTACCCAAAGATATTGTGAAGGACTTCCCTGACATTGAATATTTTGATGTAGCAGTAAAGGATAGCAAAATAGTTTTGACCCCGGTGAAGATATCTCCTGTGGATGAAACGCTCGAGGGTATCAGAAACAAGATAGAAAAACTTGGCATCACCGAAAGTGATGTAAAAGATGCTATAAAATGGGCAAGAAAAGAAAAAAGATAAAGGTTATTATAGATACCAATGTATTGGTGTCTACCTTAATCTTAAGGGGTAAACTATCAAAAATAGTTGAGCTATGGAAGACCGGTATAATAGTCCCTGTATTCTCACGTGAGACATTCAAAGAATTCAAAAACGTACTTGAATATCCAAAATTCTCTCTATCAAGAAGTGAAATAAAAACAATTATTGAAGAAGAAGTTCTTACATTTTTTGAAATCGTGGAAGTAACTGAAGAAGTAAAGGGTATTTGCAGAGACCCTGACGATGACAAGTTTATTTCGTGCGCAATCTCTGCATCTGCAGAGTTAATAGTAAGCGGGGATAAAGATTTATGCAATCTGAGTGAATATAAAGATGTGAAGATTATATATGGCAGAGATTTTATAAAAATGTTCAGCGCAAATCAGGGAAGAATATGACTGATAATAAATTTGGTTGTGAGAATTATAGACTAAAGCAGATAAGTAAGATTGAGAATAAGCAAGGGGGTAATTTTGTATAAATTATCAGAAACTTTTAATAAACTTGAAAGCCTTCTGTGTGCTGAACAAGAAGCAGAATATGGAGATCAAAATGAATTAGTTCCTTTTTATTATAATATTGATAAAAAGATAAAGCTTTTTCAAGGAGATGCTTTGTCTATTTTAAAGAAAATCCCTGACAGCTGTATAGATATGATTTTTGCAGATCCACCATATTTTGGAAATCAATCAGGATTGACCATAAAGCGGAATGATGGACATGCTGATACATTCGATACACAGAAGGCTCAATGGGCATATTCAAAGTCTCTTAGCTACCAGTTTGAATTCCATTACGCATGGCTTAAGGAAGCTCAGCGTATATTAAAACAGGGTTCAACTGTCTGGATTACAGGAACTTACCATAGTATAGGGGTAATAAATGTTGTATTGCAAGATTTAGGGTTTAAAATCCTTAATGATATAATCCTTTATAAGAAAAATGCTCCACCAAATTTCAAAGGTTCATGCTTCAGAGCTGTTACCGAAACTATGCTCTGGGCAAAAAAGAATGTAAATGGAAAAACAAAGTTTAATTATAAGTACATGAAGGAACTAAATGGTGGAGTTCAGATGAAAAATATTTGGGAATACTGGGCTGAGAAGAATCCTTTTCGCCATCCTGCTACAAAACAACCTATTATACTGGAATATGCTATACTTGCAGGGAGCAATGAAGGAGATTTAATAGTTGACCCTTTTGCTGGTTCTGGCACAACAGGATTTGTTGCTCAAGAACTTAACCGAAAATGCATAATGATTGAGTTAGATCCGGACTATTGCCAGCTTATCAAAAAGCGAATAGAGGGAGAATATGGTGAATATAGAAGAAAGACAAAAATTAAAAGAGACCTTTAGAAGCCAACTCTTCAAGCATGTAGAATTATTTAACGAGGCAATTTCTACTGGTAAGGGAGACTGGGTAGTTAAAGGATTTATAGATATTGCAAAAAATATTTACACAATATCTGTTGATACCAAAGTTGTATCAAAAATAATGGAACTCCTCCTTTTCCCAAAAATTTGTCAATTTGCACAACACAACAACTATAAAATGGTTCTTTGTAAGGAACAAAACTTTTATCCTGACATTTCTTTTATCGATAATGATAACAATAAGTTTGCCGTTGATTTGAAGAGCACCTACAGGAAAAACAGTAAGGAAGTAAATGGAATGACTTTAGGCGCATTTACAGGATATTTTCGAGACAGAAAGAGTAAAAAGAATATAACCTTCCCATATGACGAGTATATTGGACATTTTGTTCTTGGTGTAATCTATACAAGAACAGATAAAAATTTAGATGAAAGGAAAGTATATAAGTTAGAGGATTTGCAAAGTATAACATCGGTTATCAGAGATTTTACTTTCTTCGTTCAAGAAAAATATCAGATTGCCCTTGATAGGCCAGGAAGTGGTAACACCAAAAATATTGGTTCTGTAATAAAGATTAATGAACTGATTCACGGGAAAGGCCCGTTTGCCGAACTTGGTGAAGAGGTTTTTGATGATTATTGGATGTATTATCTAACAAAAGATATGGCGAAGGCTGTTGACCTTAAAGACCCACCATATAAAAATCTCAAACAATATAAAGAATATAAAAGATTAATAAATGAGAAAAAATGAGCAGAAAAATATCGTATAACTATAGGCGGCAAATACCGTTAATAGAAGAAGAACCCACATTCCCCTCCACGCGGTTTCAGGGAAGCAAACTAAAGATAGTGGATTGGATATGGAATACTGTCAAAGATTTAGATTTCAACACCGTTCTCGATGCCTTTGGTGGTACTGGTAGCGTCGGTTACATGCTTAAAGAAAAAGGCAAAATAGTTTTTTATAACGACTTGTTGAAATTTAACTGGTATATAGGCTTAGCACTGATTGAGAATAATGAGGTCAAGCTTTCAGAAAATGATATTAGAATACTTCTTGAAAAGCACGATAAGATAATATATCCAACCTTTATCTATGATACATTCAAAGATATATATTTTACGGATGAAGAAAACCAATGGATTGATAAGGTTGTAACAAATATTAATTTACTTGAGGACATTTATAAAAAAGCCCTTGCCTATTTTGCACTTTGTCAGGCATGTATTATTAAAAGACCTTTCAATCTTTTCCACAGGAAAAATCTTTATTTGAGGTTCTCTAATGTAGAAAGGAACTTTGGCAATAAGGCTTCCTGGGATACCCCCTTTGATATTCATTTTAAAAAATTTGTTGATGAAGCCAATCAGGCAGTTTTTTCAAATGGGAAGAAAAATCAAGCTTTTAATTTAGATGTTTTCGACATAAAAGGTATGTTCGACCTTGTATATATTGATACTCCTTATATTTCTAAAAAAGGGGTGGGGGTTGATTATCTTGGTTTTTATCACTTTCTTGAAGGATTGGTCAATTGCTCTCAGTGGGATGAAATGATAGATTATAGAACAAGGCATAAACGTTTAAAAAATACCGGTTCTGTTTGGATTGATAAAAATCAAATCTACTCAGCCTTTGATAGATTGTTTGCAAAATTTAAGGATAGCATTTTAGTTGTCTCGTACAGATCAGACGGCATCCCATCGATTGAAGAGCTTATAAAAATACTTAAGAAATATAAGCCCCGTGTTGAGGAAATAAAAAGAAAAAACTATAAATATGTTTTAAGCATCAACCATTCTGAAGAAGTTTTATTAATTGGACAATAGAATGTTAAAGTCTGGCTGTAACGGACTCACCGCCCAATTATATTTTTCATATATGTCAAGAATAGGCCACAATTAAATGGGGGACAAAAACTTGGATAAAATAATCGGGTTGAAGGTTGATGTGGATACCTTTGACGGGATGAGGAATGGTGTGCCTGTCCTTATGTCCCTTTTTAAAAAATACAATATCCATGCAAGTTTTTTTGTACCCATGGGCAAGGACCATACAGGCAGGACAGTAAAGCGAGTCTTTCGAAAAAAGGGCTTTTTGAAGAAGGCAGGAAGGGTTGGTGTATTAGGTACCTATGGTCTCAGAACCCTCATGTATGGAATTCTTCTTCCAGGCCCTGAAATAGCACTAAGGAATGCAAACCTTCTGAAAAATATCGAAGAAGAAGGTCATGAGGTGGGCATTCATGGTCTTGACCACGTATACTGGCATGACAGCATAAAGGGGCTCAATAAAGAAAGAACCACTCGCATACTGCAAAAGGCATGTTCTACCTATCATGGGATATTCAAAAAACATCCTTTATCTTTTGCTGCACCAGGATGGATGGTAAATAGCCATGCCTTGCGTTTCTTCGAAGAGAATGGTTTTATTTATACAAGTGACACAAGAGGAGATACACCCTTTTTTCCTGTAATGGAGAACGAAACATTCCGTATACTCCAGATACCCACAACCATGCCGACCCTCGATGAGGTCATTGGCATCGAAGGTAAAAATGCCCGGTCACTGAATACATTCTTTCTCAACAAGCTTAAGCCTGGTTTGAATATCCTTACAGTCCATACAGAACTCGAAGGAAAGAGATGGACTGCCTTTCTTGAGCTCTTCATTAAAAATACCCTTGCGTCAGGATTTGTCTATCATCGGCTCGTTGATATTGCTGAAGCATGTAAGCAAGAAGGCAAGATACCCGTATGCACCATCACCTATGGCTATGTCAATAATAGGGCTGGCGAGGTCTCACTTCAGAAGGTCTGCCAACAAAATGGTTCTTGACTTTTTATGAATCTATGCTATAGCATTAATTAAGTAAGGGTTAATACAATAAAAATAATTTAAAAGGAGGGTTTTATGGACGGAAGTGTTTACAAAATCATTGAAATTGTTGGAACAAGCCCCAAGTCCTGGGAAGAGGCAGCAAAAAACGCGCTGGAAACCGCATCGAAAACCCTTGAGGATTTACGGGTTGCCGAGGTTGTAAAACAGGATGTAACCATCGAAAAAGGTAAAATTGCGCAGTTCAGGGTGAGGCTCAATCTATCCTTTAAATATCGCGAGTAGCGTAGATAGCGAGAAACCTGTAAACCGTTAGGCGTCAGGCGATAAACTCCGTGGGGCGTAATCTGTTTTTCAAACCTTGAACGTTGAACATAGAACGTTGAACAGATTTTTGTCCACGATATTGCATTTGTATATTAAAGGCGTTACAATAACTTTTAATGTTTATCCCGTTCACTACATACATACCTTAAACCCGGTAGAATAAATAATACAGCCATCAAGGAGACGGAATGGAGCAAGACCCTTCGGAGTAGCAACGATCGTTATTTGAAAAAATAAAACGCACGATAATAGGCACCCCCTACAATATCAACGAACCCTCGATCTTCCACAGGTTGTCCCTCATACCAATACTTGCATGGATAGGTCTCGGGGGCGATGGTCTTTCGTCATCCTCATACGGTCCTGAAGAGGCATTCCGGACGCTGGGCCCCCATACATACCTCGCAGTTTTTATTGCCCTCGCATCGGCGATCACCGTTATCATCATATCCTATTCTTATACCAGGATTATCGAGCATTTCCCCCACGGAGGGGGTGGTTATATCGTGGCGACCCACACCATCAGCAAAAACGCCGGGGTCGTCTCCGGCTGCGCGCTCCTTGTGGACTACATGTTAACGATCACAGTCTCCGTCGTATCATGCGGCGACGCCATGTTCAGTTTCCTGCCGTTGCCTTTCCATAAGTACAAGTTAATTTTCGTGGGATTCCTCATCGTGCTCCTTGTCATATTAAATCTCCGGGGGGTCAAAGAATCCGTAACAATACTTGCACCTATCTTTATGCTTTTTGTTGTCACCCATGCCCTGCTCATCGGATACGGTTTCACCACCCATATCAGTCAGGTAAAACCCCTCGCCGGGGAGATCAAAAATAATTTTCAGGCAGGCCTTTCCAGCCTCGGAGGGATCGGCCTTCTTGCAATTTTCCTGAGGGCATTTTCCATGGGTGCCGGAACATATACCGGCATCGAGGCTGTTTCAAACGGTATGCAGATCATGCGGGAACCAAGGGTCCATACAGGAAAAAGGACTATGGTATACCTGGCGACATCCCTCTCTATAACAGCCGGAGGTCTTCTTGTCTGCTACCTGCTTCTCAGGATAAGACCCGAGGAAGGGAGAACGCTCAACGCGATCCTCTCTGCAGAGATCTTCAGGAACTGGCCCTTCGGGCATTGGATCGCTTTGATCACTATCCTTTCAGAGGGCGCCCTTCTCATTGTTGCCGCCCAGACAGGATTCATCGACGGGCCGAGGGTTATGTCCAACATGGCCATAGATTCCTGGCTCCCACGGCGTTTTGCGTCACTCTCCGAGCGCCTCACCATGCAGGACGGGGTCATCTTAATGGGCATTGCCGCCCTGGTCCTGCTTTTCTATACCCATGGGTCTATTACCGCACTCGTCATCATGTACTCCATCAACGTCTTTATTACCTTCTCCCTGTCTCAGTTCGGCATGTCACGGTTCTTTGTAAAAAACAGGAACAGGGACAAGAAATGGAAGCAGCACATCGTTATTCACATCATAGGACTCATACTCTGCCTCACGATCCTTTCGGTCACCATTTACGAAAAATTCGAGGAAGGCGGGTGGGTAACGCTTGTATTAACATCGGTTTTTATCGGCCTGTGCTACCTGATAAAGAGGCACTATGCCAAAGTAAGGCAAAGCATCCGTCATCTCGAAGAGACCCTCTCCAATATACCGCCCTCTGATACATATAACGACAATCCCGTCAATCCGAAGGACATGACCGCAATACTCCTTGTCGGCGGTTTCAGCGGGTTCGGACTGCACACGCTGCTGTCCATCGTTAAAAATTTTCCTAATATCTACAAGAATTACATCTATATCTCCGTGGCAGAGGTAGATTCCGGTTCCTTTAAGGGAATAGCCGAGATGGAGGCATTGAAGGAGTCGGTAAAAAAAGGCCTTGAAAAGTATGTGAAGATAACCAGGGTACACGGTTTCCCGGCAGATTACCGATTTGACGTCGGGACCGACGTTGTCGATACGGTAACCGAATTAGTCGGAAAGACGGTCAAAGAATTCCCTCACTCTACTGTCTTTACAGGGAAGCTGGTCTTCAGACATGAAAACCCTTTTCAGAAGATACTCCACAACGAAACTGCCTTTGCCATCCAGAGACGCCTGCAGTGGGACGGGATTGCTGCGATGATACTGCCGATCCGCGTGGACGTTTAGTGTTTCCTGGGTTTCCTCCTCAGGAAGACCTTATTGAGGACAGAAAAGGGAAAGACAAAAAAGAGGGGCTTCTGGCCCCTCTTTTTTTAGTACATATCTCCCATTCCTCCAGGTGGCATACCTGGCATAGGTGGGGCCTTCTCTTTTGGTTTTTCCGCTACCATTGCTTCTGTTGTGAGAAGGAGTGATGCCACAGATGCGGCATTTTGAAGGGCTGTCCGTGCCACCTTTGTTGGGTCAATGATACCTGCTTCCATCATATCATTTACGTACTCTTCTTTCGCTGCATCAAAACCGAAATTGCCTTTTCCATTTTTTACCTTTTCCACAACTATGGAGCCATCATGACCTGCATTGTTGGCAATCCACCTGATAGGTTCTTCAAGGGCTTTCTGCACAATCTTTATACCAAACTGCTGTTCGCCAGGAAGGTTCAATTTTCCAAGGCTCGGGATTGAACGGATAAAGACAACGCCGCCGCCGGGAATAATCCCTTCCTCCACCGCTGCCTTTGTGGCATTGAGTGCATCCTCAACGCGTGCCTTCTTTTCCTTCATCTCTGTTTCAGTGGCTGCACCTACGTTGATGACAGCTACACCGCCAACAAGCTTTGCAAGTCTTTCCTGGAGTTTTTCCCTGTCATAATCAGAGGTGGTCTCTTCTATCTGTGTCCTTATCTGTTTGACGCGGGCTTCTATGTCTTTTTTGGAGCCTGCGCCATCAACAATGGTTGTGTTGTCCTTGTCAATTACAACTCTCTTTGCAGAGCCAAGGTCCTTTATGGATATGCTCTCGAGTTTTATGCCAAGCTCCTCGGAAACCATCTGACCACCGGTGAGTATAGCAATATCTTCGAGCATAGCCTTTCTCCTGTCACCGAAACCCGGTGCCTTTACTGCAGCAACCTTGAGTGTACCTCTCAATTTATTGACCACAAGTGTTGCCAGTGCTTCACCTTCCACATCTTCAGAAATAATGAGGAGTGTCCTTCCCATCTTTGCAATCTGTTCAAGGATTGGAAGAAGATCCTTCATATTGCTTACCTTTTTCTCATTGATAAGGATGAGTGGCTCATCCAGTACTGCTTCCATCTTTTCCGGATTGGTCACGAAATAGGGTGAGATATATCCTTTGTCAAACTGCATACCTTCCACGATTTCAAGGGTGGTCTCCATAGCTTTTGCTTCCTCTACGGTTATGACGCCCTCTTTTCCTACCTTGTTCATTGCCTCAGCTATGATATTACCGATTGTTTCATCATTATTTGCTGAAATAGTACCTACCTGGGCAATCTCCTTCTGGTCTTTTGTGGGCTTTGAGAATTTTTTCAAATCTTCAACCACCACTTCTACCGCTTTCTCAATACCCCGTTTAAGTTCCATGGGATTGTGGCCTGCAGCAACGAGCTTTGCTCCTTCTCTGAATATTGCCTGAGCAAGGACAGTAGCAGTTGTTGTTCCATCACCAGCCACATCACTTGTCTTGCTTGCCACTTCTTTAACCATCTGAGCGCCCATGTTTTCGAATTTGTCTTCGAGTTCAATCTCTTTTGCGACAGTAACGCCATCCTTTGTTACATTTGGAGAACCGAATGATTTTTCAAGAATCACATTTCTCCCTTTGGGGCCAAGGGTAACCTTGACTGCATCAGCAAGGGTATTGAGACCCTTTAGCAGCGCATCCCTTGCATTCTGATCGTACTTTATCTCTTTTGCCATTCTTTTTTCCTCCTTTCCTTAGTCTAAGACTATTGCGAGTACATCTTCCTCTCTTAAAATGAGGTGCTCCTCGCCATCAATTTTAATCTCTGTTCCTGAATATTTCCCGAAGAGAATCTTGTCGCCTGGTTTTACTGTGAGAGGAACTTTGGTGCCATTGTCCAGTAATTTACCATCACCGACTGCCACAACCTTACCTTCCTGTGGTTTTTCCTTTGCTGAATCCGG
>DHGO01000106.1 GCA_002402795.1 Deltaproteobacteria bacterium UBA4796
GTTTAAGTGTTTTTGACCCTATTCTTTCTTTAGACAGAAGCTTCAATTTATTATTGACAAAAAAATAAAAATATAGTTTATTTATCCGCTTTTTATTATCCTTTAAGGAGGTGGTGCCGTTATGGTATGTGAAACCGTAAAACCCGGTATGGAGTGCATTTTTATGAAAAAGACTGGATGTTCATACAATGGTGGACAGTGTTATCCCATCGTTGAGAATTGCAAAGGATGCTCCAAGATTGTCGAATTTCAAACAGGTTTGTTCTGTGCGAGCTTTCCTTTTCCAGCACAAAAATGGCAAAAGGCTGTATGCCCTGCTGCAACACATGTGAAAAAAGTGGTTCAAGCGGAAGTGCAGAATATTAATCCACTTAAGGCTTCCAAAAGAAATGCTGGGAAAAAGTAAGGTATTATTTGATTTTTCTTAAGTCTACATGTTAGAAAAAGTCAAAATTTGCTGGAGGTAGGAGTGCCTAAAAAGAATAGGTCTGCGATAAAAAGAGCCGGACAGGCTGAGAAAAAACGCTTAAGAAATGCCCATATAAAATCCACAATGAAGACATATATCAAAAAACTTACGGTAGCAATGGAAAAAAAGAATAAAGAAGAACTTAATGATGCCTTTAAAAAGGCAGTAGCCTTTATAAGCAAAGCCTCATCTAAAGGTGTGATTCACAAAAATAATGCTGCCCGAAAGATATCAAGACTTTCTAAGAGAGTCCATACTCTTTCTTAAGCCAGGAGAATAATCAGTAATCAACAAGAAGTATGGAACAAAATCTTCTTGCCATTCGTGCTGAAATTCTTCGTAAGGCTTCCTTTTTGTTATAATCTTCGTATGCTAAATTATCAACCCTGTATTTTTCTGTATCAGATAAAGTCCATCTTTTAATAAGCCTTCCATCTTTTCCTGTAAGTGCAAGTTCAATATCTAAAGTTATATTCTTCTCCACAGCCACTCCATCTTTATCCAGTGTAGCGGGGTCTACTTTGATAGCCTTTATGCTACCATCTATATATCCATCAGAATTTTCTCTGTTAATGTTAAAAAGCCCTGTAGAGATAAGCTCCCTTGTAAAGGCATCTGTTACATATAACGACGCATGAGGTTCGTATGTCCTGTTTTTAAAAACAGGCACATACAGAGATTTGATGTCGCCACCAAAGAGCCCTTTCTCCTGAACCAGCTGGTAGCCGCATGAAAAAAAGAGAGAGCAGAATATGAATGAAAGAATCAATTGTGTAATTATTTTTCTTTTCATACTAACATCACTATCAGCATACTATGTTTATGAGTCTGTTGGGAATAATAATTGTCTTTTTTATCTGCCTATCCGGAATGTAATGTTTGACCTTATCGCGGGAAAAGACAATCTCTTTCAACAGACCTTCATCTATGTCACGAACCACCTCGCAGGTGTCTCGGAGTTTACCATTAATCTGAACTGCAATCGTTACCTTCTCTTCCTGTACATATTTCTCATTATATCCTGGCCATGTACTGCCTATTTCTCTGATGTCCTTTCCAAGCCTTTCCCACAATTCTGTGGTTATATGCGGGACGAAGGGAAACAATAAGTGCAATACTACCTCTATACTTCCTCTCAATAAATCCTTTTCCTTCTGTTGGGTTCTTTCCCTCTCAATGTATCTATATATCCCATTCACAAGCTCCATAATACGGGCTATAGCGGTATTCAGATGGAACCTTTCTATATCTTCTGTGACCTTTTTAATTGTCTTATGGATGAGATGGACAAGCAACCCTGCATCATCATCCATTTCCTGTAATTCGACAATTCCTTTCAAGTCTTTTAAGGATGCTGACTGTTCGATAACAAGGCGCCACACCCTTTGAAGAAACCTGTAGCTCCCCTCAACACCCCTGTCACTCCAATCAAGGTCTTTTTCCGGTGGAGATGCAAAGAGACAGAATAACCGTACTGTGTCCGCACCATATCGTTCAATCAGGTAGTCGGGGTCTACCACATTACCTTTTGATTTACTCATCTTGGCTCCATCTTTAATAACCATGCCCTGGGTAAGAAGATTTTTAAAGGGTTCTCTTACCCCTACAAAACCCAGATCATTGAGTACCCTGTTGAAGAAACGTGCGTATAGAAGATGGAGCACCGCATGTTCGATGCCACCGATATATTGATCAACGGGCATCCAGTAATCGACCTTTTCTTTATCGAGTGGTCCTTCATCATAGTCAGCACATGTATATTTTAGAAAATACCACGATGACTCGACAAAGGTATCCATTGTATCTGTTTCCCGTTTTGCTGGTCTTTTACATTTCGGACAGGAAACATTAACAAATTCCTTGCATTCAGGCAAATGCGATTTTCCTACTACTGTTACCTCGAGGTCAAGAGGAAGTACAACCGGCAAATCCTCATATGGAACCGGCACCACACCGCATTCATCACAATAAATAATAGGAATCGGTGCACCCCAGTATCGCTGCCGTGAAATACCCCAGTCTTTGAGCCTGTAATTCACAGTCCCCTTTCCGTACTTTTTTTCCTCAAGGTAATTGATAATCAATGGTATGGCTTCTCTATTGTTCATTCCATTAAATTGTCCGGAATTCACAATAACACCATCACCTTCGTATGCCTCTTCCATGTTCTGAGGATTAAGTACACGGTCATGGGGAGAGATGGTAACGATAATTGGTAAGTCATACTCTTTTGCGAATTCAAAATCTCTCTGGTCATGGGCAGGAACCGACATAATTGCACCGGTACCATATTCCATGAGAACAAAGTTACCAACAAAGATGGGAATCTTCATCCCGTTCACGGGATTTATTGCATATCTTCCTGTAAATACTCCTTCTTTCCTGGTGCTCGATTCTCCCCTGAAGCTCCTGTCCTGTCTCTTTGCTTTTTCTACAAAGGAAAGGACATCCCTTTCATAGGATGTTCCCTTTGAAAGAGTGGAGCTGAGTGGATGTTCAGGTGCCAGAACCATAAATGTAACACCGTAGAGCGTATCGGGTCTTGTTGTAAATATTGTTAACGGTGCCCCATTCTCTGTAGTAAAGTCCACTTCCACGCCATAGCTTTTACCAATCCAGTTTTTTTGCATGGCAAGCACATTCTCCGGCCAACCCGGTAACCTGTCACAGAAATCATAGAGTTCATCAGCATATTTTGTTATGGCAAAAAACCACTGCGTCAAATCCTTCTGAATTACTTCTTCCCCGCATCTCCAGCACATGCCCTTTTCAACCTGTTCGTTTGCCAGCACTGTCTGGCACTTTACACAATAATTCACAGGGGCGTTCTTTCGGTATACCAGTCCCCTTTCATACATTTTGAGAAACATCCATTGTTCCCATTTATAATACTTTACATCACAGGTTGCGATTTCCCTTCTCCAGTCATAACTGAATCCCATCCTCTTTAACTGTTTTTTCATATAGGCAATGTTATCATAGGTCCATTTCGCAGGTTGTACTCCATGTTCAATGGCAGCATTTTCAGCTGGCATGCCAAAAGCATCCCATCCCATGGGATGGAGAACATTAAAACCTCTCATTCGCTTATACCGCGCAATGACATCGCCGATGGAATAATTCCTTACATGACCCATATGGATTTT
>DHGO01000061.1 GCA_002402795.1 Deltaproteobacteria bacterium UBA4796
GGCTACTTAAGGGGTTTAAGCGTTTCACGAAACCAAAAGCCATGAGAAGGGGAAGAACCCCTGTCTATCAAGGTGATGCCATACTGAAACCCTTAATACGGATCTGGCTGGCTAATAATCTCCCGTGTTCAAAACGACTGAAAGTCATTCTCCCACTCTGGCTACCCGGCTATAACCAGCAGTTCGGGAATCCTCCGTTACCTGTTATCAAGGCTTTACGGAAAATCTCTCATGCCACCATAGACAGATTATTGAACCCTGTTCGTCTTCACTATAAGAAACGGGGTAGATCCACCACCAAACCTGGAAGCCTTTTGAGAAAACATATCCCCATTCACACCAACCAGTGGGATGAATCCCGACCTGGTTTTCTTGAAGCTGATACAGTCGCTCATTGTGGGGAATCCCTCTCGGGGATGTTCGTCTACACCATTGACTTTGTTGATATCGCCACCGGCTGGACAGAACAAAGAGTGGTGTAAAGATGTGGAAAGAACACCCCTATGAACGCCTTAGATAAACCTGAAGTTGTCTGTTTCCTTAATGACCTCTANNTGTAACGAATGGCGACTCTTCCATAACCTCTTCTGTCCTTCAGTGAAGCTTCTGTCTAAAGAAAGAATAGGGTCAAAAACACTTAAACGTCATGACTCTCCCAAAACACCGTATCAAAGAATCATGGAATCGCCTCATATCCCCAACTCCGTTAAACTTAAACTCTCTTACCAACTCCAAACCCTTAACCCCTTCATCTTAAGAAATGCTATGGAAACAAAACCTAAAAAGGTGTTCAAAACATGTTATAATAATCATAACAGATAACATCAATGATTCCTTGTCTTCGGTAACATTTAATTATGAGGCAACAGGATTTTTGCCATTTACGACTGAAAGGTGAACTGTTTTTGGGTGACGTCTCGTATCCTGTGGCACATAAGAAATAAGAATAGTGTCCATGGTATAAAAGTAAAATATCTATACAAGATGATTTGTTTTTGTTAATATAATGCCCATGGCATCTCATGTTGACCTCAATTGTGATATGGGTGAATCCTTTGGTGTCTATACCATCGGGAATGACGGGGAGGTCATTAAGTATATTACCTCTGCCAATATTGCCTGTGGTTTTCATGCGTCCGACCCAAATGTAATGGAGAAGAGTGTACGGTTATGCAAAGAGCATAATGTACGGATTGGTGCCCATCCAGGGTATCCAGATCTACTCGGTTTTGGTAGAAGATTTATGGACGTAAGCGAGGCTGAACTCATAAATTACATCGTCTACCAGGTGGGTGCACTTAAGGGCTTTATAGATGTCATGGGTTTGACCTTGCAGCACATTAAACTTCACGGTGCCCTCTATAATTATATGGTAAATGAGGAAAACCTCTTTCTCCATATTATCGATACGCTCCAGAAAGCCTTTGGCAATGTAATTTTTCTTACCCTTGGGACAGTAAGGGCTAAAAGATTTAAAGAAACATGCAGAGAGAAAGGTATTAGAATTGCCCTTGAAGCCTTCCCCGACAGGATGTACACGGATGAAGGGGAACTCCTTTCAAGAAAATATAAGGAGGCAGTACTGAAAGACCCGGAAGCAATTGCGAAACGGGCAATACGGATGGTTGAGGAAGGTGGTATAGAGAGTATTAATGGCAGATGGATTGAGATGGATATTGATACCCTCTGTATACATGGTGACAACAGGGAGAGTATCGTGGCAGCCGAAAAAATACACACCTTTGCAGAGGAGGCAGGAATAAGCATAGAAGCGCTCGGTAATTTCCTATAACCCTTATGGAATTTTTCAAATACGGCGAAGATGGAATCAGGATTGTTTTTGGAGATACAATTAATCATACAACCCATACATCCCTGAGACGCTATTCTTTCTTTCTCAAATCACTGCATATAAAGGGCATACGCAATATTATCCCTTCTTTTACAACCTGCCTTATCCACTTTGACATTCAGGAGACATCCTTCCAGAAGATTATTGCGCTCTTACAGGAGAGAAAAGATGAAGTAGAAAATGTGGAAGTACCAGAACCTTCTCATCATGAAATCCCTGTCATGTATGGTGGTGAGTATGGTCCTGATATGGAGTTTGTAGCATCCTATTCAGGACTTGCTGAGGAAGAGGTCATTGAAATCCATACAGGCACCATTTACACGGTCTTTGCTATCGGATTTATGCCTGGTTTTCCCTATCTCGGTCCTCTTGATAGGAGGCTCTATAGCCCGAGACTTGAAACTCCACGCCTCAAAGTACCTGAAGGTTCTGTTGGACTTGCCCAGCTCCAGACAGGTATTTATCCCTTTGAGTCACCTGCTGGATGGAGAATCATTGGAAAGACCCATGTATCCCTTTTCGATTACAAAAGAGAACCCTATAGCCTTATGCAGATTGGTGATTTGGTGAGGTTTATAAGGGCATGATAGAGATTATCAATCCGGGATGGTTATCCCTTATTGTTGATGAAGGAAGGTATGGGTATGGAGACATTGGCGTACCCCCTTCATCTCCTCTCGACCTCACTGCATATCGAGCCGTAAACTATCTATGCGGTTTTTCTAATAGAGATGCACCTGTTATTGAGGTCATGGGAAATGATTTTACCGTAAAGGTTTACACTCATATGGTCTGTGCAGTTACCGGTGCTCTGGCTAAAATTTTCTGTGATGAAAAGTTAGTAGAACCGTGGACCTCTTTCCATGTAAAAGAAGGAAGTATCGTTAGAGTGAGGGAGGTTATTGAGGGATTAAGGTATTATGTTGGTTTTTCAGGCATCATGGATATGGAACGTGTTATGAATAGTTTTTCAACCAATATGGAATGCCGATTTGGAGGATATAAAGGAAGGCCTCTTATGAGAGGTGATAAAATTGGGATAAAGAATATAGAAGAAAAGGTACCTCTTTCATTTCTTCCATCTCGGATTCCGAGAATCACTCCACCCCATAGATTACGTATTATCCCGGGTTTTGAAATAAACCGTTTTCTAACTGATTCTATAAAAAGCTTTGTTGAAAAAAGAGAAGCCCTGTGGTATACGGTATCTTTAAAGTCAAATAGAACAGGTATCAGGTTAGAGGGGAACCCCCTAATCTTCAGAGATGATGTGGAAAAGAGTATTGTCTCAGAGGGCATATTGTCAGGAACAGTTCAGGTAGCAGGTGATGGTATGCCTATCATCATGCTGTCCGAAAGAACCATAGGAGGCTATGCTCGACTGGGTACTGTTGCAAAGGTTGACCGTGACCTTCTTGCCCATTTAAAACTAGATGAAAGAATCTATTTTACCTCAATTGACATAGATGATGCAGAAAGGCTCTGGCTCAATAAAGTACAGGGTCTATCTTTTTTATATAAACAATGAATAAGGAGATGAGATAATAAAATCAAGTGAGTTACCATAGAAACGAATGTTTTACTTATATTAGGTGAGAAAACTTTTGACAAAACGAAAATTAAAATAAGGAGGTAACCATGAAAAGTCACAGGTGGATTCTTATGTTTTTCCTTGTATTTATGGGCAGTCTTTTAATTCTTCCATGTGCATTTGCTGACGAAAAGGAAATCAAGATAGGTGTGCTCTATCCACTCTCCGGTGCTGCAGCAGCAATCGGAAGGGACCTTCAGAGGGCGGCTGAATTGACTGCTGACATCATCAACAATGGTGCACCAGGTGTTGATATTCCCATGGCACAATGGAAAGGAATACCCAATCTCGGTGGAGCGAAGATAAAGCTGATTTTTGCAGACCACAGGGGAGAACCTGACCGTGGTGCTGACCTTGCCAAACGTCTCATCCTTGATGACAAGGTTGTGGGACTCATGGGTGCATACCACAGTTCCGTCACAAAAACAGTAAGTGCTGTTGCAGAACGGTATGGTATCCCTATGATCAATGATTCCTCCACATCCCCGGCTCTTACCCAGAGAGGTTTCAAGTGGTTCTGGCGAGCAACCCCCCACGATGAGATGTTCAACAAAGACCTCTTTGAACTCCTTAAAGGACTTACAGAGGGAAAGGTGAAGGGTGTAAAGGCCGTTCCAAAAAAAGAGCTTCAGAACCTTGCCTATGCCTGTGAAAATACAGAGTTTGGTTCCAGTGTTGCAAAGTCAATTGAAAATTATGCAAAGGAATATGGATTTAATATTGTAACCAAATTACTCTACAGCGCAAACGCGCCTGATTTAACATCCGAAGCAAAGGCGCTTGTTGCTGCAAAACCTGATGCAATGCTCTTTACATCGTACCTTTCAGACGCGCTTCTTATGATTCGTACACTTAAAGGCATGAAGGCGCAGACAAAGTTTTTCTGGGGACAGGATGCAGGTTTTGAAATGGCAGACTTTGCCAAGACGCTTGGAACTGATATAGATGGTGTCCTGACACGGACTGTTTTTATTGCAAAAGTCACAAAGGTAAAAAAGGTGGCAGGTCAGATAAATGCCATTTATAAGAAGAAATATGGTGATGATTTAACAGGCGCCACCGCACGGTCTGTTGTTGGTGTCCAGACCTGGGCATATGCGTTAAATCAGGCTAAGAGCACAGACCCCAAGGCGATCCAGAAGGCATGTAATGAATTGAATATTCCTGCCCAGGAACTTGTTATGCCCTGGGCAGGTGTAAAATTTGACGAGACAGGACAGAATATTCTTGGTAGAGGATTGATAGGCCAGTATCAGAAGAAAAGCGATGGCAAAATAGACCTTGAGATTGTCTATCCCTTTGAGCTCGCTACAGCCAATTTTATCTATCCTTTCCCAGGATGGAAATAAGAAGACCTGTCGAGAAAAGGCATTAAAGGAAAGGGGAAAGGGGATAGGGTATCGTGATATCCTGTCCCTTCTCCTTAATAAGGTTATAAGAAATTTTTATAAATAGAGAGTTTTTTTATGCTTATAATTGATGCGTTACTCCAGGGTATACTCATGGGGCTCCTCTTTGCCCTCGTTGCCCTCGGACTCACCATAATCTTTGGTGTCATGGATATTGTGAACTTTGCCCATGGAGAATTTCTCATGTTAGGTATGTATACAGTATACTGGACAAGCCTCTTTCTCAATATTGACCCTCTCCTTGCCCTTCCTGCATCAGCCATAATGGGTATTCTCCTCGGGCTTGCCTCCTACTACTGCTTTATCAGATACCTCCTCAGAGGTCCAGCTATCGCCCAGCTTTTCGGAACCTTCGGTCTTATGCTTTTTTTACAGTACTTCGCCATGTTCCTTTTTAAGACCGATTACAGGATGGTTGAAAAAGGACTCCTTGTGGGAAAGAGCCTTTCCGTAGGACCATTTATTTTTGACTGGACAAAGATTGCTGCCGGTCTTCTCAGTCTTATCTCTTTCATAGTTGTCTTTTATTTCATCAACATGACAAAGACAGGAAAGGCTCTTCAGGCTACTGCCCTGAATAAAGAAGCTGCTTCCTATATGGGTATAAAGACAGACAGGATGAATGCCCTTGCATGGGCAATTGGAGGAGGTACTGTAGGGGTTGCAGGAGGGTTGCTTGTAAATTTTTATTATGCTTATCCAATGGTGGGCATACTCTTTGTCATGATTGCCTTTGCCTGTGTTGCCCTCGGTGGTTTTGGAAGTATAAAGGGTGTATTTTTTGCCGGATTGCTCATCGGCATTTTAGAGATGGTCTTTCCTGTTTTCGGGCAACTCGTTGGTTCTGATTTTCTCGGTCCACATTTCAAAGTCACCATTATCTATCTTGCCTACTTTATCATCGTTGTTGTCAGGCCTCAGGGGTTGTTTGGATGGAGGCAATAAAAGACGCTCTTAATTTCAGTGATTTTTCCAGGGCAGAACGGATAAGCCTTATTATCTTTTCTCTCTTTCTCCTTATCTTTCCCTTACTCGGTGCAGGCTCATTTACAAAGACGGTGATGATTCAGTTCCTCCTCTTCTCCCTGTTTGGAATGGGATGGAATACCATTGGGGGATATGGCGGACAGGTTGAACTCGGTAAGGCACAGTATGTGGGTATTGGCGCCTATACTGTGGCACTCATGATGGTATGGTGGAAAATACCATTCTGGTTCTCCATGCCCGTTGGCGTGCTCATTGCACTCGGTTATTCGTTTATTATTGGCTACCCCCTTTTCAGGCTGAAGGGACACTACTTTGCCATTGCAACTATCTGTACGTCCCTTGTACTGAAGGACATCTTTGATAACTGGACGCTTGTAGGGGCTGCAAAGGGCATAGAGCTTCCTATCCATGAACATCCTGATTTTGTGTACATGCAGTTTAAATCGGATACATATTACTATTATTTCATCATGGTCCTCTTTTATATAGGGCTCTTTTATATGAACTGGTTTAGAAAATCAAAACTCGGGTATCAACTTCGCATGATAAAAGATGATGAAGATGCAGCAGAAAGTCTGGGTATTGATATACGATGGTGCAAGATAAAGGCATATTCCATTGCCTCAGCCTTTGTAGCGGTAGGTGGGGGTTTTATGGCTGTCTATAACCTCTATATAGACCCTACTTCAGTTATGGAATTATCTCTATCCATAAAGATAGCGCTTATGGCAATGCTCGGAGGGGCAGCTTCACTCTGGGGACCCATTATTGGTGCAGCCTTTCTTGTGCCCCTTGATCGTTTCCTCGGTAGCTGGCTTGGTGGCTATAAAGGCCTTATAGGTGTAGATTTTATGATTTATGCAGCACTCATCATGGTTGTTTCTGCATACCAGCCCCGTGGTATCTGGGGTATTATAGAGCAGCTCAGAAAAAGGGGCTCCTGACCGTGGCTTTTCTTGAAGTAGATAATATTACCAAAGATTTTGGCGGGCTTGTTGCAAATAACCATATCTCTTTTTCTATTGACGAAGGCGAAATTGTAGGACTTATTGGACCCAATGGTGCGGGTAAGACAACGCTCTTCAACTGTATTGTGGGTTACCACAAGCCTGATTCAGGTAAGGTCATCTTCAGGGGAAAAGATATTACAGGGCTAAAACCACATGATACAAACCGTGCAGGCATTGGCAGAACCTTTCAGGTAATGAAGGTCACGACAGGAATGACAGTCCTTGAAAATGTTATGGTAGGTGCTTTTTGCAGGGTTGATGAGAGAGAGCAAGCCAGAAAAAAAGCCCTTGCTCTTCTCGGGTTCATGGGAATAGAAAAGATAAAGGACTTTCATCTAAACGAATTACCCGTTGCCATGCAGAGAAAGGTGGGGCTTGCACGGGCACTTGCGACAAATCCTGTACTGCTTATGCTCGATGAGGTGGCTTCTGGACTCAACCCAAAGGAGATTGAGGAAATTGTTGAATTTATGAGGGTAATCAACAGCGAGAAAAAGATAACCCTCTTCATTATTGAACATATTATGGAGATGGTGATGAAGGTGTCACAGCGTGTTATTGTGCTTGATTATGGAGAGAAGATTGCAGAAGGTTTACCTGCTGATATTGTAAAAAACGAAAATGTCATAAAGGCATACCTTGGAGAGAAGTATGCTCAGAGTCACTGAAATAGAGGTATGCTATAGTGGCATACCTGTTATCCACAATGTTTCTCTTGATGTAAACAGAGGGGAGCTTGTAACAGTGGTAGGCTCTAATGGCGCAGGAAAATCAACCCTTTTAAAAACCATTGCTGGTACTCTCCATCCAGTAAAAGGTTCCATATCCTTTGAAAATGAAGAGATACACCATCTCTCAACACCTGATATTGTTCGGAAAGGTATTACCTATATTCCTGAATCACGCTCCATCTTCGGGCCCCTTTCTGTTGAAGAGAACCTTGAGCTTGGTGCTTTTATTCTCAAAGATGAGAGGGTCATAAAAAGGAATTTAGAATTTGTATACACCCTTTTTCCCCGTCTTGCTGAAAGGAGGAAACAGCCTGGAGGAACATTGAGCGGTGGTGAGCAGCAGATGCTTGCCATTGGAAGGGGATTGATGTCCACACCAAAGCTCCTCATGCTCGATGAGCCATCTCTTGGTCTTATGCCAAAGCTTGTAGATGAAATGCTCGATGCAGTTGCACATTTGAGAAGTATGGGGAAGACAATCCTCCTTGTGGAACAGAATGTGAGAGAATCCCTCGAATTGGCTGACAGGGGATATGTACTTCAAACAGGCAGGACTATTGATCACGGTACTGGCAAGGAACTCCTGAATAAAGATATTATCAGGAAGGCATTCTTAGGGCTTTAGCTTTTTGTTTTTGTAATATCAGGATCACGATAATTCTTTCTTACGGGCATACATATTACGGTCTGCAATATCAAGAAGTTCTTCAATAGGGAGTGGCGATTCAGGGTTGAAATAGGCTGTGCCTGTTGTAACACTCAATGAATATTTTTTTTCAGTATTCGAGTTGTGGATGGTAAAGTTGTTATATATACGGTCAATGAGAATATCTGCATTTTCCTCCGGGGTCTCGACTGCGGCAACGGCGAACTCATCGCCTCCGATACGAGCTATAATTTCTGCTTTTCGAAGGGAATTACTGAGAATTGCTGCAACATCTCGCAACGCATTATCACCTTCTATATGACCGAATGTATCGTTTATAAACTTCAAATTATTCACATCAACATAAATGAGCAATATCCCCCTCTTTGTTCTCTCGCTTAACTTGATTTGCTGCTCCATAAGGGCCATGAATCCCCGCCTGTTGTAAAGACCTGTTAGTTCATCGGTTATGGAAAGGGCCTGTAACTTCTCTTCATATTTTTTTCGTTCAGTTATATCCCTGAAAAGCATGACTGCACCGCCATATCTACCAAGGCTACCGGTGATAATCTCCACATATAAAGTATCACCATTCTTCTTTTTCCCTGTTGCTGTTTCAATGTGAAAACCCTTTTCACCAACAATCCTGTATATGGCTTCAAGATGTTCTGAATAGGCTTCGTTATCCAAATAGAGCATATCGACCTTTTTATGCAGCACTTCATCTGCTGTGTAACTAAACATCTGCTCAATCATTTTATTACATTTCACTATATTTCTTTGTCTGTCAACCACAATGAGAACATCCGGGCTGATACTCTGTATAATATTCTCGAGTTCTTTTTTCTTTTTCTCTGCAATTCTCCAGCGACGGAAAGTAATAAGGAGAAGCCCGGCGAGATAAAGGAAAACAAAATTCGAGATATAACGTGCCAATTCCAGACTGAAATTGTGATAAATAAAAAAATATATTCTTTCAAAGAAGTGGATAGAAATATTGATTGATGCAAAAAGAATTGCAATCCATGTAATCAATATAAGGTCTAACTTTTCTTTAAAATGTGTACCGAAGAAACCCATTTTACTGGATGATGATAAACAATAATATTGATAAGGTCAAATATTTATTTAGATGATTAACTTGTATTTTATATGAAAAGATAATATCCTTTCTAAAAGGAGGGGATTATGGCTGTTGGCATTGTGAGGGACAATATCTTTTTAGAGCATATTACTGATGATTACCATCCCGAAAATTCAAGGCGCCTGGAGTATATATACGAGATGCTCGCAACCATTGACAAAGAGGGTATCATCTATGCACCTCCCCGAAGGGCAACCCACGATGAGATTGCTCTCATCCATGATCCATCATATATCAGTTCAATAGCTGCAACCAGAAATAAACCCCAGAGACGTCTCGACCCTGACACTGTGACGTCTCCAGGAACCTACGATGCATCCTGCATGGCAGCAGGTGGTGTACTGGAACTCATTGATATGGTGATGAGGGCAGAGATTGATAGCGGTTTTGCCTTTGTACGTCCTCCGGGGCATCATGCAGAAAGGGCAAGGGCTATGGGGTTTTGTATTTTCAACAACATTGCGATTGGTGCTCGTTATCTCGAAAAAAAATATGATATGAAGAGAATTTTACTTGCTGATTTTGACCTCCATCATGGAAATGGTTCACAGCACAGTTTTTATAAGGATGCAACAGTCTTATATTTCTCCACCCATCAGTACCCTTATTATCCTGGAACGGGCTGGTATGAAGAGGTTGGTGAGGGAAATGGAAGGGGCTATACCGTGAATCTACCCCTCTCCTATGGTATGGGCGATACTGACTATACCTATGTCTTCAAAGAAGTGTTAATGCCTGTTGCTGACATGTACCAGCCGGAGTGTGTACTCGTTTCTGCAGGTTATGATACCTACTATAATGACCCCTTAGGCGGGATGATGGTGACTGAAGCAGGGTTTGCCATGATGACCCGTATGCTCCTCAATATTGCTGAGAAACATAGCGGGGGTAAAATTATCTTAGCCCTTGAAGGAGGGTATGACCTGAAAGGTCTTGCAAGTTCTGTGAAAGCTACTTTAACAGAACTAAAAAGAGTACCCATGTTTATACCTGACAAAAAAGAAACACCCTCGAATGCAGTGGTGCGCACTGTGGAGAGTGTCAAAAAGGTTCTTACTCCTTACTGGGGAGTGTTCTGACGGAGGGGCGTGGATAAATCCTTATCCCTTCCATATCATATCTTTTAATTCTTTTCCTACCTTGAAATAGGGAAGTTTTTTTGGTTCCACATATACAACTTCACCACTTTTCGGGTTTCTTCCTTTGTATGCCTTATACTTTCTCAGAGAGAAACTTCCAAATCCTCGAATTTCAACTCTCTCGCCTTTTGTTATGGCATCCTTAATAGAATCAATGATAGTATCAACGGTTGTCTTAGCCAGCTTCTGATTGAAGTTCTTATTGCCTGCCGCCTGAATGGTTTCCTGGAGTTTGTTTATGATATCAATCTTGTTCATGAATCTACCTCCTATAGATTTTCTCGCACATATCTAAAAGCGTTTTTGAATATTTTCAAACCATCACCCTCCCGGGGTAGTTTTTTTCTTGTCCATTGAGGATGTTGTGTATGGTGGACAAAAGCCTCAGGGTGAGGCATAAGTCCGAAAATTCTCCCTGTCACATCGCAGATGCCTGCAATAGATTCTACTGATCCATTGGGATTGTATGGATATTCACTTGCAATGTCACCACTTTCATAGGCATACTGCATGACGGTGTAGCCCTGTTTCAACGCAGTGGCTGTTTCTAAACCGTTCATCATGAATTTTCCTTCTCCATGTCGTACCGGAAGATAAATTGTATCTATATTTTGAGTGAAGATGCAATGAGAAAATTTATTAACTTTCAGGTATACCCATCGATCCTCGAATTTTCCTGAATCATTAAATGTAAGGGTAACTGATTGTTTGCCATATATCCCGCCTATGCCTGGCAAGAGTCCTGTCTTTACAAGGAGCTGAAAACCATTACATACACCAAGTATAATATTACCCCGGGCAACGAAATCTACCAATTCATCGATGAATGTTCTTCCTGAATCACTGATTATATAGTATTTCCATTTTATCGCCTGTGCCTTTGCAGCGCCAAGGTCATCGCCATCGAGAAATCCTCCTGGCAGTGTTATGAAGGTATATTCATTTATCTTCTCAGGCTTTTTTAGCAATAAGTTTATATGGAGAAGTTCAGGGTCAAATCCTGCAACCCTGTGTGCATGGGCAGTTTCGTATTCACAATTAATCCCATTACCAAATAATACAAGGCTCTTCGGTCTTCTCTTTTTCATGTTGCGTAACTGTGTAATCCCATAAGAATAAAATTTACACCAAAGTAAGTAAAGATGACACTTATAAAACCTGCAATAGAAAGGAATGCCATTCTCTTTCCCTGCCAGTCTTTCATTAATCTTACGTGGAGAATGAGGGCATAGATGATCCAGGTGATGAGTGACCATGTTTCCTTTGGATCCCAGCTCCAGTATGAACCCCATGCATAGTGTGCCCATACGGCTCCTGTAAGAATCCCTGCACTTAACATGGGGAAGCCTATAATAATACTTGTATAGTTAATCTGCTCGAGGTTCTCCTGCGGTGGAACGAAGTTCTTCCATCCGAGAAGTGAAAGAATACCGCAGAGAAAGGAAACAGCAAATGCTGCATAGGCCAAGAAGCAGGTGATAACATGAATGTGGAGCCAGTTGCTCTGCAGGGCAGGAATGAGTGGCTGTATGGTATGCACTACTGATGGTGAAAGGGATGCATATGCCATTAAACCAAGGGAAATAAGGCACAGGCCTGCAGTAATAACAGGGTATAACAATCTCTTTTTCAGCACAATTATAATAAGACTTATAGACCATGCATAGACGATGAGCGACTCATAAAAGTTCGACAGCGGGGCATGACCCATATTGAGCTTATATGATTCGAACCATCGCATTAGCAACCCCACCGTATGAAGCCCAAAGGTAATATAGAGAATGGCCCATATAAAGGAGAGGACCCGTTCTTTCCGTGTGGCAAAATAGAATACATGCACGACAAAGAGAAGGAGATAGAAAAGCGTAACTATGCCAAGGATTTTATCATGTATTATCACGATTAATTTCCTTTTCTATTCGTGCGAACTCTTCACTGAACCGTTCATGATTCTTTTTGCAAGTTCCAGCAATAAGTATACCATCTGCTGTATTTCTGAGGTAGATTTTTCTATCATATATAAAAAAGTTTGCAAAGAGCCCGAAAAGAATCGATGCAAAACCTGTCCAGACAATCCACACACCAGGGTCTCGTGATACCTCAAGACCTGTAAAAAAATCTTCATGCACCTCATTAAAGCTAATGGGTATACCTGCAACCTTCTGCTCTTTCAGTCGCTGGACATCCCTTAAAAACCAAATCGTTTTTGGTTCCTCCCTGTCGAGGTACGCAACGAGCACCCCCGGTCCGAAATCGTGAATCTGTCGTTCAAAGCGGATAACCATGAGTGAAAGGCCACCTTTTCTATACACCTCCCGCTCTCTGAGAGTCACTCTCTCCTGCCCGATAGTAAAGAGGAAGTTCGCTTCATTACCATACGTTGCCTGGTAAAAGCGCAATCCCCTGTATGAAAGAGGATGATTGACCCGTATGGGCTTCTCCATAATCCTTTTATTATTTTCAATAATTTCCACTGTGGTTACATAATCCTTTGGTTCACCACCTGGATAAAAGGTGACAGCGAAATCCTTGCACCGTATAGAGAATCCAAGGGGTTGTATCTTTCCATGCCTTCCACCTGTAGTCAGGTAGTCCTTAACATCACCCTTCCTGAGAACCATAAACCCTTTATATCCAAAGAGCAGGCCTGTCAAGCTTCCTATCAGTGTGATAATAATACCAGCATGTATAATCAAGCTTCCATACTGTGAGAGCCTTCCTTTCTCAAAGACAGCCCCCTGTGTCTCTTCGCAGGTAGCCCTGTATCTTCTCTTAAGCATTCTCACAACATACTGATTCTCTTTCCCATTCACTGTAAAACTCACAGGCATATTCTTCAGATCATCTTCTTCGGGAAGAATAATCCTCTTTTTTGTTTTTATAAGTCGGGATAACCTGCGCAGGGTACAGAGTATTAGATTGATAGCAAAAAGCACAAGAAGGGCATAGAACCAGGGTGCATGGTAAATATCATCGAGTCCAAAGAGCTGTATGATACGGTAGATCCCTTCAGGATAGAGACTGAGATATTCTTCTACAGGAGCCTTCTGTTTGATAAGGGTTCCTGCAATAGAACTTACTGCAATCAATGAGAGAAGTACGATAGTAAATTGTATGGAGGTAATAAACCGATAAGCGCTTTCCTTTATCTGCTGAATCTTACTGAATATGATATTATCCTCATTGTTTTTTGTGACACTCATTACACTTTGCAGGTGTAGCAACGCCTTTTGAGGCACTCTCGTTGTGGCATGTAATACATTGTTTGTGGAAGGCATCCTTTGCTACAGGAGCATTATTTTGTGGCTCTTTTAATGGATGACACTTCACACATGCTTCAGGTTCCTGAGGATTTTTATCCTTGTGGTGGCATAAAACACATTCAAGTTTTGCTTTTTCCACATGAGTGATATGGGAAAAATTGACAGGTGGAAGCTTTGCACCTTCAAGCGTAAGAGAAATTTGTTCCGGCGGTTTTTTATCTGCCATAACATACTGGAACAGACATACGCTGAAAAGCAAACAACATATTAGAAATAAAAGCATCTTCCCCATATTTACTTCCTGAAAATTTTTTGATTATGTTATTCTGAAATAAATGAGCAAGTCAAGGATTTAACGTATTTTCATTGCAATCCTATTTCGCCTGTGGGATACTACATGACGCATATGGGGCTTTTAAGACTGCTCTTCGAAAATCCTTTCGCTTTTGTACTCATTGCAATACCCCTTCTCTATTCAATTATAATCCATGAAGTTGCTCATGGCTGGGTAGCTGATAAGATGGGAGATCCAACAGCACGGTGGCTTGGAAGATTAAGTCTCAATCCCTTAAAGCACCTTGACCTTATGGGCACACTGATGCTACTTATCTTCGGGTTTGGATGGGCAAAGCCTGTTCCAGTGAATTTTGGCAACTTAAGAAACTTCAGAAAGGGGCTTGTCTTTGTCTCTTCAGCTGGAATTGTCGCAAATATCCTTGTTGCCTTTTTTTCACTATTTTTTATGCGTCTTCTTTCAATAAAACCCTGGAGCATTGGTAACATTGCCCTTTATTACATAGCCCAGATCAACATTATGCTTGCAGCCTTCAATCTCATCCCCATTCCTCCTCTGGATGGTTCCAAAATTCTCATGGGTTTTGTTTCCAGACGTTTTCAATATTCCCTCGCAAGGCTCGAACCCTATGGTATGTTTATTATCATAGGATTACTGTTGCTCAGGGTGCTTGACCCTCTGATTGCCTTTTTTCAATGGCTTATCCTTAGTGCCATCAGCCTGATACTCTAATAATACCCCCCTTTTCATTCTCATTCCCAGATCTTTTTCAGTTAGACCTTATTGTCTATTTGTATTCTAATCTGCGATAAGCATAATAAGGAAGTGGTAATTCTTCTGCAGGTAAGTTATAATTGCACCGGGTAAATTCTATGGCAACAATTGGTAAAGACTTCGATATTGTCAATCGATTTCTGGAACGGAGGCTGCAACAGGCAGATATTAAGAATATTCTCGATGCTTTGAGTGAAGTAGAGCGCGAAGAATTTCTTGTCAAGGTTGCAGATGTACTTGCCAAACTCACAGCACTCCTTGAAGTATCAAAAAAGGTTTCTGATACCATTGAACTCGATACACTTCTCACCCGTATGATTGAAATAACCACAGAGGCACTCAATACTGACAGGGGTTCGCTATTTCTGAACGACAAACAGACAAACGAACTCTTTTCAAGGATAGCACAGGGTGCATTGAAGAGTGAAATTAGATTTCCAAACAATGCGGGCATTGCAGGTACTGTCTTTCAAACAGGCGAACCCATTATCATAAATGATGCCTATGGTGATTCGAGATTCAACCCTGAGATTGATAAAAAGACAGGATACAGAACAAGGAATATTTTATGTGCACCAATCAAAACGAGAACAAATGAGATTATCGGTGTCATTCAACTTCTCAATAAGAAGGAAGGCGATTTTCAGGAAGATGACCTTACTCTCCTTGAAGCTATTACCTCCCAGGCTGCAGCGGCACTCCAGAATGCCCAGCTTTTTGACGAGATACAGAAGAAGGAGGAGGAAGAGTCCCAGCTTCTCGAAATTACAACCGCCATATCCTCTGAATTACAGTTGCAGCCTCTGCTTGCAAAGATAATGGAAACAACCACGGAAATCCTCGATGCAGATAGGAGCACACTCTTCTTATACGATGAAAAGACGAACGAACTCTGGTCACAGGTTGGCCAGGGGCTCGAAATAAAAGAGATACGTTTTCCAAGCCGCCTCGGTATTGCAGGCACTGTCTTTACAACAGGCGAAACGATTAATATACCGGACGCTTATAAGGATTCACGATTCAACCCGGAGATTGATAAGAAGACCGGGTATATGACAAAGACGATTCTCTGTATGCCTGTAAAAAATAAGGAGGGAAAGACCATAGGTGTTACACAGGTCCTCAACAAAAAGGGAGGGCCTTTCGGAAAGATGGATGAAAATAGACTCAGGGCATTCTCCGCTCAGGCAGCCATTGCCCTTGAGAATGCAAAACTCTTCGATGATGTACTCAACATGAAAAACTATAACGAGAGCATTCTCGAAAGCATGAGTAACGGCGTTATAACACTGGATGACAGGAAACGAATTGTAAAAACAAACTCCGCTTCCCTGAGGATTTTGAATACAAATGCGGAGAAGATTACAGGTATTTCAGCAGATGAATTTTTTTCAGGCAATAATGCATGGATTATAGAGAATATTGATAGTGTTATAAGAACAGGAAGACCATACATTGCAATGGATACTGAATTATTTATCTCTGACGGGAAGAAGGTTTCCGTAAACCTGATGATAGTTTCCCTTATCAATATCAAAAACGAATCCATCGGCTCCATGCTTGTGTTCGAGGATATAACCAATGAAAAACGTCTCAAAAGCACCATGGCACGCTATATGACAAAGGAAGTAGCTGAGAAATTGTTAGAGGCAGGGGATGCCATGCTGGGTGGACAGGCACAGACTGCGTCTGTTCTCTTTTCAGATATAAGGAGTTTTACATCTATTTCGGAAAGCGTGGGTGCCCAGGAGACGGTGAGCATGCTGAATGAATATTTTACCGTCATGGTTGATATTATTTTCAACTACGGTGGAATTCTGGATAAATATATTGGCGATGCGATTATGGCTGTATTTGGGGTGCCCTTTGCAACAGGCGATGATGCAGACAAGGCAGTGATGGCAGGAATAGATATGTTGAGAGCATTACGGGAATTCAATGATGAAAGGGTGAAGTATAATAAACTTCCCATTCATATCGGCATTGGCATCAATACTGATGAGATTGTAGCAGGGAATATCGGAAGCCTAAAAAGGATGGATTATACGGTTATCGGTGATGGAGTGAATCTTGCCTCCCGCCTTGAAGGTGCAAACAAATACTACGGAACGAGTCTTTTGATAAGTGAGTTTACCTTTAAGAACCTGAAGGATAATTATATATACAGGGAGGTAGACCGCCTCCGTGTGAAAGGCAAGGCAAAACCTGTAAGCGTTTATGAGATACTCGATTATCACAATGAGCATTCCTTTAAGAATCTCAAGGACGTTATAGAGATCTATCATGAGGGCATAGCCCTTTACCGGAAGGCAAAGTGGAAGGAAAGTATTGCAAGATTCGAAAATGCACTCTCCTTGAATCCAGATGACAACCTTACACGCATCTGTATTGAGCGCTGTGAGTACTTTCTCGAGAACCCTCCTCCCGGGGATTGGGATGGTGTCTGGACAATGACAGAGAAGTAAGGCAGTAATTGAAACCGCAAGGCTTACATATGTTGCTCATGGAATGAGTTCTGTCAATAACTACCTTAATAAAACCTTACAGCAAAAAGACCTGACCCTTAAATTCAGATATTTTTATATCATTCCCTTTTCCTTGAAGCTGAAGGGTCTGTTCCTGCCTATTATCACATGGTCGAGGACTTCGATGCCCAGGAGTTTTCCTGCCTCAACGAGCTTTTTTGTCATTCGTACATCTTCTTCCGATGGTTCCGGGTCGCCTGATGGATGGTTATGGGCGATAATCACCGATGCGACGCTATGCCTTATCGCCTCCTTGAAGACTTCCCTGGGATGGACAAGGCTTGCAGTTAATGTCCCTGTAGAAATGTGGTTAACAGCGATGACCCTATTGCGTGAGTTCAGGAGGATAAGCTTGAAGTGCTCCTTTGCTTTGTCTTTGATGGTTGTGCTTATGAGTTTCGCTACCTTTTGTGGACTGCTGATATCGAAATTGGTCTTATCGACCTCCAGGTCCTGCCTTTTGCCAAGCTCAAAACATGCCTTAATCTGTGTAGCCTTCGCAATGCCGACACCTTTTATTGTTGTGAGTTCCTGGAGAGATGCTTCACTCACCGCCTTGATACTGCCAAATCTGGCAATCAGTTCCTGGGCTACACTCATGACTGAGCGGTTGGCTACACCTCTTCCAATGATGATGGCAAGAAGTTCCTGTGCAGAGAGGGCCTCTGCACCAAACTTCTGGAGTCTCTCTCGCGGTCTCTCTTCTCTTGGTAAATCACGAACAGTAAAAGCCTTTTCTTTGTTCATAGGTCGTTGAGGTTAACTATCGGTAATCGTCCATCATGCATCGTGTATCGTAATCCCCCCATTTTCAATCATTTTATCCATTTAAAATCAGAAATACAAATATTTCCTAATATCTATCTTAACTTTAAGTGACAGTTTAATCGGCATAGGACATCTTAATAATAATCTCTCTTATGTCCTTTTTTTCATCTCAGAGAGCCTGTTAAAATGTCTCCTTTCTTCCTCTATAATCCTATCTATTGTTTTGTGCTCTCTCTCAATGATAAACCCCTTTATCTCATGGTAATAAAGGATGGAATCAAGTTCCGTCTGGATAGCAAGGCCGAGTGCGGCTTTCTCGTCTTTTACCCGGGATAGTTTCTCCTCCATTGCCTCCTTTGTAAATACTATCTTGCTGTCGATATAGTCTTTTATATAAGCCATGTATTCATCGGTGAAGGTTATGTCAGAGCGGTATCTACCCGCATCATCCAAGAGGTGCTTGAAGAATTCCCTGTGTTTAATCTCCTCATCAGCAAGGTGGTCAAATAGTCTCTTCACCGCCCCATCTTTTACAATGGATGAAGCCTTCCTGTAGAATGCCTCTCCATTCTCTTCTATCCTTATGGCGAACTGCAAAACATCGCTGGTATCTAAAAAAATATCCATAATTCCTCCTACGAATATTTATTATATAGTCTTGCATCTAACAGGTATAACCTGTTATTGATAGAGGGACAGAGGACCGCATGTTTCCTAAGCCATAGAGCTTCAAAAGGAGTCTGTCCTGAGTCCCTTAATTCCCTATTGGTTGATTTAGCTACAAAGCTACTGTCAAACAGGAGACAGGAATAAGGGGACACTAAAAGACTATTGATGAGAGGTTTGACATGAGCCAAGTATTTGCAGGAATTGATGTATCCAAGGATTCTTTTAACTACTGTATCATCGATGAATCTATGAGTACACTCACAAGCGGTAGCCTTCAAATGAACAAGAAGGGGTTTGAATCGTTTAAAGAGGTTATTGATGGATACCCTGATTCTGTGGTAGCCCTTGAGTCTACCGGAAGCTACCATATTAATCTTGTAAGCTTTCTTGTCTCTTTCAAGAAAGAGGTCTGTCTTGTAAACCCTGTACTCATCAAAAAATTTGCCCAGAGTGTTACCCTCAGGAAGACAAAAACCGACATCATCGATGCCTTTGTCATTGCCCACTTTATTCTTAAAAACAGGGAACATATTCCCTATCTCATTCTTGATGTTACCGATGAGATACGGGCCCTTGCGAGGATAAGGGAGGATATGGCAAAGGATATAGCCAGGGCGAAGACGAGACTTAAAGGGCACCTCACTGTGACATTCCCCGAGCTTGTATCCAGGTTTAACCCCTTTACCCGTACAATGCTTGCCATACTCAGGAGCTTCCCCACCGTTGAGGACATACAAAGGGCGAAGGTGGCTGAGATAAAGGCTGTAATGGATGGTATCCCTGGAAGAGATACCTATATATCCCCTGAGAGCCTTAAAGACCTTGCCTTCGATTCTATAGGTAAGGGTTCTCCACGATACAGGATGATTATACTCCACGATGTGGAGATGCTTCTCTTTCTTATGGGTAAGCTTGAAGAGATCACAAAAGTCTTTACCGATGAAATAGAGATGACGAAGAAAAAAGAGATTGACATCATTAAATCCATCAAAGGGATAGGTGATATCACTGCATCCCACTTTATGGCAGAGATAGGGGATATTGGTCGTTTTGAAAGTAAGGGAAGTCTTATTGCCTATGCAGGGACCGATCCGTCGATTACCTATTCCGGGATCAGCATCAAGAGGAATGGCAGGATTAGCAAGAGGGGTTCTAAAAGTCTCAGGAGATGCCTCTATCTTATGGCATCCGGTGTGATGAAGTTCAACAGATACTTCAGGGAATACTATCTGAAAAAAAGGCAGGAGGGTATGCAGCACAGAAAGGCCATGATTGCCCTGTGTAATAAACTGCTCAGGGTTATTTACGCACTGCTTAAGAAGAGGGAATATTTTTGCTGTCCAGTGCATTAATTATAGTTGACTCCTTTCAAACATCCAGAAAATCTTTAAAATCCCGATATCACAGGTTGTGATACCCCTCCCTGTGTCTGTTCCCTTTATATTATAGTATATTATAGTATAGAGATATAGAGTATATAAAAAAGGGCTGCCCGCTGCCTTTTTACCTGGAAAAAATTATCAATTACTTTACAACGACAGACGATTCAGGATCGAGTGGATTGATGCGCATGGCAAGAGAGAAAAGGAAAGGGTAATTGTTCTTCAGCAGAGGATCACTATTATTGCACAATGCATTTTATCTATCATAACTTAGAATGAGTGTGCGGATAATCAAAACATATAGCTGGAAAAGTTAATTGATTCAAATGACTAACTGGGATATATAAATATATTCAAAAATGAAGGAGGAAACATGCCGGAAGAACTTAAAGGAGCCTTTATTCAGCGGGACAAGCAGACATATGCAATTGTACCAAGAACACTGATGGGACTTGTGACCCCTGATATTCTGGAAAGAATTGCTCAGGTTGCCCGTAAGCACCAGATTCCCATTATTAAGATAACCTCTGCTCAACGCATGGCCCTTGTGGGAATTAAACCAGAATCAGTCAATCAGATATGGGAAGAATTAGGTATGGGTATCGGGCCAGCAGTGGAGATCTGTGTCCATTACGTACAAGCCTGTCCGGGTACCACTGTGTGCAGATTTGGTGTTCAGGATTCTTTAGACCTCGGTGGTAAGCTGGAAGAACTTTTTGTTGGTATGGAATTACCTGCCAAAGCAAAAATAGGTATCTCAGGATGCCCCATGAACTGTGGTGAAGGATATGTGAGGGATTTCGGTGCCTTCGGAAAAAAATCAGGCTGGACTGTTATGTTTGGCGGGAATTCAGGCGGTAAACCCAGGATTGGTGACATAATTGCAGAAAACCTGAGTACTGAAGAAGTAATAGAACTTGCAAAAAAATGTTTCGACTATTATCGCAAAAATGCCAAACAAAAAGAACGGACTGCTCGTTTTATTGAGCGGGTCGGCATCGAGGAATTCAAAAAGGCTGTTTTGGGATAGGGGATGGAAATGTCTGCAGCGGAACTTCCCCCCTGTTAATTACCAGCAA
>DHGO01000007.1 GCA_002402795.1 Deltaproteobacteria bacterium UBA4796
GATCCGTTAGAGACACTACACTAGATTAAAGATAGAGGCTGCTTAACGTGGAAACGTGGGGACGATATGGATTGGAAGGTACAGTTTTTTAAGCTTAACTACGGGGAAGAAGAATTACAGGCAGTTGTTGATACCATAGAATCCGGGTGGATTACCATGGGGCAGCGAACTATTGATTTTGAGGCTGCCTTCAGTGCATATCTTGGAGAGGGTTACAGAGGCGTTGCGGTTTCAAGCGGGACAGCAGCGCTTCATATAGGTGTGATTGCCTGCGATATTCATCCCGGTGATGAGGTTATTGTGCCTGCCCTTACTTTTGTTGCTGATTTAAATGTCGTGAGGGCGGTAGGGGGGATACCTGTGCTTGCAGATATTAAATCTCTGACCGATTGGAGTATGGACCCGAAGGATATAGAGGCAAAGATAACTAAAAACACAAAAGCTGTGCTTATAGTCCATTATGCAGGTTATGCCTGTGATATGGAGGCCATATCGGAGATTACCGGAAAACATAATTTGAAACTCATTGAGGACTGTGCCCATGCACCTGGAGCAGATTATAAAGGGAAGAAGCTCGGCACCTCTGGAGAAATATCAGCCTGGAGTTTTTTTACAAATAAAAATATCTCTGTTGGAGAAGGGGGGATGGTGGCAACTTCCGACCCAGAGCTTTATGAACGCTGCAGGTACCTGCGCTCTCATGGCATGACGGTTGCTACCCTTGACCGTATCAAAGGCAGGGCTGAAACCTATGATGTAGTTGAGCCAGGCTTTAATTACAGGATTGATGAGATGCGTGCAGCATTAGGGATAGTACAGCTAAAAAAGCTTGAAGAAGCTAACAAGAGGAGGGAGGAAATAACCAGGAGATACTTCGCGAACCTGCAAGACATGGATGGAGTGATACTTCCTTTCAAAGATTTTGAGCGAGGGCTTCCAAACTATCATATAATGCCCATTCTATTAAGGGAAGAGATAGACAGGGGAAAAGTAATTCAAAATATGAAAGAGGCAGGTATCCAGACGAGCATACACTACCCTGCCATTCAATCATTCAAAGCTTACAGGGAACTTGTTAAACCAACGCCAAAGGCACAGTATGTTTCTGAGCATGAACTTACCCTGCCCCTTTACCCAACTATGACGGATAATGAGGTTGACCTTGTCTGCACAACCTTACAGCACGCCCTCATTTCCACTTCGTAAGTGGAATTTTAAGGGCAAGGAACGATAAACGTTAAAAAAACATGATAGATTCGAGTATATGTTTCTTAAATTATGATAGAATAGGTTTAGAGAGGAGGTAAAATATATGTCTATAAGAACCCTTATAGCAGTTCTTCATAAAGAAGACGACATTTATGTTGCAGAGTGTCCTGAAGTGGGTACAGTAAGTCAAGGGTGTACAATTGAGGAAGCGATTAAAAATCTGAAGGAAGCTACCGAGTTATATCTTGAAGAGTTTCCTTTAGGAGAAACTTCAAAGCCACTTATAACTGCATTTGAGGCCACTATTAGTGCCTAAACTAAGAAGAATCTCTGGAGAAGACGCTATCAAAAGGTTAGAAAAACTTGGCTTCCAGAGACTTCGTCAGCGTGGCAGTCATGTTATTCTAAAAAAGCATAGTTCTGAAGGTGATATTGGGTGTGTTGTTCCACTGCATAAAGAATTGGCAATTGGAACATTGCATGGTATTTTGAAACAGGCAAAGCTATCTGCAGAAGATTTTATGGATGATTTATAGAGCAAACCCCTCCTCATTTCCACTTCGTAAGTGGAATTAGGATCTCGTAGGTGGAATTAGGATCAGTATGGCAAGGTAGCAAGCTGGAAAACTAACAGGTTAACAATTTTATGGACTCTATTCTTAAGATTATTGGTCGTGAAAAGGGGCTCTTCACTCCTGATATGGAGATGCATGAAGGGGTACTGAAGGAGCTTGTGAGTGCCTCAAGTTTTCTCGTGATTGGCGGTGCAGGTTCCATCGGGCAGGCGGTGGTAAAAGAGATTTTTTTACGCCACCCGAAACTACTTCACGTGGTGGACATATCTGAAAATAACCTTGTGGAGCTTGTAAGGGATATACGTTCATCATCAGGTTATATTGAAGGCGAATTCGCTACCTTTGCAATCGATGTGGGAAGTGATATCTTCGACACTCTAATCAATAGAGGCCAGGGCTACGATTATGTGCTTAATCTCTCAGCATTAAAGCATGTAAGAAGCGAGAAGGACTCCTATACCCTCATGCGTATGATTGATGTGAATATCTTCAATACCGATAAGACCATAAGGCAGGCGAGGGAAAAAGGGGCAAGGAAGTATTTCTGTGTTTCAACGGATAAGGCAGCAAACCCTGTAAACATGATGGGGGCAACCAAACGCATTATGGAGATGTTCCTCATGAGGAGAAGCCTTGAGATTCCTGTATCCACAGCAAGGTTTGCCAATGTTGCCTTCTCCGATGGCAGCCTTTTGTATGGTTTTCAAAGACGTATGGAGAAAGACCAGCCCTTATCAGCACCTTACGATGTTAAACGCTATTTCATAACTCCGAAAGAATCAGGGGAACTCTGTCTTATGTCATGTCTCTTAGGTGAGAATAGAGACCTCTTTTTCCCGAAGATGGATGAGAAAAGAGACCTTCAAACCTTTTCAGAACTTGCTTTGAGGTATCTTGAGTATTCAGGCTATGAGCCTTACAGGTGCGAAAGCGAGGATGAGGCAAGGCAGAAGGTGAAGGAGTTGAAGACAAAAGGCAGATGGCCTGTCTATTTTTTTGAGAGTGACACCACAGGAGAAAAGGATATAGAGGAGTTCTATACGGAAAAGGAGGTTCTTGACCTCGAACGTTTTGAAACAATAGGTGTCATAAAGAACGAACCCGTATACGATGGAGAAAGGCTTACCTACTTTGAAAGACAGATTCGGGAAATGAAGGAAAAGGGATACTGGAGTAGGGAGGAATTGATTGATTTATTTAAGGTTATGATTCCTGAATTCCAGCATTATGAGACTGGAAAGTTCCTTGATGGCAGGATGTAGGTAGGTGCTTATCAGGTTCTTTGACATATTCTTTTCTTTTCTTGCCATAGTTGTACTCCTCCCCTTTATGGTTCCTGTTATGATTGGCCTGAAACTTACAGGCGAGCATTATATATTCTATTTACAGCCCCGTGTGGGCAATGGCGGCAGAGAATTCATGTTGATTAAATTTGCCACCATGCTAAAGGATAGCCCCAATCTTCCTGGAGGCTTAATAACACAGAAGGATGACCCCCGAATGCTTCCTGTAGGACGATTCTTAAGAAAGACAAAGATAAACGAATTGCCACAATTGATAAATGTCCTTCTCGGTCAGATGAGTCTTGTAGGTCCAAGGCCACAGGCAAAAAGTCACTTCGACCTGTATTTAGAGGAAGTAAAAAAGATAATAAGTGACTTAAAGCCGGGTGTGACAGGAATCGGTTCTCTCCTTTTCCGAAACGAAGAGGCCATGCTTGATAAAATCAAAGAAGATAGAAAGGATTTTCATGATAAGGTCATAACCCCTTATAAAGGTGAGCTTGAAAAATGGTATGCTCAAAACCGCACAATCTGGACTTATTTTATCCTCATCTTTCTTACCGCCTGGTCTCTCTTCTTTCCTGAGAGCAGACTATACAGGAGATTCTTCAAAGACCTACCACCTCCCCCGCCCGCCCTTGCCCCCTTTGTCCAGTTTTTTCTCATTTAGACA
>DHGO01000027.1 GCA_002402795.1 Deltaproteobacteria bacterium UBA4796
TCTCATATGTAGTGGACGAGTACATACCCTTTACTTAAGGACCAAAAAGTGATAGATTTTTTTGAAATGGATCTTTCCTGTGCCATACTTGCCGGTGGAAAGAGCAGAAGGATGGGCTATGATAAGGCAACCCTGGATATCCTTGGCACATCGCTTATAAATCTCGTTTATACAACTGTCAGGGATATCTTTCAGGAGATCTTCATAGTATCAAGCAATCATGAAAATTTCGAAGGTATAGATACTCCGGTCATAAAGGATGCCTTTCCCCTGGAAGGACCATTTATAGGAATCTATTCTGCCCTTCTTTATGCCAGAAACGAATATGTCTTCTGTCTTGGATGCGATATGCCTTTCATAGAGAAAAAGGCCATAGAATACATGATAGGTGAGATACATGGCGAGGATATAATTATACCCAGGACCAGATATGGCTATGAACCGTTGCATACCATCTACAGGAAGACCTGCATACCAGGTTTCGAACGTAGTATCAAAGAGAAGAGGTTTAATAGTATCAAGGAGAAGAGGTTTAAAATAATAAATATATTCAATGGGCTTGAGGTAAGAGAGTTGTACGAACACCCCTGTTTTTTTAACGGGAGATACCCTGTATTTACAAATATAAATACAGATAAGGATTTGAAAGATGTTTATGATTATCTCGTTACAAAAAAGGTAACTACCGGTTTAGTGGTATCACAACAGGAGAAGAAGACCTGCTATAAACATTAGATTTGCAGTAAAGGAGATGAGAAAAAGGTCAATAAGCCCATTTGCAACCCGGTTTATCATTCCATCAAGTTCCTTAAATGTCCACTGCCCTCTGATATTTTCATCCCGCTGGTGATATTAAGGTCTTATCTCTAAAACAGATTTAACATCATATACAAGCTTCATGAGTAAATCAGTGGCTTCAGGGAAAACTTTTATATATCTTATAAATCTGTGGCCATACCTTGCTATCAATCTCTTTCGCCTTATTCATAAACCCTTCATCTCGCGATATTTCTGGAAAAAGGCTAACCCAGGAATTTCTTTCCTTTAACATTGTATCGGGTATCAGCTACTTTCTGCTTCTCTATCATGGGTAATCCCAGCCTTTTTAAAACTTCTTTGAAAACTCTCCAATAAACATCTATGGAGTCGACCAATGTCCCGTCCAGATCGAATAGAACTGCTTCTACCTCTTTCATTAAAGTATCTTCTCAGAGATCATTCTTTTGAGCCTCAATACCAGCTTATCCTCTTTATCCAATATCTTTTTAGCAGAAAGAAGGATCTTTTTCAGAATAGCAACATATTCTTCATAAATATCTGCCTTTATCTCTCTGGGGAACTTCTTAAACATCTTCTCTATATTACCAATCCAGTTAGGAAGGCTAGACAAATCAACGTCTTTCCTTTCATATAAGTAACCTTCAAGGCAGCCAACCTTGGCTGAAAAGTTAAAAAGGTCTTTATATAAACCCATTACCCATCTCCTATGTAAGAACCTATTTTTTTCTTTATGCAATCACCCTTCCTGAAATATTCAAGATTTTTTCTGCCACAACAGAACATGGCAGTTTTAAACTCATTAATGATGGACAGTATCTTCTCCTTAACCGCTTCATACGATTCCATAGCTGGGGACAAAAGGGGTAAAGCCACCCCCACATAGCTTGCCCCCAGGGCAATAGCTTTCGCCATTTCAACCCCGTCTCTTATACCTCCAGAGGCTATAATTGGCATATCCTTTATCACCTCAAGAATAGAAACAAGGGAGTCAGCGGTAGGAATACCCCAGCTATCAAATGTATCCCTAACATTATAGGAAGGGTCATCTTCATTCTTTACATATCTTTCGATTTTCGCCCAGGAAGTTCCACCGGCCCCAGCGATGTCCAGTGCCCATACTCCTGCTTCTCTTAACATGACCGCAGCCGAGGAAGAGAGGCCAAATCCAACCTCCTTGACAATGATTGGAACATCCAATTCCTTGCAAACCTTAGAAATCTTTTTGACAAGACCCCTGAAATCAGTATTAAAATCTTTCTGGAGAATCTTCTGTAAGGGATTGAGATATAGGGTCAAACCATCGGCTTCGATCATCTCTACCGCCCTTTTACACTCTTCTATACCATAACCATAGTTGAGATAGACTGCCCCAAAGTTCGCCAGTAAAGGAATATCAGGCGCAATATCTCTTACATAGTATGTTGAAATGAGTGAGGGGTCTTCGATGGCCAGTCTCTGAGATCCAACGGACATCACCACACCCAATTCCTGGGCAGCCCTGGCAAGGTTTTTATTGATCTTCCTGGAAACATCTGTCCCCCCGGTCATAGGAGAGATTATGAATGGGGCTGATATATTCTTTCCTAAAAAGGAAGAAGAAGTATCAATTTCCCCAAAAACCATTTCCGGCAAGGATTGGTTTATAAGATAGTATCTCTCAAAGCCAGTGGTCAAAGAAGATTCTACATCTTTCTCCAAACAATATCTGATATGCTGCTCTTTGACAAAAGAAGAGCTACTCTTTTTTTCCAACGATTATCTCCACCTTGACCAGGTCCCCATCATTAATCTTCAACTCATCCTTTATGCTGCAGGGTGCTATAATCTCCAATTTCGAGTCTGGATATCCCGTTACCTCAGGTATTACCATCGCCCTCTCTATTTTGTCACCAACAAGAACATGATAACAGCGAGCACTACAAAATCCACTTTCCATAGGTAGAATTTCTATTCCCCTTCCTTCTTTTACTTTCTTCAACTTTTTTAAGGAAGCTTCCTCTTCAACCTCCAGGTTAAAAGTTCCGGGGTAGGGCGTAAAACGAGCTTGGAAATAAATTGTCCCTTTACCCAGAGAATCTCAGCAAAGGATGAGACTCTCTTAACCCCCTCTACCATAGATTATGATCTGGTAAGGACTGCTCATCACTTATCGGTCTTCTCGCTCTTCTCCTGAATCAAAAGTCCCATGGCCTTATCGCCACTCTCCCTATCCCACTTTCTGAATAGATGGTGTTCGATGCCGAAGATGTCTAATACCTTACCTACGGTATGATCAATAATCCCTTCAATAGTCTTTGGCACATGATAGAAAGCAGGAACAGGAGGCAGTATCACTGCTCCCATATCAGCAGCCCTCAACATCAATTGTAAATGGCCCTTATGCAAAGGTGTTTCTCTAACCACAAGGACGAGCTTTCTCCATTCTTTGAGAGTCACGTCAGCCGCCCTGATCAAAAGATTATCATTATAAGAGTTGGCAATGGCAGAAAGGCTTTTGACGGAACAGGGGATAACGACCATCCCTTCGGTATTGAATGATCCACTGGCAACAGCTCCTCCAATATTATCCACATCATAGACGTAGTTCGCCAGCGACTCAACATATTTAATCTCATACTCTGTTTCAAGAAGAATTGTTTTCTTGGCGGCTTTTGTTAGAATCAGGTGGGTCTCTATTTCATTTTCTTTCAATACCTCCAGCATCCTGATCCCATAAATAGAACCGGTTGCCCCTGAGATGCCAATGATCAGCCTCTTCATAGCCTCACCTCAATACTTATTTCTCTTCTTATTACTCAAAGTAAGCAGGTGTCCCATCTTCTCCTTCTTTGTTTTCAGATAGCTGACATTCTCCTTTGTAGGTTTAATCTCCAAGGGTATTCTCTCTACAATCTCCAGACCATATCCCCTCAACCCCACAATCTTCTTTGGGTTAACTGAGCTTACCTTCCCTCTGCCTATAAAACTTTCCCTTTTCTATTTTCTGTCCATTGCTCAATGTGTCTCTATATAATAGAAATTAGCCCCGAGAGGTTTTTAATGATCAGATCGGCCGCTTCCCTAAAAAGGTCTTCCTGTGTGCTTACTCCTGTTAAAACTCCAGCCGTAGCCATTTTGGCAGCCTTTCCTGCCTGTATGTCAGTTATTGAGTCTCCTACATAGACACATTCCCAGGGGGCAAGAGAAAGCTTTTCACATGCCTTCAAGAGATAATCAGGAAATGGCTTTGGCCTTAGATTCTTATAAGGGTAGGCCAAAGCGATGTCGAATAACTCCTCCATATCCAAACCGTTTTTGGCAAATAATCTCCTTGCCGTCCCCCTAAGCTTCGGTTTGTTTCCTGTTATAATCCCTGTTTTAAGACCGCGTTCGTGAAGTGTTTTTAAGACTTCTGGCACATCGTGAAAAATATTGCAATTCTTTTCATATGTCTCCAAAAAGATCTCATCTGCTATCTTCTTTCCCTTCTCAATTATTTTCTGCCTATCATCGATATCTTCAGGAATAAAGGCATCCCATGGACTCTTTCCAAATTCTATAATTTCATGGACCTTTTCTTCGTTGGGTTCATGAAGTCCCATTTTCATGGAAATTTCTTTGCCAACTTCATAAAATAATCTTATGGAATCAACTATTGTTCCATCGAAGTCAAATAAAATGGCCTTCGGCGCAAACCTCCTCTCATAATCAACGATCAGGATATCGCCCTCCCTAACTTCCAGAGTTTTCCTTACAAAAACAGGCGCCATGATTTCCAGGGTGTTACTGTAAGCCCATACCTCCTTATCAGGGAAAACGGCCGCTGCGTCTATCCCGTTTATACTTACCTTTAAAAGCTTGGCATCACAAAATTGGGGGCTGGGAGGGATAAGGGTTTCGCCACTGTCTTTTATTGCCATAAAGAATACGAAATCTTCCGCTGAAATTCGGAGATTTATAGTCCCCGGGAAAGGTTCAAAGCCAACTTTCTCAATCATCTGTCTCTTCACCCAATCAAGCTGAGTGAACTCACTCCCTTTGACAAGGCCTGAAAAAAGTTCGCCTCTAACCTTGATATGCTGTATCATCTAATATTTTCCAGTTGTTCTAACAAAATGATAATGTCGTTTAAGTTTCTAAAAATGAAACCAGGGTTCTCTTTTGTAAGCAGATCCATATTGTCCTGTCCTATGGTTACTGCCGCAGGAATCCCTCCCGCCTCTCTGGCAGCAATAATATCTGACTCCGTATCACCCACTACAAGGCACTCTTCAGGAGGAACGTTCAACCTTTTTGCACACTCGATGATAACATCAGGGGCTGGCTTCCGAGCCTGCACCTCTCTTGTGGTTACAATAGCATCGATAAACTTATCGAGACCAAAACTCCTAAATCTGTTCCATTCATATTCTGGGAATGTCATTCTTCCCGTCGCAATCCCGATCTTGATACCGCTATTTTTTAGCTTATTAAACAATTCATCAACTCCTGGAAAGGTTTTTGCTTCATCCATTTCAACTTTTAAAAAAAGTTCCTGTATCTCTCTTTTACAATTTTCAATGAGTAGTTCATCTACATCAGAGGAGAATATCCTTCGAAGGATCTCCCCTAAACTCATAGCTTCTTTTACGCAGTCAGCCAGAAACTCCCTCGAGACGGGTCCTAATTTGTACCGGCTTATCCCCCTATTGAATACAGAGAGATAGGCTGAAAAAGAATCGACCAGAGTGCCGTCGATATCAAATATTACAGCGCTGATCTTATGGTGTTTTAACTGCAAGGTATCTCTCAATAATTGGTCTGATCCTGGACTTCACCAATTCAGGAACATCTAACCTTTTATACCTGTCATAGTCTTTCAGGGGTTTGGTTGCATCTATGCCAATCTTGGAGGTCATTGTAACGAGTACTTTTGCTCCAGAAGAATCCGACTCTGTCTGTATGTTAGAGGGGTCTATTGATAAGCCTGGCATATCCTTTTTGATAACCACATCGCGATCCGGCTGAAAACGGGTTGAAATTGCCCACCAGAGATCTTTATCGTCATAGATATCCACGTCTTCATCAACAGCAATAATGACCTTGTTGGGTATGCCGCACTCAAACAATTGTTCTATAATTTTAAGTCCATCGCTTTCTTCCTGTTTCTTAATCTGTGCCACGGTGATTAGCCCCATATCTTTAAGAACGATATCCTCTAAACCAGGAATTGAATTTAATAAAAGGCTTTTGCCTTCCATCTGCCAGCAGAAATCCATAAGAATATCTTCTTCCCCGGCAAAAGGCATTAAGGCATGATATATCGGCTCGTTTCGGTGTGTAATTACTTCAATTTCAGCCACAGGATTATTGAAGGTAAAATAATGTCCGGAAGATTCTCCAAATGGACCTTCAGGTTCCCTCTTCCCTGGTAAAACTCTTCCCTCAAGGACAAATTCTGCATTTGCAGGAACTTCCAGGTCTACTGATTCACACTTAACGAGAGAAACAGATCTCCCGATTAGCCCTCCTGCAATATCGAACTTATCGATTCCTTCTGGAGCCAATATTACCGATGAAAAGAAACTCACTGGATCCAAACCAAGGACAATGGCTATTTCCAAAGGTTCTCCCCTTTTTTCAGCCCTTTCCAGAAAGGTGGCCACAGGGGGCATATTCAGAAATATACCTAATGTGTGAGGGCCTTTTATCTGTACACGATGAATTCCCATGCTTCTTATCCCGGTTTTGGTATCCTTGGATATAACCACCCCTGTAGTAAAATAAGGTCCGGCATCTTTTTCGTGATGGGTTAAGACCGGTATTGCCTTGATGATGTCAATTTTTTCAGAAATTATATTCTCTTTCACAGGACCCCTCTTTACGAGAGTGGGCTTAATCGGCTTCTTCCTCCTGCTCAAATACTCTTCTGCCAGGTTTTTCTCTTTGACGCCCATGGCCAGGGCGAGCCTTCTCTTTGTACCAAGCAGATTCGCCACCACAGGGATCTTATAACCTTCAACATTATCAAAAAAAAGCACAGAGTTTCTCTCTTTTACAAAATATTTAATTACACCCGGAATCTCAAACTTCGGAGACAATCGGCCCTTGATGTGAATTAATTCCCTTTCCTCCTCTAATTTCTTAATAAATTCCCTTAAATCCTTAAACATAATGTCTGTCCTCCCTTCTCATCCTTCCAAAGCAAATACTTCTCGAATCCCATGCGCTTTGCCAGTTCGAGCCATACTTTCCAGCCTGGTTATATGTAATATAAAAGGTTACCACCTGTTTAATGTTTTTTTGAGTTCTCATTTATCAGAAACACCACTTGCTCTATCATCTCCAAATTACTGATCCTTCTCAAAATACACGGATAGTCGTTATTTGCCAATACCCCATTCTGCCAGGACAAAATGGCAGGGAGCACTAATTTCTCGTTGAGGACATTGTGGCCGTGTATATAACGTATTATAGAAGGACCCCACTTTCTTCTGACCCCCTTTGTCCAGCCGCGCATATCTGCGGAGAAATCCTGATTGGGGGATTGTGTCCATTGTACGACAAACTTCTTGCTTACCCCTTTGTCCTGTGCAATGGTGTTTTTTGAGATACGATAAGCAAAATACATCCGGTTAACCTGCTCTCTTAATTCAATTGACTTTTTTTCATCATTATCGCACCGTATCGTATGTGGTTTATTGGCATCAATTGTATCTCTTTTGTACATAAAAGGGAACCTTAAAGCGGTAATCCTTTATTATGCCAATAACCATTAGCCCTAAATAAATTCCATAAATTTAATTTGTTATCATAAGTTACGAATAAATTCCTATTATCATTCATAGAAACGATGGTATAATAAAATTAATTTCGATTTTATGTCAAGTAAAATTTTGAGACTTTCCCGAATTTTCGGCTAAGTTGTTGTGCAGATAATGTTTAACCTGATCACCATTCACCAGTCACTGTATCATAGATGTTTCCTCCCTCATTGGTGCTTGCATTCTTGTAAGAAAATCACCCCTGAAAGGATTAGGAGGGTTTGATGAACAATTCTTTTTCTTTCTTGAAGAGACAGATCTTTGCTTAAGGGCAAGGGGCATCAGTGGATACGCTTTATCAAGACCTGCATTTTTATTATATGAGCCTGTTCAATAATTCAGGTTT
>DHGO01000059.1:0-14676 GCA_002402795.1 Deltaproteobacteria bacterium UBA4796
GAAAATTCTGCCTCGCGTTAAGTATGAACTGGTAGATCCTGACACCTTGGATCCAGTTCCCGAGGGTGAGCCAGGTGAGATATTGATTTCCTGGGATTCCATGCCAACAGGCTATTGGCGTAAACCTGAGGAGACCAACAGATGTTTCATTAACTTAGAGGGGCGGCTCTGGTACAAGACAGGAGATATAGTACGTGTAGATAAGAATGGATGGCTTTTTTATGTGGACAGGACTGCGGACATAATCAAGCATAAAGGTTACCGAATATCTGCGTCAGAGATAGAAACAGTGTTACAGGAGCATCCTGCCGTAATAGCTTCCTGTGTTGTAGGGGTCCCAGATGAAAAGGTGGGTGAGAGAATCAAAGCCTTCGTTGTGCTCAAAGAGGACGTAAAGGGTGTCACAGGCAATGAGCTTATAAGGTGGTGCCGAGAAAGATTAGCATCTTATAAGGTTCCTCAGTATATAGACTTTCGAGACATGTTGCCCAAATCTAAAGTGGGAAAGCTTTTGAGACGGGAGATGAGGGCTGAGGAAAGGAAGAAACAAGAGACGGCCGCATGACGTAAGGAAACTTACTCAATCCGTAACAGGTAAATTTTTCCAAAAGGAAAAGATTAAGTAAAATCCGATTTAGACCCAATATTAGCTGATTACCTAATATAATATATATTATTACAGAAAGGGTGGATGGATATGGAACTAACATCAGAACAGGTTGATATCAAAAAGGCTGCACGGGAGTTTGCAGAGGGTGAATTCCGTGAAAGGGCAAAGGAATTTGATGAAAAGGAAGAGTTCGATTTTTCTATCTGGAAGAAGGCATGTGAATATGGTTTTGTTGGCACCTTCATCAAGGAGGAATATGGTGGGCACGGTCTTGGCTACTTAGAACACTCGCTCATATCCGAAGAGTTCTGGAGGGTTGACCCTGGCTGTGGACAGGCGATTCTTTCCTGTACCTTTGGTTCGGAGATGGTACAGGCTTTTGGCACAGAAGAACAGAAGAAGAAATACCTGCCGCCTCTTGTTCGAGGAGAGGCAATCATAAGTTTCGGTATAACAGAACCTGATGCAGGGAGCGATGTAATTTCTATAAAAACACGGGCAGAAAAAAGAAAAGACAAATATATTATCAACGGGTCAAAGATGTTTATTACCAATGGATGCTTTGCCAATTACATGCTTATTTTATGTCTCACCAATCCTGATGAGAAAGACCCTCACAGGCGTCATAGCGTCTTTCTCGTTGAAGTTCCTACCAGCGGTTTTGAGGCAATCAAGATTCATGGAAAGCTGGGAATAAGGGCATCCAATACTGCTGAACTTGCCCTTAATAGTGTAGAGGTACCGGAAAAGAACCTTATTGGCACAGAGGGCAGGGGATTTTATCAGCTCATGGATTTTTTCAATAAAACGAGAAATCACGTTGCAGCTCAGGGTGTTGGTCTTGCACAGGGTGCCCTTGAGATGGCAATTGCCCATATAAAGAAGCGAAAAGCCTTTGGTGGATACCTGTCTCAATTTCAGGGCCTTCAATTCCAGATTGCAGAAATGGCTACACGTATTGAGGCGGCACGAAGCCTTTACTGGAGAGCAGCCTATTCGGTGGATAAAGGGAGACCTGATCCAACCCTCATCTCTATGGCAAAATGGTATGCCGGGGAAACTGCTGTCTATGTTGCAAATCAGGCACTCCAGCTTCACGGTGGTTATGGATATATAAGTGATTATGACATACAGAGATTCTATAGGGATGCAAAGATAGTGGAAATATATGAGGGTTCTAAAGAGGTGGAGAAGGTCATTATTGCTAACGAACTGTTAAAAAGGGTTTTTTAAAAAGGCTACCAGAGTTTATCATTTTCTTATAGACCATTTTTTTCATAAACCTAATTCTTTCCAACAGAAATTATATACTATAAGTGTGTAATGTAATATGTGCGGTCATTCCTGAAGACCCTGTGTGATTCCTGTATACCGCAGGGAATCCTGCATCCATAATTCATAAGGAGAAAAGAACATGAAGTATCCCATAGAAAGATTTGTCCGCACAGTAAAAACATTTCTCAGGGAAGATCAGGTCATCACGGATAGAGATGGGCTTTCGCACTACTCCTATGACGCAACAGAGATACACTTTATGCCTCATGTGTTAGGGCTGGAAGCAGTATTACCCAATGGAGATATTATTAATGTAGCTACCTTCGGTCACGCTGGTGATGGAAACCTCCATATAACGATTCAATACAGGAAAAGAAATTTTGAGGAGACCTACCAAGCATATAATGTTCTCGAAGAGGTCTATAAAAAGACAATAGCGATGTCTGGAAAACTTACAGGAGAACATGGCGTGGGTATTACAGCGAAAAATTATATGAAACTCCAGATGGCAGATCCAGAAATAGAACTCATGAAGCGTATAAAGTATGCTTTTGACCCAAAGGGACTTCTAAATCCTGAAAAGGTTTTTCCTGATGAATAATACTCACAGGTTCTATTTTTACTATTTTTCTCAATATACTTTATCGCTTCTCTGAGAATCGAATCTTGACTTGAACAGACCTGAATAATATAATAGTAAACTTTTAATTAGGAGCAGACTGTGCGAGATATATATTGTGGTTTAGTGTCAAAGGATGACATGGGTAAAGTAATACGGCTTTGCGGGTGGGTCTTTAGAAGGAGAGACCACGGTGGTGTTATATTCATTGATTTAAAGGATATTTCAGGCATAGTCCAGGTGGTTTTTTCTCCGGCAATCTCCCCTTCAGCCCATGAACAGGCTGGCGAGCTAAGACAGGAATATGTCATCAGTATTACAGGAAGAATATCAAGGCGTCCAGAGGGCACTGAAAATCCAAACATTGCGACCGGTGAGTTAGAAGTTCTTGTTGACTCCTTAGAAATCCTTAATACCTGTAAAACATTGCCATTTCAGCTTGAAGAAGAGGAGCCGAATGAATCGCTTCGCTTGAAGTACCGATACCTTGATATGAGAAGACCTTTGATACAGAAGATCTTCATTGAAAGGAATCGTGCATATAAGGCTACAAGAGATTACCTCACTGATTCTGGATTCATTGAATTTGAAACACCCTTTCTTACAAAGAGCACACCTGAAGGGGCAAGAGATTTTATTGTTCCAAGCCGTCTGAATACAGGGACNNGGTTTTGATAAATATTTTCAGATAGTGCGATGTTTCAGGGATGAGGATTTACGGGCAGACAGGCAGCCTGAATTTACGCAGATCGATATGGAGATGAGTTTTGTGAATGTTGATGATGTATTGAAGGTGAGTGAAGGTTTGATGAAGGCTCTTTTTGAAACCCTCAAAGGAGGTAGGCTTGAGACACCCTTTATGAGGATGAGTTACGGGGATGCAATGGAATTATACGGGACTGATAAGCCTGATTTACGGTTTGAGCTTCCCATGCATAACCTGACAGAGATATTTCAGGGAACTGAATTCGGAGTTTTCAAAAAGGCTCTGGAAAAAAATGGTTTTATAAAAAGTTTTGTATTGAGGGATAAGAATCTTTCAAGAAAAGACTTAGACGATGCAGTGGATGCGGCAAAAGAAATGGGGGCAGGGGGACTTATATGGATTAGAAAAGAGAATGAAGCATTGCAATCCCCTATCGTTAAATACCTTAAAGACAAAGAAAAAGCTAATCTTGAAAGAACACTTGGCCTTATCAACGGAGATGTAGCCTTCATCATGGCTGATACAGAGAGCAGGGTAAACGATACTATGGGACGGTTTCGCCTCTATCTTGGAGAAAAATATAATTTGATACAAAAGGATTTGTTCAAGTTCTTATGGATTATCGATTTCCCCCTATTTGAATACAGTGAGGAAGAAAAGCGATACGTAGCCCGTCATCATCCATTTACTTCACCACAGGGGAGTATCAGGGAATTCAATGGCGACTATGAGAATATGAAAGCCAGAGCCTATGACCTTGTATTGAATGGTGTGGAGATAGGTGGTGGAAGCATCAGAATCTGCAGGATGGACGAACAGATGGAGATGTTCAAGCTTCTTAAGATTACAGAAAAGGAAGCAAATGAGAAATTTGGATTTCTCCTCGAGGCCCTGGAGATGGGAGCACCGCCACATGGTGGCATTGCCTTTGGTTTTGACAGGATTATTATGATGCTTTTAGGTCTCGAGAGCATCAGGGATGTGATTCCTTTCCCGAAAACACAGAAAGGAACCTGTCCCCTAACAGGAGCGCCAGGTAAAATAAGCCAGAAACAACTCCATGAGTTGAAGATAAAAACGATTACAGAATAGGAGGATATGTTGAAAAAAAAGAGTGGTTTCATATTCAGGAATATACTGAAAAACACGAAATTTCCCCTTATAGAAGTAGAAAGTCCGGAACTATTTCGTGATATTTTCCCTTACACAGAAGTATCAAAGGTAAAGTTTGACCACAAGATTGAACTTATAGATCCTCCTGATGAGATCTACATTACTGATACAACCTTCAGGGATGGACAGCAGTCAAGGCCACCCTTTAGTATTCAACAAATAGTAGACCTCTTTGATTTAATACATCGACTTGGTGGTCCTGATGGTATTATACGGCAATGCGAGTTTTTTCTCTATACAGAGAAGGACAGGAATGCTGTGGAAAAGTGTCTTGAAAAAAATTACCGTTATCCAGAGATTACAGGATGGGTGAGAGCCAATCGTGATGACGTGAAGCTTGTGAAGCAACTGAGCTTAAAGGAAACAGGCATTCTTACCAGTGTTTCTGATTACCATATCTTCCTGAAGCTGAAAAAGTCACGTACTCAGGTATTTAAAGATTACTTAAACATTGTTGAAAGTCTACTTGAAGAAAAGATTATACCTCGATGTCACTTTGAGGACATAACAAGGGCAGACATATACGGTTTCTGTGTTCCCTTTGCCCAGGCCCTTATGAATCTCTCTCAACAGACAAAAATACCGGTAAAGATACGCCTCTGTGACACGCTTGGTCTTGGTATTACCTATCCTGGAGCTGCAATACCAAGGTCTATAGGTAAGATTATAAGGGCTATGATAGATGATGCGGGTGTGCCTTCTGAATATCTTGAGTGGCATGGACATAATGATTTTCATAAGGTTCTTATAAACAGTGTGAGTGCCTGGCTTTATGGTTGTACCTATGTAAACGGGACATTACTTGGCATAGGAGAGCGAACAGGCAATGCCCCCATCGAGGGATTGGTTATGGAGTATATATCCCTTACAGGTGAAGAGAGCGGGATTGACACGACTGTGATTACAGAGATAAGAAACTATTTTGAAAAGGAGATGGGGTTTCGTATTCCCCGAAACCAGCCCTTTGTGGGTTCAGATTTCAATGCAACCTCAGCAGGTGTCCATATTGATGGTGTTTTGAAAAATGAAGAAATCTATACTTCCTTTGATACAAATAGAATACTTAATAGACCCATTGCAATCAATATAACGGATAAATCAGGTCTCGCAGGTATTGCACACTGGATAAATTCTCACTTTGCCCTTGTCGGGAAGGAGAGGGTAGAAAAGACAAATCCTGGCATAGCAAAAATAAATAAGTGGATAACCAAACAGTATGAAGAGGGAAGGGTAACGTTTATTTCAGACGAAGAGATGGAGCGCCTGGTGAGACGTTATATACCCGAGATGTTTATATCCGAGTTCGAGATAATCAAAAAGAAGGCATACGACATGGCAGCACACCTTATCGAACAGTACATTGAGGATCCTTTAATGAAGAGCATGGTGCCTGAAAAACAGGAAGGCGTATTGAAGTCTATCGTTGGAGAGTATCCATACATCCAGTTTGCCTATGTTGTTAACGGTGAAGGAATAAAGATTACTAAAAACATCACGCAGGTGGTGGATAGAGCAAGGTATTATAAAATTGGTCTTCATGAAGACTTTTCAGACAGGGAGTGGTTTATTAACCCCATGAAAACAGGTCAGGTTCATGTAACATCACTCTATTCTTCGCGAATCACCGGTGCGCTGTGTGTTACGGTTTCAGGTCCCATAAGGGACGAGGGCGGGGAGATAGTAGGAGTGCTTGGTTTTGACATAAGATTTGAAGACCTTACAAAGGCTGAGGAATAGAAAGTGGCAAAGACTATAGCAGAAAAGATTTTGAGTTTGAATACCGGTACTGATTTGAATCAGGGTGATTATGCAATTGTAAATGTGGATAGAATACTTCTTCAGGATGGAACAGCTCCTCTTGCTATCAGACGATTTAGAGAAATGGGTTTTCAAAAGCTTTCAAAGAGCGAAGGGGTTGTTTTTTTTATAGACCATGCTTCCCCGAGTCCCCGGATGGAGTTATCAAATGACCATGGTCTTATTAGAGAATTTGCAAAGACTCACGGGGCGCGATTTTATGAAACTGGCGAAGGTATATGTCACCAGATAATGGCGGAATCCATGTTATCACCAGCTGAAGTACTGGTGGGTGCTGATTCCCATACATGCACAGGTGGTGCCCTTGGTGCCTTTGCTACAGGCATGGGTTCTACAGATATTGCTGTTGCCATGGGTCTCGGGAAGACATGGTTGAGAATACCGGAGAGTTTTCGTTTTATAATGCGTGGTAAGTTTCCATCAGGTGTATTTCCAAAAGATTTGATTTTGAAAATAATCGGTATGATTGGTGCTGATGGAGCTACCTATAAGTCTATGGAATTTTTTGGTGATACTATAAACTCCCTTGATATAGAGGACAGAATGACCATTGCCAATATGGCGGTTGAGGCAGGAGCAAAATGCGGGCTTTTCCCTTCAGATAGAATGACCTTTTTATATCTCAAGAGATGGAGGAGAGAAAAGGCATACATTGAAGTAATGCCCGATGAAGATGCCCATTATGAAAAAACATTCGAGATTGATATGAAAAGCCTTACGCCTATGGTGAGTATGCCCCATGAAGTTGATAATGTGAAGAGCATAGAAGACCATGGTATAAAAGGTATACCTGTTCAACAGGTTTTTATCGGCTCATGCACAAATGGACGTATCGGGGATTTAAAGATTGTTGCCCTTATTTTGAATGGCAGAAAAAAACATAAGGATGTACGGCTTATCATATGCCCTGCATCACGGATGGTCTATTACAGGGCACTTCAGGAGGGTATCCTTACCAGACTTTTTGAAGCAGGAGCCACAATACTTCCTCCAGGATGTGGTCCGTGCATTGGTCTTCATCAGGGCGTTCTCGGTGATGGTGAGGTTTGTGTTGCCACTTCCAACAGGAATTTTTTAGGAAGAATGGGTAATCCCAATTCACAGATTATTCTTGCATCACCTGCAACAGCAGCAGCAACGGCTTTAAAAGGCAGGCTGGCAGATCCGAGGGAGGTTTTCAATGATTCTGAAGGGTAGGGTGTGGAAGTTCGGAGATAATATTTCAACTGACCATATCATACCGGGAAGGTTTTATCATTTGCGATCCAACCTTGATGCGTTAAAAGAACATGTCTTTGAAGACATAGCACCCGGGTTCAATAAAAAGGTGCATAGGGGAGATATTATTATTGGTGGAAGAAACTTCGGTCTCGGGTCGAGCAGGGAGCATGCGCCACTCATTATTAAGATGGCAGGTATCGATACTATCATTGCCCGTTCCTTTGCCAGAATATTTTATCGAAATGCAATCAATGTAGGTCTGGCTGCTGTTATAAGCGATATTGATGGTATAGAGGAAGGGGATATTGTAGAGGTAAGGCTTGATGAGGGTGTACTTATTGATACAACCAGAGGAATTGAGAAGAAATTTACTCCCCTTCCTTCAATTATGATGGAAATTTTACGTCAGGGAGGTCTTGACCCTTACACCAGAACTCACGGAGGATTTAAAATTTGATGACAGATATTGAGATACCCTGTATCATGGGTGATGGTACGGGGGAGGATATATGGAATGCATCGAGGGAGATATTTGAAGAGGCTCTATTAAAGGCTACAGGTGGTGAAAAACGCATAAGGTGGATACCCATTCTTGCCGGCATAAAAGCCCTTGATAAATATGGAACGCTACTGCCTGAAGAGGCCCTTCATGAAATAAAGAGATGTGGTATAGCAATCAAGGGACCGCTCACAACCCCTGTAGGCGGTGGTTTTAGAAGCGTCAATGTCTATCTCAGGCAAATTTTTGACCTCTACGTATGTATGAGACCGATAAGATATTTTAAGGGTTTTCCGAGTCCCATAAAAAAACCAGAGAAGGTCAATCTTATTATATTCAGGGAAAATACCGAGGATCTTTACAGGGGGGTTGAGTGGCAGGAAGGCACAAAAGAGGCGAACAGGTTGATTGAATTTTTAAAAAAAGAAATGGACATTTCTTTGCCTCCTGATGCTGGCATTGGATTAAAACCCATAAGCAAGAAAGGTACGGTAAGATTTACAAAATGGGTTATCAACTATGCCATAAAGCATAAGCGAAAGACCATCACAGTTGTTCACAAGGGCAATATAATGAAATATACCGAGGGTGCCTTCAGAGAATGGGCATATGATGTAGCTAAGGAGTATAAAGAACATATTACCCTTGATGGAGAAAAAGGAAAGATACGTTTTAATGACAGGATTGCTGACAATATGTTCATGCAGGTTATTATGAGGCCTGAGGAATATGATATTCTCTTATGTCCAAATCTCAATGGGGATTACTTATCTGATGCATGTGCTGCCCTCATTGGTGGTTTAGGAGTTGCTCCCGGGGCTAATATTGGAGATAATGTGGCGATTTTTGAGCCTACCCATGGAAGTGCACCACAATATGCCGGTAAGGATATGGTAAATCCTATCTCGTTTTTACTCTCTGGAGCTATGCTCTTTTCCTATATAGGTATTGAAGAAGCATCAGATCGTATTGAGCATGCTGTAAGAAAAACAGTGAATGCTGGTATTGTTACCTATGACCTTGCGCGGCAGATGGGAGGCATATCTCCTGTAGCGTGCTCAATCTTTGGCAGAGAAGTGAAAAATAGGTTATAATATATTCAAATAAAAGGAACTTTCATGGTAGAAGATATAAAGAGCAGAATAGATGGATTAATCGAACGTATGAATGACTTAAGAGGTTATCTTTGACCTCCCTTCAATAAATCGAAAACTCCTTGATTTAGACAATACAATATCGCAACCTGCATTCTGGGATGACCAGGAAAGGGCCCAGAAAGTATTGAAAGAGAGGGCACGCCTCCAGGAAGAACTGGAAGGCTGGCAGAAGAAAGAGAAAGAACTTGAAGAGATTCTTATCCTGGGAGAAATCGTAAAGGAGACACAGGATACTGATGATAGTAGTGAACTGATTTCACGGGTTAATAGACTTGATGAACTTTTAAACAGGTACGAAATTGAGAGAATGCTCGGAGGAGAGCACGACCAGAACAATGCAATTGTCTATATCAACGCAGGTGCAGGAGGCACAGAGGCTCAGGATTGGGCTGAGATGCTCCTCAGGATGTATCTGAAATGGGCAGAGAAGAAGGGATTTGAATCACAGATTGTTGATATGCTTCATGGAGAAGAAGCAGGCATTAAGAATGTTACCTTTCTTTTGCGAGGACCCTATGCGTATGGGTATATGAAGAGCGAAATGGGCATTCATAGACTTGTACGCCTTTCGCCATTTGATGCAAATAACAGACGCCATACATCCTTTGCATCCGTATATGCCTACCCTGAACTTTCTGAAGACATATCTATTGATATAAAAGAGGAAGAGTTGAAGATAGATACATTTCGTGCAAGCGGACCCGGCGGGCAGCATGTGAACAGAACAGAATCAGCCATACGCATTACCCACCTTCCCACCGGTATTGTGGTGCAGTGCCAGAATGAAAGATCCCAGCATAAAAATAAGGCAATTGCCATGTCGATTCTCAAATCACGGCTTTATGAGCTTGAAAAGAAAAAACAGGAAGAGAAGTTACGCTCTCTCAATAAAGAGAAAAAGGACATTGGATGGGGAAGCCAGATACGTTCTTATATTCTTCATCCATATAAATTAGTGAAGGACCACAGGACAAAGACAGAGGAACATAATGCCGATGCAGTCCTTGACGGAGGCATTGATAGCTTCATAAAGGCGTACCTTTTACACTTGACTTTTGAGGGAAAAAGAGATAGTTAATAAACATGGAGTTATTCAGCGAGGACAGGATAGGAGAGCTTGAGGAGAAGGTAGAAAATCTCATAAAGAGTTACAAGCTCGTGAAGGAGGAACACGAAAAGCTCCTTGCCCTTATGAAACCTCTGGAGATGGAGAATAAAGAGTTGAAAGAAAAAATGGCTGAAATGAAAAAAGACAAGGACATAGTAATAGGCAAGGTGACAAAACTACTCGAAAAGATTCAGAAGGCAGAGGAGTGACCTATCGATGGGAAAGAAGGTTAAGGTAAACATCCTCAATCAGCCATTTACCTTCATAGGAGATGATGAAGACAGGATTAAAAAGACAGCCAGTTTTGTGGATGAAAAGATAGGTTCTATAATGAAGGATTATGGAATTATAAATACAATGAATGCAGTAATTATGGCTATGATGGAAATAACGGATGATTATCTTACAATAAAAAAAGAGGCTGAAAGGTTAGAAGGAATGACCTTGAACCTCTTGAAAAAAGTAGAAGACTGTGAGGTTCCCTGCGGTGCTCGTGATAAATGGTAAACTTAGAGCCAACACCTCTTTTTTGGGAGCTTTCTCTTGTTGTGGTGTGCAAGCTCGCCACATGAACGAGAAGCCAAAAACAACAAAAAGGCGCCCACCTTTTTGAGAGGTTCAAGATCTATCGTTTACACGGCACTCGCGGGGTTTAATATTATAAAGGGGATAAAGATAAAGGAAATTGAGGATTAACATAAATAACAACATGTTATTTAGAGAATATAGATTGCAAATCATTATGACCAGCACGTCGTAGGTCTACCTCTCTCCTTAATCGAAAACCCCCTTACATTTAATTGAGAGGAGTACCTTGGATACAATACTATTATATATTGGAATATTTATATTCGCTTTTTTCGCAGGGTTTCTACTTGCGAAGCTTGTGCAGAGAAAGAAAATTGGCGAATATGAAAAGATTGGCAAGAAAATATTAGAAGACGCAAAAAAAGAAGCAGATGTCATCATACGTGAAGCATCTATCCAGGCGAAAGACAATGCACTACAGGCAAGAAACGAACTGGAACAGGAGATAAAGGCACGAAGACTCGAATTGCAGAATACCGAAAAAAGACTTGCCCAGAAAGAAGCAAACCTTGATAGAAAGACAGAAATTATTGAAAAAAGAGAGGAAGAGCTTGCGAAGAAAGAGCGAGATGTTTCAAACAGGCAATCCACATTTGATAAAAAGGTGAGGGAATACGAGGGCCTGCTTGTAAAAGAACGGGAAAGGTTGGAGAAAATATCTGGATTGACATCTGAAGAAGCAAAAAAGATACTTATGCAAACAATGGAGGAAGCAGCGCGTTTTGAATCCCTGAAGATATCTAAAAGAATAGAGGAAGAAGCAAGAGAGCAGGCAGAAAAAAAGGCAAAGGAAATTGTATTGTTAGCAATGCAGAGATATGCTGGAGATTATGTAGCTGAGGATACAGTTTCTGTTGTGCCTCTTCCCGGCGAAGAGATGAAGGGCAGAATAATAGGCAGGGAAGGACGGAATATCCGTGCCCTGGAGGCAGCAACAGGGGTTGATATTATCATTGATGATACCCCTGAGGCTGTTATTCTTTCATGTTTCAATCCCATCAGGAGGGAAGTTGCCAGAATTTCCATAGAGAAACTCATCAGTGATGGGCGAATCCATCCTGCGAGGATTGAAGAGATAGTTTCAAAGGTTGCGGAAGAGATGGAGCAGAAGATTAAAGATGCAGGAGAACAGGCAATATTTGACTTAGGGATTCATAATCTCCACCCGGAACTTGTGAAATTAGTGGGCAAATTGAAGTTTCGTAGCAGTTATGCCCAGAATGTATACCAGCATTCTTTAGAGGTTGCCTTTATCTGCGGTATTGTAGCCTCTGAACTGAAGGTCAACGTCAAGGATGCGAAGAGAGCAGGCTTGCTTCACGATATTGGTAAGGCTGTAGACCACGAAATTGAAGGCTCCCACGCTATGATAGGTGCTGACCTTGCAAAGAAATATGGAGAAAATGAGGATATTGTACATGCAATACTTGCCCACCATGAAGACGTGGAGGTTACAGGCCTTTTAGACGTGGTTGTTCAGAGTGCTGATGCACTATCAGGGGCACGGCCTGGAGCACGGAGAGAAATGCTTGAAACATACATAAAGAGACTGGGAGATCTTGAGCAGATTGCGAATAGCTTTGACGGTGTAGAAAAATCATATGCAATTCAGGCTGGACGGGAAATTCGTATCGTTGTCAACAGTGAAAAGGTGAATGACGAAACCATATACATGCTGTCAAAAGATATTGCAAAGAAGATTGAATCAGACCTTTCTTATCCAGGTCAGATTAAGATAGTAGTCATAAGAGAGACAAGGGCTGTGGAATATGCAAAATGAGATAAAAATATTTTTTCTTGGAGATGTGATAGGAAAACCAGGCAGAAAGGCAGTGGAACGCTTTATTGAAACTGCTGATGTAGATTTTATAATCATAAATGGAGAGAATCTTGCTGGAGGTATTGGGATTACACCGGCAGTTACCATAGAGATGCTCTCATGTGGAGTTGACGCTATCACAACAGGCAACCATGTGTGGAAAAAAAAGGATATCATACCCTTTATAAAGGAGGAACAGAGGGTTTTGAGACCCCTGAATTATCCAGAAGGGACTCCTGGGTCAGGATACACCTCCCTCAAAAAGAATGGAAAAACAGTATATGTGGTAAATATTGAGGGTAGAATTTTTATGAATCACCTCCTCTGTCCTTTCCGCTGCATGGAGAAACTAATTAAAGAACTGGGGCAGGAGATTCCTATTATTGTTGATTTTCATGCTGAAGCCACATCAGAAAAGGTAGCTATGGGGTGGTTTCTCGATGGAAAGGTAGCAGCACTGGTAGGTACCCATACCCATGTTCAGACTGCTGATGAGAAGATTTTGCCCAAAGGGACAGGATACATAACAGATATTGGTATGACGGGACCAATTGATTCTGTAATCGGCATGGAAAAGATAAGTGTCCTTGAGAGGTTTATAACACAGATGCCCCGTAAGTTTGAGGTGGGAAGGGATAATGTTGAGGTACAGGGTGTTGCTATTACCGTAAGCGATAAAGGAAACAGATGCCTTCATATAGAGAGAATCAGCAAAAAGGTATGACAGAAATGCGGGTAGGGATAAATGAATGAGCATTGAAAAGGAAGTAGAAATAATAAAAAGGGGTGCTGTTGACTTAGTAAGTGAAGATGAATTAAGGGAAAAACTCAAAAAATCACATTCAGAGAAAAGGCCTTTGCGCGTTAAACTCGGTCTTGACCCCACAGCACCTGACCTACATCTTGGTCACACGGTTGTTCTCCAGAAATTGAAACAGTTTCAGGACTCAGGGCATACTGCGATCTTTCTCATTGGTGATTTTACAGGGATGATTGGAGACCCTACAGGAAGGATTGAGACACGCCCGGCAATCTCGAAAGAAGAACTCCTTGAGAATGCAGAGACATACAAAAAGCAGGTATTCAAGATACTCGACCCTGAAAAGACAGAAATCAGATACAACAGTGAATGGTTTGAGGCAATGAATGCTGCGGATATGATACGGTTATGCGCCCAGTATACTATGGCGCGCATGATGGAAAGGGAAGATTTTAGAAATCGCTACCAGAATAATCTTTCCATAAGCATCCATGAATTCCTGTATCCCCTTGTGCAGGGATACGATTCAGTAGCACTGGTAGCAGATGTGGAACTTGGTGGTCATGACCAGATATTTAACCTGCTTGTGGGAAGGGATATTCAGAGAGTCTATGGTCAGGAATCACAGGTTGTTGTAACGGTTCCTCTCCTCGAAGGGACAGATGGTGTAAATAAGATGAGCAAAACCTATGGAAACTATGTGGGTATAGATGAACCACCCGATGTGATATTCGGAAAACTCATGTCCATCTCCGATGAGTTGATGCTTAAATACTATGAACTTTTGAGTGATATATCAATTGATGAATTAAAGAGACTCAAGGAAGGTATAAAAAATGGTACCATCCATCCCAGGGATGCAAAGATCAATTTTGCAAAAGAGATAATAACGAGATTTCACAGTGGTGAGGCTGCAAAGAGAGCCCATGAAAACTTTGAAAGGATGTTCAGGGATAAAGAAGTGCCTGAAGATATAGAGGTAATGAGATTAAAAAAGGATGCTGTTGAAAAGTGGTTGCCAAAATTTTTAAATAATATTGGTATGGTTTCTTCTACCTCAGAAGGTAAAAGAATGATTCAGCAGGGCGGCGTATATATCAACGGCTCGAAGGCAACGAACGAGGAAATATCGTTCGAGGGCGCTTCAGAACTTATAATAAGGGTGGGAAAAAGAAAATACAAGAAGATTCTATTTGAGTAGTGGAAGCCTTGACTTGTAATAGATTTTAATGTTTATTTATACACTCATTCCCCGGTAGCTCAACCGGCAGTAGCGGCTGGCTGTTAACCAGTAGGTTGCAGGTTCGAGTCCTGCCCGGGGAG
>DHGO01000059.1:14682-26967 GCA_002402795.1 Deltaproteobacteria bacterium UBA4796
TGCTATCAAGCAAAAGTTCTTAAAAGCGAACGCGAGTGAATGGAGCCGCTGGAGCTTAAATGAGCGTGTTTGCGGGGAATAACCCGACACAGATACTCATCCTGATGGAAAATCTGGGTTAATATTGGATGAGAGTTAATGAAAGCTGGTCTATGGACTTTTTCTCTGTTTAGCTATATAATAAACGCAGGTTCAGGGTATTAACGATAGCCGACAATTTTAAGTTGGGAGTGTCTTGCCATAGAAGTTGATCAGAAGATACGTGATGACCGTGTTGTTGAAGTGCTTGCATATCTTAAGCTTGCCCGTGGAGTTCCTGAAATAATCTGCGTGGATAACTATACATAGCGTCATAAATACTTGCGCATGTTTCACTCATAAGCCCTTGAATACATAGAGGTTGCTCAAGTTGCATGCGCTAATTTATATGATGTTGTGTATAAAATGGAGTTGTACTATAGAAAATAGTTTGAGGGTGAATCATGCTACAGAACATAAACTATAAACTTAACAATGGCGTGAGAGCCATAAGGAGATGGGTGATACCTTATCTCAATTCTCTTATCCATCCAGACGAGCTAAGACCCGTGCTATGTTACCTTTACACGGAATGGAGGTGTAACATAGACTGCCATTATTGCCACCAGTATGATAATACTCAGGACGGTATGGATATTGATACTGCAAAGAGTGCAATAGACTGGCTTAAGAGCACAGGGTGCAGGGTCGTCCCCATTATGGGTGGTGAGCCCCTTTTAAGAAAGGATTTTACCCTTGAGGTGATAAGATACGGCACTGAGAATGGCTTTTTTGTATACCTCCCGACCAATGGTTATCTGATGGACAGGGCATTTATAGATGAGATGGGAAAGGCGGGTGTTGCAGCGGTAAATCTTGCAGTAGATACCATTGCACCTAAAAAGGGTCTTCCAAAGGCACTCCTCAATATAGAGCCCCAGTTCAGGTATCTTGTGGAGAAGCAGAAGAAGTATGGCTACCTCCTCTTCTTTAACATTAATATCTGTCGTAACAATATAAAGGATGTGAAGCTCCTTACAGAGATTGCCCACCAGAACAATATAGGTACGGACTATCATCTAAACGAGCCTCCCCAGGATTTTGTGGATGTTGAGCATTACAAACATAAGGACGATGGGCTATTTATTATCCCTGACAAGTATGAGGAGGTAGATGAACTTCTGGACTGGCTTATAGAGAGACAGAAGAGAGGATGGCCCATGGTCAATTCCATAGAGCACCTGATGACCTTTAAATCTCGTATGAGGGGTACCATAGAGCCCTGGGACTGCCGTGCAGGGATAAACGGCGCCCTCATCAGACCTGATGGGAGCTTATCCCCCTGTTTTGACCTTATATGTTATGACCACGACTGGGGGACTATCTGGCAGCCCCGCTTTGATAGAGAGAAACTCTCAGAGGTGAAGAGGCAGTGTATGCCATATTGCTCATCCACCTGTTTCCATACCATGGCCTACTATTATAGATTGCGTTCTGTGCCGCAGTGGGTGAGAAAGCATATCCGCGTGGGTTGATGTTATTCAGGCTAATCGGGCAGGTTTCTATAGGGACCATGATTTTCCATCATAGCTCCGAAGACATCTTTTGGTTTGTCTTTCCTGTTCCTGTAAGCTTCCATGAGATAATTTCTTTTTGAGATTTTATTCTACGCTTTATCAGTCCTTCTTCTTCAAGATACCGCAAATGCGCCATAGCCTCACCCACTGCAAAGAATTTTTGGAGAGGCGGGAAGGAATTCCAATCGTTGAAATGTATATCCCAGCTCATTTTTGATGCAATTTCATAGGTGTTCCTTTCCCCTTCCTTTAAAATAGCAACCACTTCCTCTATTCTTTGTTTGTGGTGCTTCCACAATTCCTCAATTCTTCCTTTATGATCTTTGAAACATTTTCCATGAGAAGGGAGGACACATTCGATGGGAAGACTATAGATTTTTTTAAGACTTGCAAGATAATCTTTTAAAGGATTTTCAGGATACAATCTCGTCTGGACTGTGGGCGTTATTTCACCCAGGATGTGATCGCCAGAAATAAACAACTTTAATTCGGTTTCGAAGAGTGTGGTGTGCCCTTTCGTATGACCGGGAGTGGTTATGCATAAAAAATTGTAGTTTCCTAACCTCAGGTAATCTCCATCACAAAGAAACGTGAAATTTTTTGGGTCTATATCATAGATAGGCTCTACTTTATTAAATTGTGATGGTAAAGATTCTATATCTATTTCTGGAAAGCCGCTCCTGATAAGAAAATACTCTATTTCGTTTTTAAAAAGATTATACTTCAAACGTTTTATGTGTTCCCATTCAATCTTATTCATGTAAGCTTTCTTTCCTTTTCTTAACAGACTTTTTAAATTTCCAAAATGGTCAATATGAGAATGGGTTATAAAATAATCTATCTCATTGATATCTATTTTTAATTCTTTCAGGCATCCCAGAAGACTATCCAGGCATTCTTTTGTGTTTATTCCTGTATCTATGATAAGAACTTTTTCCCCATCTCTTACCACATAGATATTTATGGAATTCAGAGATTCAAGGGGAAGAGGGAGTTCAATCCTATAAAAATTTCTTCTTAATTCATCAATGGTTCTAATCTCTTGACTCCCTCAATAATTTCTTTTGTCCTTATAGAAGAAGAAATTATCTCTCTATAATTCTTCCCAAAATATGTATATATGCTATTTAATATAGCTTATCTGAACCCATCCCCATTTTCAAGATATAGTTTATCTTCCTACTTGGTATTACAATGCACCTCTTAGGGTTGTTTTATATTCCACATACAAATGGAACCTCTCGTAATCAAAATGAATCTTAATTAAGATTTTGTTTTAGAAAAGGCATAAAAAACCAGGCTACCAGCCATAGATAGAAAGCAGATGAGAAAGGAGATATGGTAGGCAATGGGCTGGTAGGATTGTTGAGTATGAGGGAAGTAATTAATGATATTCCCGATAACCGGCATAATCAACGCCCCGCCAGCTATGAGAAAAAAATTTACCCAGGCCATGGCTGTGGCTGATAAATTATCAGGAAATAGTCCCTTGACATGTGCATAAAGCAACACACCAAAACCTTGAAAAAAACCAATACAGAAACAAATAACAGTATACCAGAAAATACCTTCAATTTTAAAAACTCCAGCCATCGGAAAAAGACTTATACAATAAAGGCTTAATCCCAATAGTGCTACGGTTTTTATAGAACAGGATGCCCGATCTGATAGTCTGCCTGCTACAGGACTTCCAACTGCTTGCCCAATTGCCAGCATGATAAGCACGTTGCCAGCTTGTACAGATGAATACCCTTTTACATCCATCAGGTAAAACCCTAACCATAAACCCTGGAGACTTATAAACGTACCATATCTAAAAAAAGCAGCAGCTGAGATTTGCCAGAAAGATAGTGAACCAGCAATAGTTTGTATTGATTGGAAGAAACCGATTTTCTTTTGTGAAGAAAGAGTTCCCGAACCCATATTTGCTATGCCTGTTTCTGTTAAACTCCAAAAAATTAAGAAAGCAAAAAATGTTGTAATTATTGATGCAAAAATAAATACTATCCTCCATCCAATTACGTGGTCTAAGTATGCCAGTGGAGTTGCTGCAAGTAAATTGCCGAACGCCCCGATGGAAACGAGCAGACCTGAAAGGCTGGAAAACCTATTAGAGGGAAATCGTAATGTTAGTACCTTAAAGCTTCCCATCAAGACAGAAGCCATTCCCATACCCATAAGAATTCTTCCAAAAAAAAGTATAATAAAAGATTTTCCGATAGCAAATACAAATGCACCTGATGCTCCAATAAACGTAAAAATTGTAATAATAATACGGGGACCAATTCTATCCAACATCGGACCCATTGGTATTTGGAATAAGGCAAAGGACCAGAAAAAAGCCCCGCCAAGTATACCAAGTTCTTCTGCATTCAGATTCAAATCTTTAACAAGGTGAGGTGCAATTATTGCGTTGGAAACACGGTAAAACATGGATAATATGAATAAAATTGAGAGGATTAAAAAAATCAAAATCTGCTTAGATTTAATATGCATTCCTTTTTTAAAAATCGTCAATGACCTTAATATGAGGTCTTCTAATAATAAAAATAGTTATGTCCTATCTATAAACCGAATAAGTTTCATCCTTTTCCGTTTCAATCTTTTTGTATATATTCTCATATCAAGGACAATAACAGTAATATTATCTGTACTTCCCTCAAAGAGGGCTCTTGCTATAATATCATCAGCTCCCTGCCGGGGTTCTCCTCTTTTACGGATAATATCCATAACAGCCTCTGGTGTAAGCACATCCCACACACCATCACAGGCAAGCACAGCATAATCATTCTCTTTTCCAAGATAGCCCTCCACAATCCTTGGTTCAGGACTTACAAAAGGCTTAAGAGATACATCGCCGAGTGCGCGGCTTATGGCAAGTATACCCTGCACCCTGGGCACTCCATATACAATGACCTCTCCGCCAAGGGATTCGATTCTTTTTTTCTCTTCTGGTAAGTCGGGTTTGTGGTCAACTGTAAGCTGGGCAGTACCGCTGGAAGTACCCATAATTACCCTTGTATCGCCAGCATTTGCTACAATAAACATATTTTTAATAATGTAGAGACCTGCTACAGTTGTGCCACTCTTGATTCCTCGAGATACAATGTAAGAATCTGTGGCAAGATAGGTATCTCTTAAAATCTCAACCGGTGTTCGGCACTCAATCAAAGGTTTGTTTGATTCCTGAGACCATGTGTGTATGAAATGGGGTGTCACAATCTCAGCAGAAATCTGTGCCGCCTCTTTTCCCCCATGACCATCAAAGATTTCTGCACTGAAGAACTCCTTTTCAGGTATATGGTATACCGCATGGGCATCCTCCATGCTTTCTCGCCACCCTATCTCTTCACCTATGCCGATTCCAATATCCATTCTTAAAATTGTATATATTATTTACAGTTCAATCAAGATTTCATTTTTGAAACTCTATTGACAATATGTACTGCAGAGACTAATATAAAAACATGAGAAAAAAGAAAAAGGCCCTTCATAAACAAAAACTCCCGTCAGGTCTTACCATACATAATCCTGACCATGTGCCCTACCAAAAGTTACACCTGTGTAAGTATCTGCTTGAATTAGAAGAAACAAACCCTTACAGGAATAATATCTCAGAAAACGCGCAAGGGTCTGAGGAAATAAAAGACAGCTGCACGCCATACAGGTAAGGGATGATTGACTGCAAAAGTTAAGATTGCTATACTCCTTCCATGTTTGAAAGGTTTCGCGAAGATATTAATGCAACATTCGAAAGAGACCCGGCAGCAAAAAGTGTATTGGAAATACTATTTTGTTACCCGGGGTTCCACGCACTATTATTTTACAGGATTGCCCACTGGCTCTGGGTTCATAAATTATACCTTTCAGGAAGATTCATTTCCCATGTGGGAAGGTTTCTAACGGGCATTGAGATACATCCAGGCGCCCGGATTGGAAGAAGGTTCTTTATAGACCATGGCATGGGCGTGGTAATTGGAGAAACATCAGAAATCGGAAATGATGTAACCCTATTTCATGGTGTAACCCTTGGTGGGACTACCTGGAAAAAGATAAAACGCCACCCAACGATAGGGGATAATGTGGTCATAGGTGTGGGGGCTAAAATTCTTGGTCCTGTAAGGATTGGTAACAATACAAAAATTGGAGCCAACTCTGTGGTAGTAACTGATATACCACCTAACTCAATTGTTGTCGGTATCCCTGGTAAAGTTGTTTACAGGGTTGAAGGTGACAAAAGAATTCAGATGGATAGTGCCTTTATGCCCGATCCTCAATCAAAGGCTATTGCTTCCCTTATTGAAAGGGTTAAAAGACTTGAAGAAACACTTAATAAAACAACAGATGGTGATAAACCTGATGAGGAATAATACAGGTATTCGTACACAATTTTCATAGTTCAGTTTATAAAAGTTTCCATAAATATATCCAAAATGGATGGAATAATGTACGAGGAGCGTTTTTATAGAGGAATTTCAAAACCTGATGACCTCATATGTTACGAAGTTAAAATTAAGGAAACAGACCTATTATGCTGTACTAAAAATAATCTCAAAACCTTCATAGAGGAAAGAGTTCTATTATACAGATACCAGTTAGAGGAATATATAAGAGCAAAGCCAATGTTTAAAGAAAGCCTTATCCCCATTGAGTATGATACATTTGCCCCTCAAATCGTAAAAGAGATGATAGCGGTTTCTTCCCGTATAGGAGTGGGACCCATGGCTACTGTTGCAGGAGCCATGGCTGAATTTATTGGCAGAGATATTGTCCCGCACAGTGAAGAGTATATTATAGAGAATGGGGGCGATATTTACCTTAAAACAAACAGCGAAAGAGTGGTTCTTATCTATGCAAAAGATTCACCTTTCAGCGGAAAAATTGGAATAAGGTTAAAACCGGAGGGTCTTCCCTATGGCATCTGTACTTCCTCTGGAACTGTAGGACATTCTTTAAGTTTCGGTAAAGCTGATGCAGCTTGTATTATCGCCACATCATCCCTTTTTGCAGATGGTCTTGCTACTTTGCTTGGTAATGGTGTAAAAAATAGATATGATATACAACCTGCTATTGAGAAAGGAAAAGTATTTTCCGGCGTAAAAGGGATAGTCATTATATTAGGTGAACATTTAGGCGTGTGGGGTAATGTAGAAATAATTGACGTAGAAAAACAGCAGGAGGCAGGATGAAAAAAAGAATGATTTTGAGATTCAAAAGGAACACGGTGGATAAACCTATTGTATATAGACTTGTTAAAGATTATGACCTTATTTTCAATATCCTGAGGGCTAATTTTTCACCGAGAGCTGATTCTATGATGGTGATGGAAATAGAAGGTGAAGAAGAGAATTTCAGAAAGGGTATGGAGTACCTGAAAACATGGAATGTTGATACCGAGCCTATTGAACAGGATATCAGTAGAAATGAGGCACGGTGTGTGCACTGTGGAGTCTGTACAAGTGTATGTACACCCGAGGCATTGGCCATTGATAGAAAAACAATGAAGGTAATATTCAACTACGAGAAATGTGTTGCCTGTGAACTCTGTGTAAAGGTCTGTCCGGTAAAAGCCATGAATGTCTTTTTTGATTAGAGATACTGATGAAACGGGTTTACCTCGATAATAATGCCACAACCCCTGTACTTCCCGAGATTTTTGCTTCTGTACAACCTTTATTCAAAGAGCTCTTTGGGAACCCTTCGAGTATCCATCAGGAAGGCAGGGAGGCAAGAGCACTCTTTGAAAAAGCCCGTGAACATGTGGCGGCCATGATTCATGCACAACATGATGAGGTAATCTTTACAAGTTGCGGAACAGAAAGCGCCAATCACGCACTGAAGGGTATTGCATATGCAAAGAACTCAAAGGGTAATCATATTATTACCACGAAGATTGAACACCCCTGTGTTTTGAATACATGCCAGTATCTTCAAACCAAAGGGTTTGATATTACCTTCCTGCCTGTGGATAGTTATGGTCTTATTGAACCAGATGATGTCAAGAAAGCAATAAGATCAGATACTATACTTATATCAATTATGTACGCTAATAATGAGACCGGTAATCTTCTCCCTGTTGAAGAGATAGGAAGGGTTGCTCGAGAATATGGAATAGTGTTCTACTCTGATATGGTACAGGCTCTCGGTAAAATAGACATAAATATGGAATCGCTGCCGGTTGATATAGCAACCTTTTCCGGACATAAAGTCTATGCACCTAAAGGTGTGGGTGCTTTATATATACGGAATGGATTGGAGTTCGATAGTCTTATCCATGGAGGCCACCAGGAACAGGGAAGAAGAGCAGGTACTGAAAATATCATCGGCATTGTGGCTTTTGGAAAGGCATGTGAGGTTATAAAAAAAGAAATGGCAGAAGAAAACAAGAAGATTGAGTTCTTGAGACAAAAACTTCTTGATGGCATTCTTACGAAGATTGAAGATGTGCATCTGAATGGTCACCCTATCTTCAGACTACCCAATACACTCAATCTAAGTTTTGAATTTGTAGAGGCTGAATCCCTGCTTACCGCCCTTGATATACATGGTGTAGCAGTCTCTTCAGGCTCTGCATGTGCATCAGGCTCATCAGAACCATCCCACGTTCTTCTTTCCATGGGTATCCCCCCGGAAGTCTGTCAGAGCGCCTTAAGATTCAGCCTTGGAAGAGGGAATACTGAAGAGGATATTGACTATGTCCTTTCAGTCATCCCTGACGTTATAGGAAAACTCAGGGCTCTTTCACCATTATATAAAAAATAGTGCTGTCATGAAATTCTATGTCCATACCACTGGATGTAAGGCAAACCAGTGGGATTCCTATATGATATCAAAGAGGTTAAAAGAAAAAGGTCTCATCCCTGCCCCGCTAATAGATACAGATATTATAATAATCAATGCCTGTACAGTGACAGAAAATGCAGAAAGAGATATACGGAGGTTTATTAACCACGCCAGAAACATTAATGGAGATGCAAAAATAATTCTTACCGGCTGCCATGCACAGGTCTATCCTGAAAGAAATTTTGATGCTGACCTGATTGTGGGAAATTATGAGAAATTCAATTTAGAGAAATGGGTACATCAAAAAGGAAGCTACGTTGAGAACGCCCGGATAATTCCCATTGAAAAAAGTTCCATCGACGGGTTGTTACCTGCTGGCAAAACAAGATTCTTTTTCAAAATACAGGATGGTTGTAATCAATTCTGCACTTATTGTATTGTCCCTTATGCACGTGGAATACCAAGGAGTAGACCTATTGAGGAGATTATAGAGGCTCTAAAGGCTTTAAAAATGAAAGGTATTCAGGAAGTTGTCCTTACAGGGATTGAATTATCCCTTTACAGGGATCCTTCAACAGGAAAAGGTCTTTCTGATTTATTGTATGAACTTGAAAACAGCGAAACGCCACAGAGGATACGTATAAGTTCTATAAATCCATTATATATTGATGATAGATTCATAGATATAGTTTCAAGGTCATGTAAAATAACAAAACATCTTCATATACCACTTCAAAGCGGATCTGATAGAATCCTTGAAAAGATGGGGAGAAGGTACACACGAAATATGGTTGTCGATATTATCGATAGACTCCATAATGCGATAAAGGATGTAGCCATAGGTATGGACATTATTGCCGGTTTTCCCTCAGAGGATGATAGTGCTTTTATGGAGACTTACAGACTCATTGAAATAATGGATATCTATTACCTCCATGTATTCCCCTATTCTCTTCGCGAAGGCACCACTGCGGCATCCATGACACCTGCTGTGCCAGACTTTGTTAAGCGCAAACGTGTACAGGCACTCAGACAGCTTGATGCCATAAAAAGAAAGGCATTCTACATGCGTTTTTTGGAAAGGAGACTGAAAATCCTTCCTGAAGGAAAAAAATACAGCAACCTTTTTATGAAAGGTTATACGGATAATTATATTCCTGTATATATCCCCTTTAAAAAAAATCTTGTCAATCATTTTACTGATGTAATAATAAAAGAACTGCAAGGAAATATTCTCTTAGGCAGGGTATTGTGAAGATTGCGCTCAAGGTGATTACAAATGCTAAAAAAAGAGAAATTAAAATGGAAGGCTCGTCACTTAAAATAAAGCTCATCTCTTCTCCAGGGGAAGGAAAAGCGAATCAAGAACTCGTTAACTTTCTCTCCTCTATGTTTGGTGTAAAAAAATCTGAGATAAAGATTATAAGAGGGGAAAAGGAAAGAAAAAAGCTTCTTTCATTACCTCTTGATGAGGAGGTCTTCAGGAGGATAATTGAAAAAATACAAAGATTACAATAAGTTAATTTGCTTGACATTCAAAGGTCAAACCTTATATATTATCACACTCAAAATAAGGTGATAGCATGATAATCAAAATTTCAGAAATAGAACATCATAATGCTGTTTCAGGTATCCTTGATGATGTTAATTACAGGCATATCGAAGGTGAGCCAACAGTTTTCTCTCCAATAAGCTATGCATTAACCATAACAAAGTTTGATGACCTCATAAGTATAAAAGGAACAATAAACGGGGAGGTAACCCTTATTTGCGCTAAATGCCTTGAGAAATTTATCCTTCCCTTAAACACTACGATCGACATAGAACTTGTGCCCAAAAAATTGACCCCCCATGTAGCTGAGCTTGAGCTTAAAAGCGATGACCTCGATGTATACTATATAGATGGTGATGAGATTGATATTGACCCCCTTATATACGAAGAGATTGTACTCAACATACCGATAAAACCACTCTGCCATGACGGATGTAAAGGACTCTGCGATGTGTGTGGTAAGAATAAAAATATAGAGGAATGTACGTGCAGTAAAAATTCTAACACTTTACTGGCAGAAAAACTCAAATCTTTCATGAATTAAAATTATGAGGAGACAAAAATGGCTGTTCCGAAGCGAAAGACTTCAAAATCAAAAAGAGATAAACGCAGGACTCATTACAAAGCAAAACCGGTTAATTTTGTTCTGTGCCCACACTGCAAAGAACCCAAATTACCTCATGTAGTATGTCCCAAATGCGGAATGTACAGGGGTAAAAAGTATCTCGAGATAAAGGAAGCATAACATAATGGCACGTATTGCAGTGGATGCCATGGGTGGTGATTTTGCACCTCAGGCGGTTGTCAGAGGTGCTGAGTCTGCATGCAGGGAAAAGATTGTAGAGCAGATTATACTGACCGGTAATGAAGATTTAATCAAACCTCTCATAAAAGAACCAAAAGGCATAGAGATCGTTCATGCACCTGTTTCCGTTGAGATGCATGAAACCCCTTCAGGCGCATTGAGGAAGAAAAGAGATTCGTCAATGAATAGAGGATTTGAACTTTTAAAGTCAGGTGCTGTTCAGGCAGTGGTAACTGCAGGTAATTCAGGTGCAGCTCTTGCTTTTGCAATTTTTACGCTCGGAAGAATCGGCATGGTGGATAGACCCGCCATAGCAACCATTCATCCAAATATAAAAGGCGGTATTACCGTACTTATGGATGCAGGCGGGAATGTAGATTGCAAGCCCGCTCACCTCATTCAGTTTGCCATTATGGGTGATGCCTTCGTCAGGTCTGTGTTTGGCATAAAATCTCCAAGAATTGGTCTTCTCAGCAATGGCCAGGAGGAAACCAAGGGGAATGAACTCACAAGGGAAGTTCATACAATGATGAAGAGCATAGACGTTAATTATATAGGCTATGTAGAGGGCACTGATCTTCACAATGGATGTACTGATGTTGTGGTATGCGATGGTTTTGTAGGAAATGTAGCATTGAAGATATCAGAGGGTATTGCAGAATCGCTGCTGTCCTTTTTCAAGGAAAGTGTGGAAAAGAGCATTACGAAAAGAATCGGCTATTTTTTCATGAAAGATGCTTTTGAAGAACTGAGAAAGAAAGTGGATTACTCTGAACATGGAGGCGCACCACTTTTAGGTGTTGATGGTATCTGTATCATCTGCCATGGTAAATCAGACGAAAAGGCAATCAAGAATGCTATAAGGCTTGCCAGGAATTTTATTGATAAAAATTTGAATGAATCGATTAAAGAAACGATGATAAGCTATTTTCAATCATAGGAGACAGAATATATGGATTACTTTCTCACAGAAGACCAAAAGCGAATACAGGGTCTCGCGCGTAAGATTGCAGAAGAAAAGGTACTCCCCGTAAGAGCAGAACTTGATGAGAAAGAGGAATTTCCCTGGGGCGTTATGAAGATATGTGCTGATACGGGTCTCTTTGGTGTAAGTATTCCTGAAACCTACGGTGGCATGGGAGGTGGCAGTTTTGAAAATTGCATCGTCGTGGAAGAATTGAGTAAAGCCTGTCTTGGAGTATCCGTAAGCTATGCAGCAAGCCTCCTTGGGGCCTATCCTATTTTACTCGGTGGCTCCGAAGAACAGAAGCAACGGTATCTTCCATTTATTGCAAGCGGGAAAAAACTCGCCGCCTTTGCTCTCACTGAAGCAAATGCAGGGAGTGACGCGCAGGGAATAAGAACAGAGGCAAAGAAAACAGAACAGGGGTATATCCTCAATGGCACAAAACAGTGGATTACGAATGGCGGTGAGGCTGAGATTTACACTGTTATTGCAATGACAGACAGGAGCAAGGGTGGTCGCGGTGCAACAGCATTTATTGTAGAGAAGGGTATGGATGGCTTTTCCTTTGGAAAAAAGGAGAAAA
>DHGO01000179.1 GCA_002402795.1 Deltaproteobacteria bacterium UBA4796
CACTAGCTTAAATACTGTTCCAAATTCACCTGATTCTTTAACCTTTCTATATACGACTATTTCATCTGTTTCAGGATTCTCGTCATTGTCTATAGCTAAACCATTTACTTCATATGCTATTACATACTTTAGACTTTCTGCCATAATATCTGTAAGCATTTGAGGGTCGATCGGATAACCATCTGAAGCAACCATAGCAACCTCAGCCTCTTCTACTTTAAGCCCCGCAAGCTCTCTAAGTACATATGCAAGACTTACGCCTTTAACTGTAACAGTCTTTTCACCTGTTTTGCTGTTATATATGTATTCCTCGTCGATTTGTGCTTCCTCTGGCATTGCCTTAAGCTCATCCAAAGTCAGTGAAAGCTCTTTTTCTACCCCTGCACCATTAATAACTACAACTGCTTCGCCTTCTGCAAATACAACCTGTGAGAAAAGCATAGCAATAACTAATAATAAAGCAGATACCTTTTTAAACTTTGTCATAATCCATCCACCTTTCATGTTTTGTTTGTACTCCGCAGGAAAGGAATGACTGCAAAAACAAAAAGCAGCATTCCCAATGGAAATACTGCATAACTCTCCTTTCCATCAGGAGGCCCCGCCGTTTCCAGCTGAACCCTATCGGTTTATAAACCATAAATAATCGAAGGTCAATAAACTCGGAGATTTATTTATTCAACGATATTTTAACATAATGTATAATCTATGTAAAGCGATACGACAATAGTGTACTTTGTTCCCTCAAAAAAGGGAGTCCCCCTGCTTCTGGAAGAACCGTCCGCAAGGGGATGTATTGAGAGGTATTAGATGTTAGCTGTTTAATATTTACATCTATATTATACTATTGTTTTTAAGAAATGTAAGTACCATTTTTGCATGATTTTCAGATATTAGAACATTTTTTCAAAACCAATTTCGGATTTTCACCCCCGATTGGAAATTGCCTTCCATGAAATGAGATGTTTGCTGAATCTCATATGAGCACCTAAATAATCACAGGCGTACCAGGACTTAAGTCCTTTTAAGCGATAAAACCCTGTTCCGTACAAGTTTTAATCATAACTCCAGTACTGTACCCGCAGAAACGTAATCGATTTTGTGACCCAGTTTCCCCTTAAGCCATTTGAACTGGTCATAGCCTGTGCAATGTGCTGTGTAGAGTATGGCGCCTGATTTATCCAGCTCATCGGCTACCTTGGTGAGAAATTCCAAATCGCTCTGATCATCCAGCTTCAAATCGTATAGATGGAATCCTCCTATCACATGAGTTATGGGGAGGTCAGAGTTTTCTGCAGCTTGTCTTAAAATATTTGCGATGCCTCTATGTGAGCATCCGGTAAATAGTACCCTCTTTTTCCCATCTTTAATGATCAGATTCTGTTCATGGTGGAAGTCATCGACCTGCCATTCCTCTCCCTTCTTCATAAGAAGGTGCGAATTTCCCTCAGGCACGAGATAGTCCCCATTGATCCTTGAAAACAATATCAAATCATCATCAAAGAAAATATCCTCGTCTACCAGTGTGATCCTGTCCTGGTTCTCTAATGATGGCTCAACACCAGCATCCTCAATATCTCCATCCTTATCGGAAGCATGGGGTATAAATGCCTCACGTTGCATGTATATCCTCGCTTTATCGTTTTTCTCAAGAAATGACGCAATACCACCGGCATGATCATAATGCCCATGGGAAATTATAACTATATCCACATCTGCAAGATCTACGTCGAGTTTCTCTGCATTGGAAAGAAACTTATCAGTTTCTCCGGTGTCAAAAAGGAGCTTCCTTGTATCGGTTTCAATATATAGGCTCAATCCATGCTCTGTCAAATACTCATCAGATTTTCCCCTGTTCTCCATAAGTGCTTTTATGATCATTATGACTCCTCCTAAATATGGGTTTCATTATGTGCATATATACCCTTTAATACTGTACTATAGCAATTGGTTGACTTTTATGCAAAAAAAAGGTACATTGTTTGATAAGAAAGGTGGGGATCAAATGAAAAACAACTTAAAGGAAAAGCTTGTCTCAGGCAGTAAAGCCATCGGCACCTTTTTTGAGGTAGGAGGAGAGACAGCTGTTGAAGGGCTTGGGTACACAGGCCTCGATTACATAATCATAGATACGGAACATGGCCCCTTTGAGGTAGAGAGCACAATGGGCCTTATAAGGGCCGCTGAGCTCAAGGAGCTTGTACCCCTTGTCAGAATCAAGGACGTATCAAGACCTTCAGTTCTCAAGAATCTTGATATTGGTGCCATGGGACTGGTCGTACCGTGTGTGGAAACAGTCGAAGAAGCCAAATCTCTCGTTGAGTGGGCTAAATACTACCCGGTTGGTAAAAGAGGATTTTTCACAGCGAGAAAAGCAGGGTTTGGTTACGAGGATTTTTCAAGAAACGTTATGGAATATTTCAAAACCTGCAACATAGAGACTTTGCTGATACCGCAATGTGAAACAAAGGGATGTCTGGATAACATCGAGGCTATAGCTGCTCTTGAAGGAGTAGACGGTATATTTATTGGTCCATATGACCTGTCGGTGGGTCTTGGTATACCTGCCCAATTCAATGAACCGGTTTTCAAGGAAGCTATTGCAAGGATATTAAAGGCATGCAAGGATAGCAACAAATTAAGCTTTATATTCACTGCTGATCCTGCAATGGCTATGGGTTATCTTGAGCAAGGCTTTGACAGTGTTACCATATCTACGGATATTGCATTTTATATTGCAGGGATCAAGTCTATGGTAGATGGAATAAAGAATCAGGAGGGATGGAAATGGTGAAGTTAGCGAATAGAATGACAAAATTTTCGGGTGA
>DHGO01000032.1 GCA_002402795.1 Deltaproteobacteria bacterium UBA4796
TCAGGGATAACCTTTCCCTTAAAGTTTCAAGGAGGGTTTCATAAGGTTTTACCTGTAGCGTTACAGGTTCGTTATTAACTCTAAATTTTACCTTCACTGTTTTCATGCGTTAGCCTCCTTGAGAACATTTGTTATTACCCTTTTTGCAAGAACCCTTGCCATCTTCTTTCTATAGGAAGCAGGGAGGATTGTATTTGCAACAGGTTTTACATCAGCATATATGCGATCCATTAAATCGCGGAGTGTATTTTCATTCATGTTATCAACTGTATGGAGGATAGGACAGGCTCCAACTGCACCTACGGAGAGTTTCCCCCTTCCGTTTTCAAGGGTGAATGCTGCATTTACAAGAGGATAATCGATTGAATCCCGTACCCTCATTTTTTCATAAGCACCTTTTGTTTTTCGTAAAGGAATAAGTATTCTGGTGAGGATTTCACCCGGTAGAATTGTGAAAGGTTCTTTGCTATTACCGGAAAAGATTTCTTCAAGCTTTATCCTCCGTTCACCGTTAGTTCCTTTAAGAATCGCCTCTGCCGAGAGAGATAGAAGGGGAGGGGCATTATCACTGCAATAATTGGCAAAACACGCCTTCGTATTTGGCACAACGTTGCAGCTTTCGCCGCCCATTTTAAAACAGAAACCTTTTGCCTTTCGCCATTCAAGAGATTTGTTGTAAAAGAGGCACCGCGTATTCTGAAGTATATTTCCACCGATTGTTCCTCTCATTTGCAAGGTTTCACAGGATGTGGCATCAAGGGATTGAAAGAAGGCAGGGAAATGTTCCTTTACGGGGGGATGATTTTTTATCTCGAAGAGAGTTGTATTTGCGCCAATTGAGAGCCATTCGTTTGCAACTGAAATACCTTTGAGTTCCTTAACTGCCTTGAGATCGATAAGGGCATTAATCCTGTGGAGTCTCAATTTCAACCGGGGGACTATATCGGTTCCACCTGCAAGGTAAAAGGCTTTTCCATCACTTTTTTTGAATGACTGAATTGCCTCTTCAAGTGTTTTTGCTTTTTTATACATAAGTTGTGGTAGTATCATTCCTCTTTCTCCTTTCTCTCTTCTGTTAGATTCAAGATTCTATCAGGTGTCAATGGCAACTCTTTGAAAAGTGTACCCGTTGCATGGTACACAGCACATGCCACAGCGCTATATGCATTCATTCGTATAGTAAGCCCACCCTCTTTTGCCCCGAAGGGCCCTTCCGGGTCTATGGAGTGTATTATAGCGGTTTCTATATCAGGCATATCACAGGCAAGAGGAACCTTGTATTCAAGAAGGTCAGGATTGAGAAGAAAACCTTTGTCCCAGAGATTCCCTTCCATGATTGTAGCAATACCTGCCTGCGAAACCGAACCTTCTAACTGCCCTTCCACTGCCATGGGATTAATAGCCCTTCCACAATCATGAGCGGCAACGAATTTTGGTACCCTTATTTTTCCTGTCTCAGGGTCAATATGCACCTCTGCCACTGAAGTCCCGAAAGTAAATGTGCCTGCCATCTGTCCGTAGGGTCTCGAAACCCATTCGCGTTCAAAATCGATATAAGGGAAATATGCACCCCTTCCCATGACAGGATTGCCCCTGAAGAAGGCTTCACGGACCGCCCAGGAGATGGGCATCTTCTTTTCAGGATTTGCTTTTGAAAATATCATTCTATCTTTCAACTCTATATCATCTTCCGTTGTTTTGAGCTTCTCCATTGCAATGGCAATAATCTGTTTCCGTGCATCTTCACAGGCTGCCTTTACAGCGTTTCCTCCTACGAATGTTGCTGCCTGTGAGTATGAACCAGGATCGAGGTTTGTTGCTTCTGTATCAGCACATATGAGATTTATATCTTCCATGGGTATTCCAAGAACCTCTGAGGCAATCTGAATAAGCATTGATTCATTTCCCTGGCCATTATCCACATTGCCTGTTACAATAGTTGCCTGTCCATCATCGTTCATCTTCACATAGCATGATGAGCCTGAACGGAAGCCCATAGGGAAACCACACATAATTGCCACACACCCCATTCCAATGCCAATATTTTTTGAAGAGTTTTGCCATTTTTCCTTGAAATTTGATTTCTTTGCTGCCTTTTCAATTGTCTCGTGAAGACCACAGCTTGTAATCTTCGATTGTGTTGCTGTGATTTCACCTGGCGTTAAACCATTCTTCTTTCTTATATCCACAGGGTCTATACCTATTTCCCTGGCAATCAGGTCCATCTGTACTTCATTTCCTGCAAGAAATGCCCTTCCATGGCAACCGTACATACCCCGAATGCCTTTATTTGTAAAGACACGGTAACCATTGTATCTGACATTGGGAATTCGATAACATTCTTCATAGACATAAAAAGGTATAGATGTTGCTATGGGACCGGTACTGCTATACGCACCACCATTGTAAATTGCACGATAGTCCTTTGCAATAATGGTCCCGTCCTTTTTAACGCCCGTTTTTATTGTGGCGATAATATCGTGAACCTGTCTGGTACTGATTGCATTTTCCTCACGTGTAAGAACAAGCTTTACAGGTCTTCCAGATTTTACAGAAAGTAATGAAGCAATAAAATCACCTGGTGAAACTTCTGACCTTCCTCCAAAGGCTCCACCTGAGTTTATGTGACGCACTCGGACTTTATTGAGGGGAATCTTAAGAAGATTTGAAAGTGCCTTTGCGCGAACATGTGGACCTGCATTTGGCATCCAGAGATCGAGATAGCCATTCTGATACGAGGCAACAACTGCATATGGTTCCATCATAGCATAGGCTTCGCCTGCTGCTTTGAATGTGTCTTCACGCACATAGTAGGCTTCTGCCATAGCCTTATCCACTTCTCCCACATCTATATGAATATGAATATTGATATTGTTTGGATAATTCTCATGAATCAATGGGGCACCATCCTTCATGGATTCAAGAGGGTCAAAGACTGCTTCAAGTGGTTCATACTCAACCTTAATATATTCAAGTGCCTCAAGTGCTGTCTCTTCATCAACCGCTGCGACTGCAGCAACATCCTCACCCACATATCGTACCTTATCAGCAGGAAGCATTGCGTGGTCCTGTGTATACCTGAAGACACCCCACTTTACACCATACCCATCAAAACCACTGACAACAGCTTTAACGCCAGGTACTTTAAGGGCACCCTTTGTATCAATCTTTATAATACGTGCATGAGGATAGGGGCTACGCAATACCTTTGCTACGAGCATCCCCGGCAATTTCAAATCTGCTGAATACAGGGCAGTACCTGTAACCTTGGAAAGAGAATCCGATCTGGGAACCCTCTTTCCTACGATATTAGTTTGATGTTCCATGTCTATTTCCTTTCTAAAAGATAGTAAGATTGTATACAGTATACCGTAATTTTAATTTTTTTTATAGACCTTTTGCAATATATTT
>DHGO01000113.1 GCA_002402795.1 Deltaproteobacteria bacterium UBA4796
CGGGGAACTCCCGCTAAATTAGATTTGATACCCTAAAAATATGAATCTAATCTTTCGGTGTGTCCACTATTTTGGGGCAAGATCAATTCGCTGACCGACTTTTCACCAATCACCCTTGAATCTGTTGGAGCTTTAATGGGAAAGGATATGATTACCTGCGTACCGCCTGAGCTTTTACAGCCCTCTTGTGTTGCGCAGTGGGGACATTGAGCGATATTACCAGGGCACATATCTTTGTCTGTAGGTATGTATTTGCATCGGGTACTATTCAGGGATATGGTAAACCCGAATTCTTTCCCGTAGAGCTTTATCCTCATAAGATCCAGGCCCTTGCCTCCTGCTCCAAAATCGTAAGGTTTTTTTGAACTATAGAGGTCTGTCTCCCTCGTATGAAAGAGGCCATCAAAGATATACTGCTGGTTTTCTTCTGTGATACCAATACCACAGTCTGTTATATCAAGGAGTACCCGGTCTCCTTTCTGTTCTATTTTTATGGATATGGATGAACCATCAGGCGTATTTTCAATAGCATTTTTAATAAGTCCTTCAGTAATCTTTCCCAGTACAAGAGGGTCAATGAAGATAAAAAGGTCATTTTGTCCTTCTAAGTGGAATTCAATATTCCTGTGGATAGCCTGAGATTTGATTTTTTCAAGGGCAGTTTGAATAAAAGGATAGAGGTCGATCGAACGAATTGTCTGAGCCGTACCTGATAGGTATTGCCCCAGCCATTCCTTTAATGCATTCCAGTGTGAGATAATTTCAGGTGGAATTTCAGACAACGTTTTCATGCGTTGCCAGATGCGGTCAAGCTCATCGAGTATGACAAGAGATTCGAGTTCCTGAGAGGTTCTAAAGATCTCATCTGTTTCATAGGATATTCTGGAGAGTCTTTCTAAATTATGTTCCATAATATTGATAATGTCTTCCAGTTCAGTTATCATTGCTGTGTGTTGTAATTTCTGTTTTAGAATACGCATGATGCCCTGAATGACTGCAAGGGGTGTTTTAAGTTCGTGCGATATATGGTGAACTGCTTTGGTTTTTGCTCTATTGAGACTCTCGAGTTCCTTGTGTGATTTTATAAGAGTTTCATGAGCTTCGATACGTTCTGTAATGTCTTCACAGGATACAAGATACTCACCGGTTAGTAAACGGACAGGAATAAAGTTTATAATTTTCTTTGCTTTATCCTTACAGATAACTTCAAAGACCCTTGGAATTTTCTCGCCTGGTTTTGTATTTTTTACATCCTCGATCCATGTTGCTATAGCGCGGTTCCTGTAGCCTTCATCGGGATATGCCTTTCCAAACCATGTCCTCCCATCCGGTATGTCATTCAATGTATAACCAAATATTTCAATAAATTTTGGGTTTATATATGTGAATGAGCCATTCTGTTGTACCATGGCAATACCAAACGGAGCATTTTCTAAAAGGTTCTGGAATCTGTTCCGTTCGGTACGCAGTGCATTTTCAGCTATTTTTCTTTCTGTAATGTCCCTCAGATAAATAAGATATAACTTTTTATCCCTGTAGGTTATGGTAGCAGCAGATACTTCAATATAAATAATGTTTCCACGATTTGTAATGCCTTTGAATTCATAGCGGGAAGGTATTGGTTCGCCTTTTTGTCTTTTGCGATTAATATTTTTTACCATTTCACGATCATCAGGATGGACTGTAGCGAGTATGGATTTCCCAATAATATCTTCCGGTCTATCATATTCAAACATCTCTAAAAATCGTTTGTTCACATACACGTGGATATGGCCTTCGAGAATAGCAACGCCGTCATTAGAATGTTCTATAGCGATCCTGTAACGTTCTTCACTCTCAACGAGGGCCTTTTCTGCTAACTTACGCATAGTAATATCCTGCATTGTGCCTTCATAATGCTGCACCTTGCCATTACTATCTTTTACTGCCTTTATATTAATGGATATCCAGTGGATACTTTTATCCTTGCGATACATTGGCACTTCAAAATTTTGAACCGAACCATATTTATTGAGAAGCCTAACGAGTTGTAGTCTATCATCAGGATTTACATAAAGCTGCGAAGTCATATCGGAAATGGAATTCATTAGGTCCTCAGGTGAATCATAGCCGTGTATATGTGCCAATGAAGGGTTGGCGCTTAAAAAACGTCCCTCAGGGCTTGTTTGAAAGATACCTTCTGTTGCATTTTGAAAGATATTTCTGTATTTTTCTTCAGTCTGTCTAAGGGCAGCCTCTACTTCTTTGTGATGAGATAAGGATTTTTCAAGTCTGGCTACCTGTCTTTGTAGTCTGCGGAGTTCCTTGAGAAGCTCTTTCTTGGTCTTGATTTTGTCAGATTTCATATTGCTTATTCTATTCTTATGCGGTTTTAATTGGTTGTCAAATGTTTTTTTATTTATACATTGCAGTTATTAAGATTGGTGGTATAATAAATTAGGAGGGGGGTGAGCGTATGCGTTACAAAGAATATTTGAATAAGTTTTTACAAAAAGAAGGGGATTTAATATTGGACAGGGTATGTTACAAATTTCAATTTTCTGGTGTTTCTACCTTCCACAAACCTTCTGACAAGATTTCTGAAATTAATGAAGATTATGTTGTGGTAAAGAAGCACGACCGTACACTTGCTATCCCATTTAATCTTTTTGTTGTAGAGATTTACTGAGGAGAATAACGATAGAAATTATAACACTCTAATAGGACTGGCCTTTTACCAGGTAACATACTGGCCTATTGTCTCCTTCGGGGAATGGAAAAAACCCTCGCCTTCAGGCGAAGACTTTGCCGTAAGGGGTCGAGGGGTCAAGGAGTCGAGTGATTCAAACCACTTGGCCACTTCTTCGTGATAAGATTTCCGATGCGAGATCATACTTCATCAACCAGTGCATTTTGGGCTATCTGGTGCCTCATGCATTGCCTGAAGTGCCTTTTTGGGATTTTCTCTGTCCACACTAACCCAAATACTGCGGTTGGAATTCATGCACCTGTAGTATAAGCACTATCAAGGCTTTCCCTCACTTCTCTCCAAAATGACCACTATTGAAGTGCTTTTTTAGCCCACCTCCCCGGTTTTTTTCTCATTGATGTATATTCCGATCTATTCGAACACTAAATCCGATTTTATCCGAACGGCCCTTTCATAATCCTTCATCTGCCGTTTTTACTTTATAAAAGTGTTCGACCCTATGTCAAGGGTAGATATCCACGCCTTTACAGGC
>DHGO01000028.1 GCA_002402795.1 Deltaproteobacteria bacterium UBA4796
GAGAGCCTGGAGGCATTCCAGACCTTATTCACAAAATTTCTCGTACCTTCAATACGTTCTTCGGAAAGAAGAATATCTCGACCCTGAGCCGCAAGCATGGTAAGAGAAAATCTGAATGCATCTGCACCATATCGATCAACCATAACGAGGGGGTCTATAACATTGCCCCGAGATTTGCTCATCTTTTTTCCTTCGGCATCCCTCACAAGGGCGTGGATATAGACCTCTCTGAAAGGCACATCACCCATACAATGAATGCCCATCATAATCATTCTCGCTACCCAGAAAAAAAGAATATCAAAGGCAGTAATTAAAAGCGATGTGGGATAAAAGGTCTTGAGGTCATCTGTTTTATCAGGCCATCCAAGGGTCGAAAAGGGCCATAGCCCTGAAGAAAACCATGTATCGAGCACATCTGATTCCTGCCTTAATAGTGCCCCGCATGTCTCACAGGCATGTAAATCAGTAACAGACACATAGGTTTTATTGCAGTTATCGCAATACCACACAGGAATCCTATGACCCCACCATATCTGACGTGATATACACCAATCTTTTATATTTCCCATCCATTCAAAATATACCTTCTCCCACATATCCGGTATAATTCTTACCTTATGTTCTTTAACAGCTTCTATCGCAGGTTCTGCAAGGGGTTTCATTTTTACAAACCACTGAAGCGATAATGCAGGCTCTACTATTGTTTTGCAGCGGTAGCACTTTCCCACTCCAAGATTATAAGGCTCTATTTTTTCAATAAGCCCCTTCTCTTTGAGTTCTGAGACAATCTTTTCACGACATTCAAATCTATCCATTCCTTTATAATGGAGTGCATACTCGTTCATCTTTCCGTCGTCATCAATGACCTTTACAACTGGGAGACCATACCTGTTTCCGATAACGAAGTCATTCATGTCATGGGCTGGTGTTATCTTCAGTACCCCGGTGCCGAAGGATACATCGACATAACTATCTCCGATGACAGGGATATTCTTTCCCACAATGGGAAGAATAACATATTCTCCAATATACCTTCTGTATCGTTCATCATCTGGATTCACTGCAACTGCAGTATCTCCAAGCATCGTTTCAGGTCTTGTTGTTGCAACCGTTAAATACCCCTTTCCATTAGCCAGGGGGTAGCGGATGTAATAGAGAAATCCATTTGTCTCCTCATGTTCAGCCTCAAGGTCAGAAAGGGCGGTTTTGCATCTTGGACACCAGTTAATAATATAGTTATCTCTGTAAATTAATCCTTCCTTATAAAGCCTTACAAAGACTTCACGGACTGCCCTTGACAGCCCTTCATCCATGGTAAAACGTTCTCTCGACCAATCACATGAACAACCGAGCCTTTTAAGCTGCTCAATAATCGTTCCTCCTGACCTTTCTTTCCATTCCCAGACCTTCTCTATAAATTTTTCTCTCCCCAGCATTCCCCGGGTAAGCCCTTCCTTTGCAAGCTCTCTTTCCACAACATTCTGCGTAGCAATGCCTGCATGGTCTGTACCGGGCAGCCACAGGGTGTTGTATCCTGCCATCCTTTTAAACCGTACTATCACGTCCTGGAGTGTATTATTGAGGGCATGTCCCATATGGAGAGAACCGGTAACATTGGGTGGAGGGATAACGATAGAAAAAGGTAATTTTGAAGAAAGACTCTCAGCCACAAAGTATTCCTTCTCAAGCCAGAATCGGTACCACTTCTCTTCTATCGTATGGGGATTATATACCTTTTCCATAATTCAAGCTCCTGTTAATTCACCTTACACCGGTATTTTCCATGGCAGGGGAAGAAAAATCTTTTCAAAAAGTTTAAAGGCATATCTGTCTGTCATACCTGCAATAAAGTCACATACACACTGGTGAGGTTCACCATAGAATTCCCTCCTTCCCGTTTCCTGTAAAAAAGCATCATGGTGCTCAAGAAAATATGAGTACAGGTCACGTATGATGCGGGAACACTTTTTAAAATCATCATGGACAATCTGATTGTCATAGACCCTCTCATATAAAAAATCTCTCAGTTTCACTATGTGGTATTGAAGCTCATCGCTGATACACAGTTGCATATCATCACGCTTCAGTGTTTCAAAGATTACTCCTCTCACCATTTTATCAATTCTTTTAGAGGTTGTATTCCCTAAATACTCTTCGCTTTCCTCTGGTATATCATTCTCTCGAATAATATTTCCCCTAATGGCATCATCGATATCATGATTTATATATGCAATAATATCTGCTATTCGTACAATTTCCGCCTCTCGTGTCAAAGGTTTGTCTTCCTCGCTTTCTATAAAGATTGCCCCTTTCCCTTTTGAATGTTTTATGATGCCATCTCGCACCTCAATCGTGAGATTCAATCCCTTTCCTTCTTTCTCAAGGATGTCAACTACCCTGAGACTCTGTTCGTAGTGCCTGAAGCCACCCTTGTGTATTTCGTTCAAAGAATCCTCTCCAGCATGGCCAAAAGGTGTATGACCAATATCATGACCCAGGGCAATGGCTTCTACAAGTTCCTCATTGAGCATAAGGGCTTTTGCAATGGTTCGTGCAATCTGTGCAACCTCAAGCGTATGGGTAAGTCTTGTCCTGTAATGGTCCCCTGAAGGAGAGAGAAATACCTGGGTCTTGTGTTTCAGCCTTCTGAATGATTTGCTATGAGTTATTCTATCTCTATCGCGTTGAAAAGGAGGTCGTATATCGCACTCTGGCTCATCCTTCAGCCGGCCCCTTGTCTCTTTACTCTTCTGAGCAAAAGGTGATAATAAAAACGCTTCCCTCTCTTCTAATATATTTCTGATATTCATACAATAATCATAATAGACATGTAACCGATGCTGATTCGTAAATGTATCATAAGAATCTACCTATTGCAACCTTGCTCTGACGAAAAATCACTCATTCAAAGCTTGAAAAATCATTATATATTACATATAGTACATCAAAAGCATGAATGGGGGATTTAATAATGCCACTTATTGATGAACTTAAGAAAAAGACAGAAGAAGGGCTAAAAACCTTGCGGGAGACTGCCCAGGATATTGCCTTCAATGTGGAGAAACAGGCAAAGATTGGAAAGAGAAAACTTATTGACATTGCTAAGCTTCAGAGGGAAATGCAGAAAATTTATAGCGAAATCGGGGAATACACCTATGAAGAATTTACCTCAAACAGGCCTGTCACCATAAACGATGCCTTTATTAAAGAGAGGATTAAGTCCATCACTCAACTAAAAGAAGAAATAAAGGATATTGAAGAAGAGATAAACGCCATTCAGCACACAAAGCCACCAAAACACGGTGAAGAGCAATAAGTAAAGCTCCCCACCCATATGGCAGGGCACTCTAACAGTTTTTGTAAATTTGTTCTGGATATGGACCCTAATAACCTATTCAAGAAGAAAAACGCTGAAATTCAGGTAATACGTCTTTAAATCGATTCGACAATGAATCCATAGAAACCAACTTTCTTATTTAATGGTATTATCGTGTAATTACGATATAAAAACAGAGGTATCACTTTAAAATAGTTTGCTTTTTTCTACTTGACATCTAAAAAACTCAATAGCATAATTTGTAAATAAGAAATACGGATATTAATTGTTCTCTTATGAATCTATGATTACGGCAAAGGTTATTTTATAACAAACATTTTAGAGATATCACATGCAAACAATGCAGATAACAATCTATAATTTATCTGGCGCGATGGAACACGGCTACGTGAGCGTTAAGCCAGATATTTGTTCTGTTTGCGGTGACATTTTGACTCCTTATCCCATAGCTTTTTCTAACTCAGTTGAAAAGATCGAACCATCCTTTGAAAATGTCTATCATCCATACCAATGCACAGGCAAATGCGGTCTCGTTAATCTTGCCGTCTATAAGTTAAAGCCAAAATCAAGAATCAAGATGCATTACGATCTCGTTGATTTATTCGTTGCAGTACCCAAGGAAGTGCCAGCAAATGAAGTGAGCCCTGAGATCCAGAAATTATCTCCTAATTTTTTCTCTATATATAAACAGGCGCTTGCTACAGAGGCGCTAAATCTCACCCAAATGACGGGATTGGGGCTTCGGAAAGCACTCGAATTTCTTGTTAAAGATTACGCTATTTCAAAGTATCCAAATGATGAAGAGATTATCAAAAAGAAATACCTAGTGTAGTGTCGCATAATT
>DHGO01000139.1 GCA_002402795.1 Deltaproteobacteria bacterium UBA4796
CAAAAACATTCGTTGAAATACCTTGTTCCCCCTTCGGTGGAGAAATTTATTGGTACACGGGGGTTATACAGGAGATAAGTGGATATACAGGAAAAGGTTACTATATGTGGAAAGTTTGCCGGAGAAAAGAAAGCAAAAAATGTAATTATCATGGAACTGACCGGACTCACAGACATTACAGATTACTTTGTAATTACAAGTGGTACAAGTGAGCGGCATGTAAGAACCATAACAGAGCACATTGAGACGTGTATGAAAAAGCTTGGTATAAGACCATATTCTATTGAAGGATACAATGAGGGTCGGTGGGTGATTCTTGATTTCCAAAATGTTGTAGTACATGTATTTCTTGAATCATTAAGGGAGCTGTACGACCTTGAGAGCCTGTGGATAGAAGCAAAGACATACCGATTAGAAAATAGATAATATTTCTGAGGTGGAAAATGAAAAAAGCAAGACGAGAATTTTTTAAGAAAAAGCTTTTAGGAATACGAGAAGACATATTAAGCAAAGCGAAAAAGCTACAGGAAGACACCTATACCCTTGGAACTGATGGCATACAGGATATGGCTGATGCGGCAAGTAATTCGTATAATGCTGATATTTTGATGAGCATTAGCGACAACGACCTCAAGCTGCTCAAGGAGATTGATAATGCCCTTGATAAAATAGCAAACGGAACGTATGGAATATGTGAAGAATGTGAGGAAATAATAAATGAAAAAAGGCTTGAAGCAAATCCAGTAGCGAGGTATTGTATAGCATGTAAACGATTGATAGAAGAGAAAGGGCTATAATGTAATGAAATATAAGATTTTCTTCTTACTTTTTTGTCTTTTTGTGCTTTTATATCTTTATATCTCGCAGTTAAATCCTGACAATGTAAGGCTTTATATAGGATATGGAAAATTTTACGAAACGAGTGTAGCAGATTTTGTTGTTATATCCTTTGTTTTTGGTATTGTTGTTTCAATAGTAATAAACTTTTTCTATGATATAAAACAAAGCATAAGTATATGGCGATCGGAACGGAAAGAAAGAAAGAAGGAAGAATTCAGGGAGCTTTTTGAAAAAGCAAAATCATATGATCTCAGAGGGGACCGGGAGAAAGCCATAGAAGCCCTTAACCGGATAATACGAAGGGCACCAGATATAGAAGAATCGTATATGTTGCTTTCAGATATGTATAGTTCAATGAGAGAGTTTGATAAGGCGCTTGAAGTTCTCGGTAGTGCTGAATCAAATCTTGGGAAAAGGGAAAGCGTATTGATGAAAAAAGTAAAAATTGGTTTTGCGACAAAGGAGTTGCGTAATGTTGAAGCAGAACTAAAAGAAATATTGCAAATGAATGAATCCAATATAGAAGCCCTTTCATTATTAAGGGACTTATATATAATGAGAAATCAATGGGAAGAAGCCCTTGAAGTAGAAAAACGTTTACGGCGCTATATAAAAACAGAAGAAGAAAAGAAGACATGGATCGGGATAAGATATGAAAAGGTGCGTGAAGTTTTTAAGAGCAAAGAGAAGGCTCATTTTGACACCGTTATTAAGGAACTCAAGGATATACTGAACGAGGATAAGCGTTTTATTCCAGCCTACATCCTTCTTGCTGAAATATATAAACAAACGAACAAATTAAATGATGCAGGTAGAGTCTATGGAAGAGGATACTCAAAAACTGGACACATTATTTTCTTATTAAAAATGGAAGACCTGTACATTGAGAGAGGAGATCCCGGTGTTATACTGAAGATATATAGGAGAATTCTTGATATATCGCCCAAGGATCATCTTATATCTTTCCTTTATGCACGGTTATGTTTGAGACTGGAAATGATTGACGAAGCTATCGATATGTTAAACATTCTGTTTGCAGAGGGAGAAGATTTCAAAGGCTTACACAGGGCTATGGCTGAAGCAGCTATTCATAGGGGAGAAATTGAAAAGGCACTCGAAGAATTCAGACTTGCCTTTCCAATGGAACAGGTTTATGTCCCGTTTATATGCAATAACTGTAGATCCATATATGGAGAATGGAGTGAATTCTGCAACAATTGTAAAAGCTGGAATACTATTAACGTAAAAAAAGAAGATTTTCTTCGGGCAGAATCAACGGAACCAAGGGTTTTATATGAAACAGAGGACTGGGAGCAAGAAGGATACGCATGATAGCAAACATTATTTTGAATAATAATTATAAGATTATCTTTCTCATACTTGATGGTCTTGGTGACATTCAAAATCCGCCCTTTTCATACCAGACCCCTCTCGAAGCTGCTAAAAAGCCTGAAATTGATAAACTTGCTGTAAATTCCGGGATTCTTGGAAGAATTATTCCTGTAGATATAGGAATTACACCGGGGAGTGGTCCAGGTCACCTGAGCCTTTTTGGATACGATCCTGTAATCTACGAGATTGGAAGAGGAGTTCTTGAGGTTTTAGGGCTTAATATGGATCTTCAGGATGGCGACCTTGCAGCGCGAGCAAACTTCTGTACACTCAATAACAACATTGTGACGGACAGACGGGCAGGAAGGATCGCCACGTCAGAGACGGAACGATTGTGCAACAGAATCACACAGGAAATAAATGAAATAGAAGGCATTAAAGTCATTTTAAAACCTGGTAAGTCCCACAGATTTGCTATTATCTTCAGGGGTGAGGGACTTTCTGACGAACTTACCGATGCTGATCCTCACAGGGAAAACAGACCATTTGTCTATGCACAGCCAAAAACAGAGAATGCTGTGTTTACATCAAAAATCATAAATAATTTTATCAAAAAGGTCACAACGCTCCTCAAGGATGAGGCTATTGCAAATGGTATTCTTCTAAGGGGATTTTCCAGGAAACCTGATATTCCTTCTTTTCCTTCTCAATATAGCCTTAAAGCCCTTGCTATTGCAACCTATCCAATGTACAGGGGAATTGCAAAAGTTCTTGGTATGGATGTAAAAGAAGAGCCCAGGGACTACCACGACATGCTCAGGGTGCTGAAAGAAAATTACCAGGAATACCAGTTTTTCTTTCTTCATATAAAAGAAACAGATCTTGCAGGAGAGGATGGAAACTTTCCTGACAAAGTGAAAACCATTGAGCTTGTTGATTCAATAGTGCCCGACATATTTAATCTTAATCCCCATGTTATTGTAATTACCGGAGATCATTCAACCCCATGCCCGTTGAAGGGCCATAGCTGGCATCCAGTTCCTCTTCTCATGATAACAAAAACAGGTGAACGGGATGGCCTTACATTTCATGAAAGAAATTGTAGTCAGGGAAGCATAGGTACAATATATAGCAAGCAACTTATATCTCTGGTGCTTGCCCATGCATTCAAATTAGATAAATACGGTGCATAATCCTTTCACAGATGTTTTAGAAATTATTTATCCATTACAATGTGGTGGTTGCGGGGTGAACGGGTGTATACTCTGTAGCCAGTGCATGGATTCGTTTCGTATGGTTGATGAATCCACTGCATGTCCTCGGTGTGGACGATGGGTAGGCAAACCTCTTGTGTGTGGTGAGTGCTTGCAAGAACAGCAATGGTTTCACAGGGGTTATTTTGGATTTTATTTTGAAGACAGACTAAGAGAGGTTCTTCATGCATTCAAATTTAACGGGCGAAAGGATGTAGGACGGCACCTGGTCTCTCTCGTAAGGAAAAAAATATTGTCATTTTCAGACACATTCGACTGCATTGTCCCTATCCCCGTAAGCAAGCGGAGACTCAAAGAACGAGGATTCAACCAATCTTTTATCATAAGCGAAGAGATAGCGCGCATGACGGATAAACCGTTATATCATGCCGTACTTTATAAAATAAAAGATACAAAGGATCAATATACCCTTTCCAGAGAAGAAAGAAAGAAAAACATAAAGGGTGTTTTTGCTGTTTATGATAAATCCTCTATTGAGGGCAAGAGGGTTCTCCTTGTCGACGACCTCTTTACAACAGGCGCAACTGCACAGCACGCTTCAAAAATACTCATGCAATCAAATACTCGAGAAGTTGTACTTTTTGCTCTGGCCCGTACATCATCATGAAAAAAATCTTTTTTTCAATCCTTATAGTTCTGTCAATAGTCAGTATAATCACAATAGTGGTTTTACTTAATCCTGCTCCTGTTCTTTCTTACGTGCTTTCAAAGGTCACAGGGGAAAGCGTTCGTATATCACAAATAGATTATAGTTATGACAGTGGCGTTCTTTCCATTTTACTAAAAAATATTCATCTTGCTGGAAATGTTGAAGGAAATATAGAGAACTGGAAGTGCACCATAGAAACAAAAAAGGGATTTTATTTTAAAGATGCAATTATTTCTAACTTCAATATGATTATTACAGGCGTGCAGAAGAAGAAACTGCCATATCTACCCATTCCTCATGAACGCCTTATGATAAAGAATGGCATTCTTGTATATGGTAGCAACAGCTTTACCATTGATGAAATCACAGCACATAACATAAAAACTCATAAATCATTTAGCCTGAGCGGCACTATCAGTAATAATATGATGAGAAGATTAACCTTTTCTGGAGAGGGAACATATAGAAAAAAGTCACTGACTATGAAAGGCAACTTCTCTGTGAGTGCATTTGACCTTGTCCAATTATCTCCTTCAATTGAGGGGCAGATTGATATAAGTGGCGCCTTTTCTTATGAAAAAAAGGTATTGACTATGAGAGGGCCCTTTGAGGTTTCACGCTGTACTATACAGGACAGTCTTTTTAAAAAACCAATACATGTAGGGCAAACAAAAGGAGGATTATCTCTTTTCTATTCTGGTAATCTTATACAGATATACATGAGCGATATTGGATATAAGGGTACTAACTTTTTGGTAAATCTGACTGTGGACCATGCAACATTGAAAGAATTAGAAATCTCTTCAGGTTTTTTTAATATTTTTGAAATAATTGACAATATTAACTTTGGGCATATTGATCCTGTCCTATTGAGTTCTCTAAGACACGGAAAAGTGAGAATACAAAGGCTCATTTATAACAGTGAAAAACCCTTCCATGCTGAAATAGAACTAAGTGATGTAGCAATAACCTTTAATGAGAAACAGCTTAACAATCTTGGAGGGCTATTAACGATCAATGAACATTACATAAAACTTACAAATGTTCAGGCTACCTATGGAGTGGGAAGCAGATTCTACAATTTCTCAGGCATAATACCACTTGAAAAGAAAGAGACAATAAAGATAAAAGGCAATTTTTCTATCAGCCTTAGGGATATTCCTTCCTTCATAGATGTTGCCAATCTACAATTTAAGAGTGGAACAACTTATGGAACAATAAAGATTGAAGGCAAATTGGGTGAAAAATTTGGGATCTCTGGTGGAGGTACATTAACCAATTCAATTGTCCGATGGAAGAAAATCTGTATAGTGGCACGGGGATCCTATACATTTACTGATAACACAATTTTATTCAGTCCCCTCAGGCTTCAGAAGGGCGATACAGATATTTCTGTTAAAGGAAAATGGAGTAAAGAGTTCATGAATGTCACGGTTAGGGGAAATATTGATCCTGGACTCTTTAGGTATTTTGTCTCAATTCCCTTTGATGCATTCGGAAGTATTCCTATTGATATAGCTCTAGTCAAAAGACAGGGGGAAGTTTCTACTATGGTGAAGGGGACTATCATGATGGATACCTTTTCTTTTGAACTTCCTGGAGTTATTAAGAAACCAAACGATATAAAGAGCAGTTTAAAATTTGCATTCCTTATCAAGGACAGCGACATCTCGATAGAGCACTTCAATTTTACTTTTGACACTCTAAATGTAATGCTGACTGGAAAGATAAATGATTATCAAAAGATTGATTGTGATGTAACAGCTAAAGCGGACACCCTCAACAACATAAGACCCATGTTTTTCTTTGATAGAGAAGATGAAGAAGGCTATATAGATATACGACTGAAGATAAGAGATCTCGTACTGCCTATAAAAAAATTGCCTGGCTTATATGGCACCATGAACATTAAAAATGGTTTTCTGAGATTACCGTGGCTCGTGAAACCCGTAAGAAACTTCAATCTCTCCTCCCGGTTCCAGGACAATACATGGGAGATTGGAATAGAAAAACTTATATGTGGCAATAGCATCCTGACAGAAGGGACACTCCTTCTCAAAGATTTTGAATCAAGGCTTTTTTCTCTTTCCCTTATCATGGAAAATATTGACAGTAATGATTTTCTATATAAGATCCCTGTAGAAACATTTACAATACCAACAATCCATGAAGGGAGTTTTATGTCAGATCTCAATAGCAATATATCTATATATATAAAAAGGTTTACCATGGGGGCAATAGAGGGGGATACACTGCTTATGAGCGGTGCCTTTGGTGACAGAAAATTGAGCATTTCTGAACTGAGAACAAATATATTTGATGGAAATTTTAACTTCAATGGCATTATAGATTTTTCAGCACCAAACGCTACAATAATTGCGGATGGAAGACTTGATAAAATAAAAGGTGGTTTATTTCTTTCTGCTCTTGGTGACACATCAGGTCTCTTTGAAAGCAGGGCATCATTGTTTGGAAATATAACCGCCTCCGGGAATGATATGAACGCACTACTCTCAAGTCTTAACGGAAAAGTAACCTTATATAGCAGAAACGGGGTTATCAAAAAGTGGAATCTCTTATCGAAGATATTCGGTTTTTTAAATGTAACAGATATGGTAAAAGGGAAAATAAACTTTGGAAAGGAAGGTCTTTCTTATACCAGGATAGGCTCAAATTTTATCATACAAAAAGGCATACTCCATACTGACGACTTTATCATTGACAGTCCGTCCATGCTTATACATGGCAAGGGTGATATAGATATCAGCAGAAACTATTTGGATGGCATTATCGCTGTTTCACCACTGGTTACCATTGATAGAATTATCGATAAAATTCCTCTCATAAGGAATATTTTAAGGGAAAAGGATAAGGGGTTTATTTATGCATCCTATTCGGTGAAAGGTCCGATTAATGATCCGGCAATAACGATGAATGTAATGAAAACAGTTGGTGGCAGAACGGTTGATGTATTAAAAAATATATTCAAATTACCCGTAGAGGTTTTTGAAAAATGAAAATAGGTATAATTGGAGCTGGAAAGGTAGGTGTAGCAATAGGATACACATTGTCAAGAAAGGGATTTTGCGTGGTTTCCGTTTCAGACATAAACAAAGAACAGCTTTCTAAAGCAAAAAAATATTTAGGCGAAAAGTGTGTATATACTGTGGATAATGATAGAGTTGTAGCATTATCTGATACCATTGCCATAACAACACAGGACAGAGAGATTAAGGCTGTAGCAAAAAATATTTTTGAAAGTTTCGAATCCCTGGAAAATAAACTTTTCTTTCATACAAGCGGTGCTCACTCTATCGATGAACTTTCTCCTCTTGAGAAAAAAGGAGCAACCCTCGGTGCATTACATCCATTGCAGACATTCCCTGATATTGAAAGTGCTATCGATGTACTTCCCGGTACATATATATTCATCGAAGGTAACGAAAAAGCGATTCAAAGCCTTACGTCCATTGGCTCCCAGATTGGATACAGGGTACTGCCTATTGAGGGGGATAAGAAAGTTCTCTACCATCTCTCTGCTGTGTTTGTTTGCAACCTTCTCTGCGCATTACTTTACGCTGGAGAAAATATTATGGAGAAGACAGGCATTCATATTGAGGCGTTCTATCCAATAATACGGGCAACGTTAAAGAATATAGAAAAAAAGGGCCCCCTTATGTCTCTTACAGGACCCATAGTTCGTGGTGATATTGAAACTGTTATATCCCATATAAATTCAATCCATGATATGCATCTTCAGAAGAATATATACAAATACCTCTCGCTCACAGCTCTTGAGATGGTAAAAAAGAGGAATATTCTTGATAGTAATATCCTCAGTAAAATCAAAAAAGTTCTTGAGGGAATAGAATAATAGCATAACTGAAAAATCAACAGGGGGTAGAAAAATGTATTCAGATTTACTTGCTGCTGCTATTGACAGGCTAAATGCTACAAAATTTTTACTCATCATCACCGGCGCAGGTATATCTGCTGAAAGCGGGATTCCCACATTCAGGGGCAAAGATGGTTTATGGCAAAACTATAGTGCAGAAGAGCTTGCAACTCCATGGGCATTTGAAAGAACGCCTGAGATAGTCTGGAAATGGTATGATTGGAGAAGAGGCATTATTGGTAACGCAGAGCCTAATCCTGGTCACATTGCCATCAAAAATATGGAAAGTATGTTCCCGAATTTTTTTCTCATGACCCAGAATGTTGATGGACTCCATGGAAGAACAGGTATAAAAAATATGATTGAAATACATGGAAACCTCTGGAGGGTAAGATGCACTTCAGAAGGGAAAACAATGATGTTGATGGATGTTCCTCTCAAAACAATACCACCACGATGCGATTGTGGTGCCATTCTAAGACCCGATGTTGTCTGGTTCGGGGAATCAATACCAACAGCCTGGTTGGAAAAATCATTTAAGGTCATGGAATTATGTGACACACTGATTGTAGCAGGAACGTCAGGTATCGTATATCCTGTTGCGTCATTTCCTCAAACTGTAAAGAGTAACGGTGGATTTGTCATTGAAGTAAATATAGAACCAACACCAATAAGCTCTCTGGCTGATATATCGCTCTATGGTAAATCAGGCGAAATCCTTCCCATGTTACAAAAAGGGTTGAAACACTGAAATAAATATACTATGCTTTTTTGATGATTATCAGTGGCAATAGTTTATTGAACAGGCACCCATTGTAGTAAATGAGGGATATAATATGAAATGTAAGCATTTTATTGCTCTTTTTGTATGTCTATTCTTTTTCGTAATGCCATGTGAAGCAAAGATATATCTCGATGTATATGGTAAGAGTTTTAAAAAGGTAACTATAGCTATTCCAGATTTTAAGAGTCAATCAGACGAAAAAACAAATGTTGATATGAATGAGCTATTGAATAAAGACCTTGATGCCTCAGGATTCTTTGTTGTGGCACCCCATACTTTGTTTGACAGAGAGCTTACCGATGAGGGGATAGAGAAGAATGAGATAAAATTTGGGAACTGGCGCTCACTTGGTGTTGAAATACTTTGCAAGGGTAAAGTTCAGGGAAAAAACGGGGATATTATTTTTGAAGGATTTGTATATGATACCCTTGACGGTACCCTTTTGCTTGCCAAGAGGTATACAACAAAGTACGTTGAATGGAGAAAAATAGTTCATAGATTTGCAGATGACATCATTTACGCCCTCACAGGCGAAAAGGGCATTATGAGTTCTCGCATTATATTTGTCTCAGGTGGAAGATATACAAAAGAGATATATACCGCTGACATCGATGGATACAATGTTAAAAAAATAACAAATTATCGAAGCATTACGATCCTCCCTTCTATTTCGCCGAATGGTAAGTATCTGGCTTACACATCGTATAGAGAAGGCAAGCCAAATCTTTTTATTATTGATTTAGAGAAAAATATAGAGAGCTATACTGAGAGAGGAGAGGGAATGAAATTCGGTACCTCATGGAGAGGAAACACGCTTCTTTATTCCCATACGGCAGGCAAATACTCAACTATATATGCCCTTGATATAGAGAAAAGGAACAAAAAAGTCTTGATTAGCAGAGAAGGTATCTTTGCATCTCCTTGCTTTTCTCCCGATGGTGCAAGGATAGTCTTAGTTTCTGACATGCATGGAGGACCTCAAATCTTTATAAATGACCTATCAGCAGGAACAATAAAGAGACTTACATATTCGGGAAATTATAATGCGTCACCCACATTTTCACCAAAGGGTGATCTTATCGCCTTTGTATGTAGCGTTGAAGGTGCTTTTGAAATATGCACAATGAATGTTGATGGTTCTAATCAGAGAGTATTGACAAGCGGCAGCATGAACGATTCGCCACAATTTTCTCCCTGTGGAAGATATATCATTTATACGTCACAGAAAGGCGGGAAACATACTATAAACCTCATGCTAATAAACGGAGAAAATAAGAGGACACTCAAATTTACCGAAGGCAGCGAGGAACAACCGAAGTTTATTCCATAGCCAATGAAATTTCAGAGACTACACCAATGCAATGACCTATTTATAAAACTTAAGGAGTTTGTTAGATGTCGTTTTGTAAGTTGCCATTGTTTATAGGAGGGACAATGAAACAGGCTTTAACATTTCTCATTGTAATTTTTTTTGGCTCTTTTCTTTTGTTTTATGGATGTGCGCCGAAAGTTATCCAACCGGAACAGGCAAGCACACCAACATCGAAATCCAAGATACAGTCTGAAGATGACAGGGCTCGAGAGGCTGCCATCATGGAAGAGGAGCTTGCGAAAAAGCAGGAAAGAGAAAGATTGTTACAGGAAGCCATGAAGTCTTCCCTTTTTCAGGATATTCTTTTCGATTATGATAGCTATATAATAAAAACCGATGATTTTCCTAAACTGAACGATATTACAAATTGGCTTAAGAAGCACAAGGATATAAAAATAGTTGTGGAAGGACACTGCGATGAGAGGGGTACAATAGAGTACAACCTTGCACTCGGACAGAAAAGGGCTGAAGCGGTAAAGGACTACCTTGGGAGGTTCGGTATTGAAGAAAAAAGAATAAAAACGATATCCTATGGTAAGGAAATACCTGTTGACCCCGGACATACTGAAGAAGCATGGGCAAAAAATAGAAGAGCTCATTTTAGAATCGAGTAAAGGGGTGAAAGAAATATGTATTACGGTAGCAACATGAGCCGTCCCATCTTTTTAGCGATTTTTATTATTCTCGTCACTCTATATGGTTGTGTTACAGATGAAGACTTTATAGCATTGAGACAGGATGTAGGTGCCCTTCGCAATGAACTTAACCTTTATAAGGAAGAAACTACTAAAAAATTATCCAGCCTGGAAAAAGAAAACGAAAATATTACCAAACAAATTATTAACCTCTCCATTGCAGCAGAAGCTCGAGAGGATAAAACGAGAACCATTATTGGAAAACTTGACGAACTCGAATATAGGTTAAATGAGATCAAAAACCAGATGACTACGTTAAAAAAAGGTACCGGCAAACCATCAGTAATTTCACAGCCTGTGGATATGCAGTATGAGGCCATTTATAAGGAAGCCTTTGAGACTTTTCAGAAAGGATTATACGAAGACGCTATAAAAAAATTTTCAGAATTTATTGCAAATTACAGTGGCACTCCTCTTATACCAAATGCGTATTACTGGATAGGGGAAAGCTATATGGCTCTCAAAAATCATGAAAAAGCAATCCTCACATTCCAGGAACTCATTGATAAATATCCAAAAAGCGAAAAGACACCAAGAGCGTTAATTTCACAGGCAGATGCCTTTCTTGCTCTAAAAGATAGTAAAAGCTCTATAACAATTTTAAAAAAGGTTATAGAGCTTTTTCCAAAGAGTGAAGAAGCAACGATTGCAGAAAGAAAATTAAAAACACTCAGCGCTCAGTAAGGTCTGTTGTTTGTTCTTCAGGGGTATCAAGTACAAGCATATCGTAATTCTTATATCGGGCAAAGCCTGTTCCTGCAGGAATGATTCTTCCCATAATTACGTTTTCTTTGAGGCCTCTCAGGTAGTCTACCCTTCCTTCTATAGAAGCCTGTGTAAGAACCTTTGTTGTATCCTGGAAACTCGCCGCAGAAATAAAGCTATCGGTAATGAGGGATGCTTTTGTAATCCCAAGGAAAAGAGGCTCTGCCTGAGCTGGTCTGCCACCTTTCTCAATAACTCTTTTGTTTTCCTCTTCAAATATCCATTTTTCCACAGGCTCGTCTATAATAAAATTGGTGTCACCCACGTCAGTTATTTTTACCCTCTTCAACATCTGTCGTACAATGATTTCAATATGCTTGTCATTGATTTTTACACCCTGGAGTTGATATACCTGTTGAATTTCATCAACAAGATATCGGGCAAGGGCTTTATCACCAAGTATGTGGAGGATGTCGTGTGGATTCACCGGACCATCCATTAGTGCATCTCCTGCCCTCACATAGTCACCCTCATGGACAATGATATGCTTTCCCCTGGGGATTATATATTTCTTTGGTTCGCCTCTCTCAGGAGTAACTATAATCTCTCTCCTGCCCTTGGACATCTTCCCGAAAGATACAAACCCGTTTACCTCACTCACTATGGCGTTTTCCTTGGGTCTCCGTGCTTCGAACAACTCGGCAACCCGTGGAAGCCCCCCTGTAATATCTTTTGTTTTTGTTGTTTCCCGTGGCATCTTTGCAACAACATCGCCAGCATGAATTTCATCACCCTCATTGACTATGATATGTGCCCCTATGGGCAATATATACCGCGCAGGACTTCCTGACCCTGGTACCATTAAAGTTTTCCCCTTTTCATCTTTAATCGATACCCTTGGCCTCAAATCAGCATCTCTCGGTTCTACAATAACCTTATAGGAAAGACCTGTCACCTCATCCTTTGTCTCCTGCATTGTTATGCCTTCAAAAATATCGCCAAACTTAACCTTTCCGGACACTTCCGATAGTATAGGAATAGTCCATGGATCCCATTCAGCCAGTATCTGTTTTCCATCCTCTGATAGCTTAACCTTACCGGTTGCCTTCAACGATATTTTTGTGCCATCTTCAACTGTCAGCTTTGCACCATAAGGAACTCTGAACCTTTCCCTTTCTCTCCCTGCTTCATCTATAAGAAGAATTTCACCGTTTCTGTTCATCACTATTGGTGTACCATCTTTATCCTTGATAATTTTAAGATTACTGAACTTCACCGTATAGCCCTTTCTATCTGTTGCAAAAGTGGACTGTTCAACCCTTCGTGATGCTGCACCACCTATATGAAAGGTTCTCATTGTCAACTGCGTACCGGGTTCTCCAATTGACTGGGCTGCTACAATACCAACAGCTTCTCCAATACTCACCAGCCTGCCTCTCGCAAGATCCCTGCCATAACACAAGACGCAAACACCTCTCTTTGACCTGCATGTAAGCACTGATCTTATCTTGACTGTTTCTAATCCAGCTTCCTCTATCTTTTTAAGATGGTTTTCTCTTATCTCTTCATTCTTTCTGACTATAATCTCGCCATCGGGGTCTTTGATATCATCGAGTGCTACCCTCCCGAGAATTCTTGTACCCAGTTGCTCGATAATTTCTCCCCCTTCTGTTAATTCACTTTTTTCAATACCATCGAACGTACCGCAGTCATATTCTGTTACCACCACGTCTTGAGATACATCTACAAGCCTTCTTGTTAAATATCCTGAATTTGCGGTTTTAAGTGCCGTATCAGCAAGACCCTTTCGTGCACCATGGGTAGAAATAAAGTACTGCAAAACATCAAGCCCTTCTCGAAAATTACTCGTAATTGGTGTTTCGATTATCTCTCCTGAAGGTTTCGCCATAAGCCCTCTCATTCCTGCAAGCTGTCTGATCTGCTGGGCATTTCCCCTTGCTCCTGAATGGGCCATCATAAAAATGGGATTGAGACTATTCTGTGTTTCTATTTTTCCCTGTGGATTGACTATCTTTTCCGTGCCAAGCTCTGTCAAAAGCTCATCTGCAATTTCTTCAGTAACCTTTGCCCATATATCAATAACCTTGTTATATCGTTCACCATCAGTAATGAGACCCTCTGCATGCTGTTTATGTACCAGCATCACTTCTTTTTTTGCTCGCTCAATAAGTTTTTCTTTCTTTTCAGGAATCTTCATATCATCAATGCTTATGGATATACCGCCCAATGTTGCATAATAGAAACCTAAATCCTTCAATCTGTCAGAAAGAATCACCGTGCACTTTTCACCTGCTTCCCGGTAGCACTTATCAATGAGCTGGGCTATTGTCTTTTTATCCATCACCCTGTTGATGATGACAAACATTTCGTTCAAAACTGTTTGTCTTTTTCCTTCATCCAGCTCCCGCAGTGAATCTTCTACAACATCCCTTAGTAATATTCTTCCTATGGTTGTATCAACCATGGTACCATCAATTCTTATTTTCACCCTTGAATGGAGGTCTACCTCCCCTGCATCGTATGCAACCCTTACCTCTTCAGGATCTGAAAATATCTTTCCTTCCCCTTTTCTGTATTTTCTGTCGATTGTCAGATAATAGAGTCCAAGCACTATATCCTGCGTTGGAACAATAATTGGTCTGCCATTAGCAGGCGAGAGAATATTATTGGTTGACATCATCAGGATTCTTGCCTCTGCCTGTGCTTCTATGGAGAGGGGTATATGAACTGCCATCTGGTCACCGTCAAAATCTGCATTATATGCAGGACATACAAGGGGGTGTAGCTGGATTGCCTTTCCATCAATGAGAAGCGGTTCAAATGCCTGAATTCCCAACCTGTGAAGAGTAGGGGCTCTGTTCAAAAGCACAGGATGTTCTTTTATCACTTCTTCCAGCACATCCCATATTTCAGGTCTTTCCTTTTCCACAATCTTCTTTGCATTTTTGATTGTCGTTGCATATCCATTCTTTATAAGCCTGTTATAGACAAAAGGTTTAAAGAGTTCCAGAGCCATATGTTTTGGAAGGCCACACTGATGAAGCCTCAATTCAGGACCTACAACGATCACAGATCTACCGGAATAGTCTACCCGTTTTCCAAGCAGGTTCTGACGGAATCTTCCCTGTTTTCCACGAAGCATATCACTTAGCGATTTAAGCGGTCGCCTGTTTGTCCCTGTAACCACACGACCCCGTTTTGAATTATCAAAAAGGGCGTCCACTGCTTCCTGCAACATCCTTTTTTCATTTCTGATAATAATTTCTGGCGCATTGAGTTCCATCAGTCGTTTCAACCTGTTATTTCTATTAATAACCCTTCTGTACAGATCATTAAGGTCTGAGGTAGCAAATCTTCCACCATCCAGTGGTACAAGCGGTCTTAATTCTGGTGGAAGAACAGGGACAATATCGAGAATCATCCATTCAGGTTTTACCCCTGACATTTTGAAGGCATCAACTGCCTTCAACCTTCTTGCAAGCCTCTTTTTCTTTGCTTCACTGGCTGTTGCTTTCATCTCATTTCTGAGTTCAGCTGTTAGCTTATTAATATCAATCTTTCTCAAGCATTCTCTTATTGCTTCAGCGCCAATGCCTGCTGTGAAAGATTCTCCATATTTTTCTTTTGCTTCTGTGTAGCGTTCTTCTATAATAAGATCACAGAATTTATATGGTGAAGAGCCTGGATCAATTACAATATACGTTTCAAAATACAGAACCCGTTCCAACTCTTTTATAGTAAGCTCAAGAAGAGTTCCTATTTTACTTGGCATGCTTTTCAGAAACCATATATGTGCAACGGGACATGCAAGCTTTATATGACCCATCCTTTCTCTTCTTACCTTGGACTGTATCACCTCCACACCGCATTTCTCGCATATAATGCCTCTATGTTTCATTCGCTTATATTTTCCACAGATACATTCATAATCTTTTACAGGACCAAAAATCTTTGCACAGAATAACCCATCCCGCTCCGGCTTGAATGTTCTATAGTTAATGGTTTCCGGCTTTTTGACCTCGCCATAGGACCATTTTTCTATAAGCTCTGGTGACGCCAATGATATTTTCATTGCTCCATAGCTTAACGGATCTTTTTGCTTATCAAAAACCTTAAAATATTCTTCCAAGGTATTCCTCCTCATTCTTCCTTGATAAGTTCTACATTGATACAGAGACTCTGCAATTCTTTCATAAGTACATTGAAAGATTCAGGCAGGTTTGGTTCGAGCACTTCTTCGCCCTTAACAATCGCCTCATATGCCCTTATTCTTCCGCTTACATCATCAGACTTAATTGTGAGAAATTCCTGCAATGAATATGCCGCTCCATATCCTTCAAGGGCCCATACCTCCATTTCCCCGAGTCTCTGTCCACCAAACTGTGCTTTTCCACCAAGCGGTTGCTGCGTTACAAGAGAATACGGCCCTATTGAACGAGCATGAATCTTATCATCAACAAGATGGTGTAATTTTAAGAAATACATGGTTCCTACCGTAATCTTATGGTGGAATGGTCCCCCTGTTCTACCATCATATAGTATGGCCTGTTTGCTCTCAGGCAACCCAGCCATTTTAAACAATTCATTAATTTCTTCTTCTTTTGGACCATCAAATACCGGTACTGAAAAGTGGACACCCTCTTTCATTTTAGTCGCAAGTTCCACTACTTCGTCATCTTTCAATTTTTCCAGGAAGCCACCTATTTCTCGATCGTTGAATATTTTTTTCAATAGTTTTCTTATTTCTTCATGACGAGATATATCTCGATAATATTTTTCAACCAATTGGCCGATCTGTCTGCCAAGTTCCTTTGATGCCCATCCAATGTGGGCTTCAAGAATCTGGCCTGCATTCATTCTTGAGGGAACCCCCAGAGGGTTCAGAACAATATCGATCGGCGTTCCATCTTCCATGAAAGGCATATCTTCTTCAGGTAGTATTACCGAAACAATACCCTTATTCCCATGACGACCAGAAATTTTATCGCCAACAGCGAGTTTCCTTTTCATTGCCACGTATACCTTTATGGTCTTGATAACTCCAGGTGATAGTTCATCGCCCTTTTTTATTTTGTTTACTTTATCTTCATAGTAAAGCCTTAAGAGTTCTATCTGGTTTTCTTTGCTATCAAGAATCTTTCCGATTTTCTCCTCCAGTTCTTCATTCTTCCAATCTATATCCCGGAGCTTTTCTATGTTGATAGCGCTGAGTTTTTCATTGGTTAAAACCTCACCCTTCTTCGCAACTATCCTGCCTTTATCGTCTTTAAGCTCTACCGGAGGATGTTTTCCTGATAAAAGACCCTTTATTTTTTCTCGTGTGCTTTCAATTATAATCTTAACCTGGTCTTCCTGATCTTTGAGGATTTTAGATATTTCACAATCTTCTATATCCCGGCTTCGCTCATCCTTATCCGCTCCTCTTCTCGAAAGAACCTTTACATCTATAACAATGCCCTCTATGCCATGCAGAACTCTTAGAGAGGTATCTTTTACATCACCGGCCTTCTCACCAAAAATTGCTCTGAGCAGTTTCTCTTCAGGTGTCAGTTGCGTTTCGCCCTTCGGGGTTACCTTGCCCACGAGTATATCTCCAGATTTAACCGTAGCGCCTATTCTTACTATTCCACTCTCGTCAAGATCTTTTAAAGCTTCATCACCAATATTTGGTATATCCCTCGTTACTTCTTCTTCACCAAGCTTTGTATCACGAACAACGCATTCAAACTCTTCAATATGGATCGATGTGAAAACATCTTCTTTTACAAGCCGCTCATTAACAAGAACAGAGTCTTCGTAATTAAACCCACGCCATGGCAGAAATGCAACCAGCACATTTTTTCCAAGTGCAAGCTCTCCCCGATCAGTGGACGGTCCATCTGCAAGAACATCGCCTTTGCGTACATAATCTCCTTCGTTAACAATAACCCTTTGGTTAATACAGGTATCCTGATTGGACCTTCTAAATTTTCTAAGATCATAGACATCAATCTTTGTAACAGCCTCATCCCTTCCGCTTTTATCCTCCTGGACGATGATTCTATTTGCATCCATGCTTTTGACTATACCGCTATGTTTGGCAACAACTGTCACTTTAGAATCTCTTCCTACAACTCTTTCTATTCCTGTACCTATAAGAGGTGCTTCTGGAAGAATCAGAGGGACTGCCTGACGTTGCATGTTTGAACCCATAAGGGCGCGGTTGGCATCATCGTGCTCTAAAAAAGGAATGAGTGCGGCTGATACACTCACCAGTTGTTTCGGTGAAACATCCATTAAGTTTACTTCTTCCGGACTTATCAGACAAAAGGTTCCACCCTTCTGCGCGGACACAAGGTCAGCCTCAAATCGCCCGCTTTTAGCAACAGGTGCATTGGCCTGAGCAATATAGTACTCACCTTCTTCAAGGGCGCTTAGATATCTTATTCTTTCTGTAACCCTGCCATTTATTACTTCCCTGTAAGGTGTTTCTATAAAACCGAATTCATTTATCTTTGCATAAGTCGAGAGAGAGGCAATAAGGCCTATGTTAGGACCTTCAGGTGTTTCTATAGGACATATTCTACCGTAATGGGTAGGATGAACATCACGTACTTCAAAACCAGCCCTTTCTCTTGTAAGACCTCCAGGTCCAAGGGCGCTGAGCCTTCTCTTATGAGTGATTTCACTTAAAGGATTCGTCTGATCCATAAACTGAGATAGCTGGCTGCTTGCAAAAAAATCTTTTATAGCCGTTGTTACTGGTTTTGGGTTGACAAGGTCCTGGGGCTTAAATGTTTCCATCTCAGGGAATGTAAGTTTTTCTTTTATTGCCCTCTCCATTCTTATAAGGCCCATTCTGAACTGGTTTTCAAGCAGTTCACCGACTGTCCTTACCCTTCTATTCCCGAGATTATCTATATCATCCTTTGACCCTCTGGTGTCCTTCAATTTCAGCAAGTGTTTTACAACTTCAAGGATATCTTCCTTACGCAAGGTTGTTAAATCAAGATCTACATTAAGGTTAAGTCTGTGATTTAGCTTCAATCTCCCGACTCTGGATAGATCATATCGTTCTGGACTGAAAAACATATTGTTAATCAGGGCATCAGCAAATTCGATTGTGGGAGGATCTCCGGGTCTTAATTTTCTGTAAATCTCTAAAAGGGCTTCCTCTTTGCTGCTGACCTTATCGCTGAGCAATGTATTTCTCAATGAAGGACTTACATTCAGGTTATCAATGAAAAGAATATCAAAACTTTTTACTTTGCTGCTTATAATCTTTGATAGATCGTCTGCAGTAATTTCTTTATTTACAGGAATTATGACCTCCTGAGTCTCAGGATCCAGAATGTTACTTGCTGTGATTTTACCTGTAATATCCTCTTCGCCAACAAGCATCTTGTCTATGTGAGCTTGCTCCATCTTCTTGATGATAGCTTTGGTTATTTTCTTATGTTTTTTTACAAGTAGTTCCTCGGTTTTTTCATTGACAATATCGGAAGGTGCTTTTTGTCCCACGAGTAAGTCAAGTGGTGTCTGTTTCAAAAGCTTTTTGTCTTTTACTATAACAATCTCTTTGTCATAAAAATGATCAAGAATTTCCTTTTCTGAATATCCGAGCGCTTTAAATAACAGTGTTACAGGGATTTTCTTTTTCTTATCTATCCTCACATACACAAGCTCTTTATGGTCAAACTCGAAATCTAACCACGAACCCCTGTATGGAATTATCCTTGCTGTATAGGAAACGCTACTCACAGCCGATTTTGATTGGTCAAAGTCAAAATATACGCCCGGTGACCTGTGGAGCTGGCTAACAACGGCCCGTTCAGTCCCGTTTATAATGAATGTCCCTCTTTCAGTCATGAGGGGAAATTCACCAAAATACACATCCTGTTCCGGGACGGCCCGCAGCACCCGTGTTTTAGTATCAGGATCAACGTTCCATACAAAAAGCCGTATAGTTACCTTCATAGGTGCCGAATAGGTAAGCCCTCTGAATAGACATTCTTCCTCTGAATTTTTTGGCTTACCAATATCGTATTTGACAAATTCAAGTGTTGTGGCTTCATTGGCACCATTTATAGGAAATACGCTTTTGAATACAGCCTGAAGCCCTTTATTGAGCCTCTTTTCAGCAGGAATATCTTTTTGTAGAAAGCTGGCATATGAATCGAGTTGTACCGCAATTAGGTTAGGGATATCGAGAATCTCTTTTATTTTTCCATACTGTTTTCTAAAAATCTTATTATGAAAGGTTTCCTTCATAAACTTTCTCACCTCTTATTTTAGAGAACAGGGAACAGGGATATTAATTTATACTAACCCTGTACCCTATGCCCTGACGTTACTACTCAATCTTGACCTGACCGCTCACCTCTTCAAGCTGTTTTTTGATATTTGCTGCCTCATCTTTTGTTACGCCTTCTTTCACAGTTTTAGGCACTCCTTCAACGAGGTCTTTTGCTTCTTTAAGACCAAGGTTTGTAATAGCTCTTACAACTTTAATAACCTGTATCTTTTTGTCCGTATCATATCCATTCAGTATTACGTTGAATTCGGTCTTTTCTTCAGCTGCTGCCGCAGGAGCACTACCTGCAGGAGTTCCTGCAGGTGCAGCTGCCATGACAGACATGGCTGCCTGAACGCCAAATTTTTCCTCTAATACCTTGATAAACTCAGAAAGTTCAAGAACTGTCATATTCTCAATGTATTTAATTACATCTTCCCTTGTTATAGACATCTGTTTCCTCCTTCAATTTTGTTCTTTTTTCTGCTTGATTGCTTGGAGCGTCATCATAAGCTTCATGAGATTTCCTGAAAGTACATATACAAAGTGTTGTGGCACTCCTTTGAGCGTGCCTACAAACCTTCCCAAGAGGACTTCCCTTGAAGGTAAGGTTGCAAGTTTAAGAATTCCTTCAGGCGTTATAACATGTTCACCGAGAAAACCTGCCTTTACCTTTAACTGGGGGATCTCCTTAGAAAAGGTTGATATGATACGTGCGGCACTTACCGGATCTTTATATACACAGATTATTGCATTAGGACCTGTGAATTTGTCCTCCAGTGCCTCTGCTCTGTTCCCGGTGGATGCTATTTTCAATAGACTGTTTTTAACAACGCTCATTTCTGCATTTACATTTCTTAACTCGTTCCTTAGGCGCGTCATCTGTGTAACATTCATGCCGCTGTACTCTGTGAGAAACATACAATTCAACTGTTTTAACTTTGTACCCAGTTCCTCAACCACTTTTTCTTTTTTCTTACGATCCAAATTGTTCATCCCTCCTTTCGGTAAAATGTCTATGGAAAGTCAGGGAGACCAGATTATATAAGGTCTCAGTAGGCCATTTCCGTTTAATCCCGCCTGTGCGGACCACCTACTTTCTCTGACCCTTTCCCTATTTTGTCAAGCTTCTCACATCAGAAGGATCAATCTTAATCCCGGGACTCATTGTTGTTGCAATGGCTACTCCTTTAATATATGTTCCTTTGCTGGAAGGAGGTTTTAACCTGAGAATTGATTCAAGGAGTGCGTGAATGTTGTCTAACAGTTTCTCTTTTCCAAAACTTATCTTACCCACAGGAACATGGAGGTTCCCGGCCTTATCTACTCTAAATTCTACCCTTCCTGCTTTCATTTCTTTCACGGTTTTGGCAATGTCAAATGTGACAGTCCCTACCTTTGGATTGGGCATAAGTCCTCTCGGGCCTAAAATCTTACCGAGTTTACTTACCATACCCATCATATCGGGTGTGGCAATGGCTTTATCAAATTCCATCCACCCCTTCTGTATCTTTTCGATAAGATCTTCAGCACCCACATAATCTGCCCCAGCTTCCTGTGCTTCTTTTTCTTTCTGCCCTTTAGCAAAAACAAGAACCCTTACCTTCTTGCCCAGCCCATGGGGAAGCGCAACACTTCCTCTAACCATCTGTTCAGAGTGCCGTGGATCCACGCCAAGACGTAATGCAAGTTCTACAGTTTCATCAAATTTTGCATAAGAGATCTGAGATAAAAGGTCTACCGCTTCTTCGATTGTATACCTCTTTTCTCGATTGACCTTTTTTATTGATTCAGTATATTTTTTTCCAGCCTTTGCCATCTGTACTCCTTTCATCCCTCTGTTATTTCCAACCCCATACTCCTTACAGATCCCTCAATTATTTTTATTGCTCCCTGTAAATCTTTAGCATTAAGGTCTGGCATTTTTATTTGTGCAATTTCCTTTATCTGCGACCTTGTAATGCTTCCTGCGACTTCTTTTCTTGGGTTATGGGAGCCTTTTGCTAATTTCGCCGCCCTTTTTATAAGAAAAGTTGCAGGCGGGGTTTTTGTTATAAAGGTAAAGCTTCTGTCAGAAAAAATCGTTATTATTACAGGAATGATAGTGCCTTCCTGATTTTTAGTTTTTTCATTAAAGCCTTTACAGAACTCCATTATATTCACACCATGCTGACCGAGGGCTGGACCAACAGGTGGTGAAGGCGTTGCTTGACCTGCCTGTAACTGTAATTTAACCATTGCAACAACCTTTTTTGCCATATAAGAACTCCTTTATATTTTTTCTATTTGAGTAAATTCTAATTCTACTGGAGTTGTTCTTCCAAAAATATTGAGAAGCACTTTTACCTTGCCTTTTTCGGGTTTGATTTCCTCCACGCTTCCTGTGAAATTCGTAAAAGGTCCTTCTGTTACCTTGATACCATCTCCCTTTTCGAATCGTATCTTTGGTTTTATTTTACCCTTCCCTTCCTGAATTGCATAAAGAATTTCATTTACTTCCTTCTCAGGAAGGGAGGGAGGGTTCATTTTATCATATCCAACAAATCCTGTAACCTTTGGCGTATTTCTCACAAGATACCATGTGTCGTTATTCACCACCATATTGACAATAATGTAACCGGGGAAGACAGTTCTTTTAGTTTTCTTTACCTGGCCCTTTATTTTTTCCATTATAATTTCTGAAGGTACTATAATTTCTCCAAACAATTCTTCCATCTTATTTGTTTTTATAGTCTCCTCCAGTGCCTCTTTAACCTTTTGTTCATATCCTGAATATGTATGGACCACATACCACTTTTTTTCCATAGTTTACCCGCGTAATAAAGCTTGAATGATCTTTGCTAAACCCACGTCAACGATTCCAAGAAAGATAGCTGCGATGACCACAGTTATGAGAACAATATAAGTTCCTTTTATAGTGTCTTTTTTTGAAGGCCACGTAACCTTCTTTGTTTCTATAAAGACTTCCCTGAAATATTCTTTAAGTTTTTTGAACTTATCTTTTAATTCCATACATTCCCCATAACATGCAGGCCAGGAGGGATTTGAACCCCCAACACCCGGATTTGGAGTCCGGTGCTCTATCCGTTAGAGCTACTGGCCTTTTTATTTTGTTTCTTTGTGCGTGGTATGTTTCTTGCAATGTTTACAATATTTTTTGATTTCAAGCCTGTCCGGCGTTTTCTGTTTATTTTTAGTCGTCGTATAATTTCTATTTTTACATTCTCCACAGGCGAGAATAACAAGTTGCCTCATCTTCTATCCTCTCTACT
>DHGO01000050.1 GCA_002402795.1 Deltaproteobacteria bacterium UBA4796
AGATATTTGTCGGAGTAGTATTAAGATAACTTAGTTATAAGCCATAATCAACTCTCGCATCATCTCTCTAAACCTCCAGCCACGAATCTGAATACAGAGTATTTCCGAGGAGAACTTTCGTGGTTTTTACATAATCTCTCTCTTCTTTCGAGAGTTTTGATAAATCAATTTGTTCTCCATCCATCACTTTATGCACAAGGGCTTCAAGGTCAGGCATCTTTCCTCTTGCTATCTCTTTCAATTCCTTATCAAAGGCATCAACAATCGCAGAATACAGGCCATAACGTTTAAGCATAATCATGTATGTTCTGTTTATAATTCCTTTCAATTCTCGTGGAACTCCACTGGATACATTCGAAAGGCCACAGATAGATTTTGATCGGGGAGCAAGGTCAGGAAGTATCTTAACAAATTCAGTACAACCCTGTATCTGCATCTGCTGTGTATTAATGGGTAAGACAATCGGGTCAAACCATATATCTTCATAAGGCACTCCGTACTCTTCTGCCACTGACATAAATTGGACTGCAAGCAATGCCCTTTCATCTGAATCCCTTGGAATTCCTTCGCTACCAAGTAAAAGACCAACAAAAGGCACGTTATATTTTTTCGCAAGTGGCATTAATGCCTCTATTCTCTCTGGGCGTGCAGAGATAGAATTGATGAGTGCTCTTCCTCTGTGTATACGAAGGCCTGCCTCCATAGCCTCTATGTTGGTAGTATCTAAGGAAATGGGTAAATCCACAACCTCCTGTACCACCTTTACAACCCACTCCATGAGGTGGGCCCCTTCTTTTCTTGCAGGACCAAGGTTTACATCCAGCATATCCATACCTGCTTTAGCTTCAGCAATTGCAAGCTCTTTAATGGGTTGAGGGTCTTTCTGTCTCAATGCTTCACCAATCCTCTTTGACATAATATTTAAATTTTCACCAATCAATAACATAAGCCCCCCTCGAATTCTCGACCCCTGGACCCCTCGAACCCTTTATTACTGTTATTACTGTTGTTTCATTGTCTTTAAAAATGTCGGTATGTGGGCTGCCTCTCGCGGACCGATAATGATTTCCCATCCGGGAAGTTCTTCTTCAAGGTCTCCAAGGATTGCTGCAGCATAACCAGGAATAACTATTCTTTTCCTTTCTACCTTCTCAACAATACCACATCCCTTTATAAAAGTACCCACCAGGTCACCAGCAAGCTTTCCAGCAGCCCATGCAGTCATCACTGACAGACCTTCAGTATCCATTACGCAGAGCCAGCTCGGTATCCTTGAGTTCTCGATTTCACTGCTTACAATAAAGTAGGTGAGAGAAAAATTACAGGTAACAAGAACTGGTGAGGCCGCATCAGGATTGTTGATAGGGTAAATACCCTCCTGGGTAGTCATGGGTCTCTGAGGGTCTGTGTATATATTCAATCTCTGGAGAAGAAGAGGAAAGATACTCTCTCCCTGAAAATCACTCAAGACAATAATTCCAGCATACTTTGCAACAAAACACGATGCAATAACCGTCTCTTTCATGAGATTGTCAGTCATTTCACAGGGAAATGTTATGGTGGGAAAACCGAGGGGTTTGTATTTGCCTGCAAGTGCTGCCCTTCTGATAATAACCTGTTCCTGAAAACCTTCTTTTAACGTTCTCGTGGAGGTATCTATAACAAGGTCCTTTAATCCTATATTTATAAGTTTTTCAACGAGGCTGGCTGTATCCTCAAGTCCATTACCCTTTGCTGTCAGGGGGCAGTTGTATTCTTTTGACAGGCTTCCAAAAGATTCATAGTTTTCATGGTTTGCAGCATAGATGAGTGGTTTCTTCGTTTTCAATATTTCAAGAGCTTCTTTCATGACTGAAGTATCAGAAGACATGAGTATGATACTATAAGGTTCTGTTGATGCCCTCTTTACAAGAGCAATAAAATTTTCCTTATTACCTGTATCTTTCAAAGCGACCATTTCAGGTCTCAGTATCAAGCCAACACGTTCGTACTGACATGAATTAAGCTGTGAAAATCTTCTTTCCACCTCATTATTTTTCATTGTATCCTCAATCAGAATGGCGAAACCTGGTTTATTGAAGAATGTCTTTTCATGTCTGAACATAACGGTTTCACCACCTATTCTGACCTCATAGTCACCTGTCCCTGTGGTAACCTGTCTGATAGGAGGAGCACTTGCTTCCGAAAGTTCTTCCCTCGCCTCTTCTGTCACATGGGGACAAAGGTCAAGTTCTGTCTTTCCTGCTGCGAGAGCCATAGCAAAGGCAAGGCATGTAGGAAATTTGCAGTCTCCACAATTCGTTTTTGGAAGAAGCTTAAATATCTGTATCCCGGTAAGCGCCATACGCTCTCCTTTCCTTTATTTCCCTGAAGGTTTCGAGGATTGTCTGTGTTTACTATCTACATCAAAGGTTCCATGGTGAGACATGGATGACCTTTTTTTGTAATATATTCAATCACCTCTTCTTCTGTATTTGCAACTGTCTCATCAGCAATCATGTCAGGAAATTCTGGAACACCCAGTTCTTCTCCTCTCTTTTTTAGACGTTGGTAAATCTCCTCTTTTAATCTCTTCGGCATCCATATGATTCTTAAGAGTCCACCATCACCTTTAAGAAACTTCTTCTGTGTAATATTAAATTTGCTGTGTCCGAGAAACCCTGGTGTTTGAGCTCCTCCACCGACAGAGCCTGCAAGGGTAGTAAATTTCATTCCACAGGGTGTCATTCCTGTGTAATCCCTGTCTACAGTCATTATGCCATTTGCCATGGGTAAAATCGCTGCAATACATTCACAGCAACCACACGTTGTCATTGGAGATACCATGAGACTATAAAGGCTTACTTCAGTTACTTTCTGCCTCGATGCCTTTGTTACATATTCATTCACACCCTTGAATTGACCATATTTCTCATCAATGGACGTGCCCTTTTCCACCGGTTGATTTGGACCTTCAGGATTTATCTCATATGCAGCCCTGCAATCCAGCCAGTTGTATGCGCCACAGAGTCCTGTTCGTTCAGGGCTAATAATACATACATGGTTTGGTGCAAAAGACTGGCATAAGATACACGAATAAAATGTGTTGATACTCTCATCAGTCATACCCTCGATCCTTTGATCTCTCCTCTCATATACGCTCCGTGCCTTCTCAAGAATCTCCCTCACCTTTTCTTCCTTTGTGTAAATCTTTATCTGCACCTTGTCAAAGATTGTCCCAAAGTCCTGATGATACTTTGCATGAATAATCTTACCAATATGCTCGAGCCTGAAACCTTTTTCCACTGCCTGCTTTGAAATCCTTATCCAGGCAATATCCCTCTGCCCTATATGCATAACACCCTGAGCCTGGTTGATTAAATGGTGATTCTGCCTTTCAAGGATTGGCTCAAAATCTTCCTGAAAATTTCTTCCTGCAACCTCTGCAATCATGGCGAAATGGAGCCTTGTTCCTGAAGGAACATCTGTTATGTCTGGTCCTACGATTTCAACCTTACCATCCTCTACTTCATCCATGCTTTTCGATGTTGTCCACTCAACAGCAATTGTTCTACCTCCACCCATTTCAATATAGATGTCATCACCACGTACCCTTTCACCCTCAAATGCAGGACCATAAGAAACAGGAATGGGAATCTTTGATACCTGCACCTTCAGCCCCCTCACCTCAACCGCCTTCTGGACAATCTGACTGTGAGGAATATTCGATACCACATGCTCGTAAGTGCATATACCCGTAGGCAATACCTGTGGAATAGGCGTATCTGCAATGGTAGGGAATCCCCAGTTTATAGCACCTGCAGCATTTGCATACCATTCATCAGTAACATCACCAAGGGCAAGCACAAAGGCATAGGTTCTGTCTTTGTTGTAAATGAGATTTTTTCTAAAATCGCCTGGTTTAATGCCTCCAAACGCCATGGCAACTCTGCATGCAAAACCTATTGCAAAAACAGCCTGATAAATATCAGGACCAAAGGGAACAAGACGCGTGGGCCAGCCAATCTGCACATTCGCCTGAATGAGCTGCTCCGAAAACCTCTTTCCCTGATTTTCTCCACACATAAAGACATATAGATTCTTTTCCTGAAGCTCAATTGCTATACGTGATGCAGTTTCAGGGTCAGGCGCTGCACCAACTATTGCAGCAAATCCAGGTGCAGTACCATCAACAAATTCCACACCTCTTTTTCTGAAAATTACATCATTTGCTGCCCCCAGCCATTTGTTTTTCTCCGTTATCTCTTCGCTATTCGCTGCATAACAATCAGGCTCTTCAAGGTATCGTATTGCCTCTATAATCTCCTCTGCAAAAAAGGTTGCCATGCCTGCGTCAAGGGCTGGAGCAAGATAAGGAAGGGGCATATGCTCCCGCACAGGAGGGGGGATAAGTTTCTTGCAGGTATCAAGTACTCTTTTCATATCTTTTATTTTTGAAACACCTATACCGGTTATGGCATAGATGATAGGAAGATAATAGGCTGTGTTTGGAAAACCCACATCCTGTTCTGGACCATACTTCTCAAGTGCTTCTTCGTACTGTTTCTCGGCTTTATTAAATATTTTTTGAGCCCCTCTTATTGCTGCTGATGCAATAATCTTCGACATCCATATTCTCCTTTATGAATCATTGCTTAATCCAGAGCCCTTCGCATAGCCATATCGAAAAGTACCCTCTCCCTTGCCTTATCAAGGCCAAGGGCTTTCCTTTTTCTGTCTATATGTTCGATCATAAGGTGTGCTGCCTTTTCAGGGTCTGCTTCATAAGCCCACATGCCCTTATATATTTCTCCAATATCTTCAAAGAGATATTTTGTTACCCTGTCGCTTCCGAGAGTAGGCCATGTGGTTCCAAAGACAGTGAATATTCCAGAAGCAACAAAATAATGGCCTATCGCAATCGCCTTTTCGCTCATCCATTCAGGTGCTGCCCCTGCAGCAGGTAAATCACTCAAATCATTACCGAGGCCGCCTTCCTTAACCATTGCAGTTGCAGCAATAAGAATTCTCGAATTGTCCACACAGGAACCAAGATGAAGAACAGGCGGTATGCCTATGGCTTCACATACTTCTGCCAATCCTGAACCAGCAAAGGTATGGGATGCTTCAGGGGTTAAAAGACCTGCCTTGCCACAGGCCATTGCCGCACATCCTGTTGTCAGAACAAGAACATCATTTTTTATAAGCTCCTTTATTAATGTGATATGGCCTGAATCATGGGTGGTACGAACATTATTACACCCCACAACGCCTGCCACACCCCGTATCCTTCCATTCATTATATTGTCGTTCAATGGTCTGTAACTTGCCCTGAAAAGCCCTCCTAAAATGTAATTGATTGTTTCGTGGCTGAAACCCACAACAGTATCCTGTGAATGGCTCGGGATATTGATTGCATGCCGTCTGTTTGGATAATTTTCTATAGCCATCTTTAATATATCTTTTGCTATATCCAGACCATTCTCAGGTCTGAACTGAATATGCGTGGCACCTGCTATCTTTGCCCTGTCAGATGTGGTAATCAGCTTTGTGTGGAAACATTCAGCCACGTGTTGAAGCCCCTGCATTTCACACTGGACATCAACAGTCATGAGTTCTACAGCCCCTGTAACCAATGCAAGTTCCTGCTGGAGAAAATTACCAGCACAGGGAATTCCGTGCCTCATAAGAATTTCATTGGCAGAGCAGCACATACCGGCAAGATTTATTCCCCTGGCACCCATCTTTTCTGCAAGTCTTTTTATCTCCGGGTCGCGGCTTGCCACAACAAGGAGTTCAGGCAATAGAGGCTCATGGCCATGGACAACAACATTCACATGGTCTTCTTTTAATACGCCGAGGTTTATTGTTCCAGGGGTGGGCACAGGTATACCGAACATAATATCCTGCAGGTCTGTTGAAATCATTGAACCACCCCAACCATCAGCAAGGGCGCATCTCGTTGCCTGCTGAATGATATGAGTATATTCCTGGTCAACACCCATATGTGTCCTGTGCATAATTTCTACCACTTCTCTGTCAATACCTCTCGGAACAACATCATGCTTACGCCATATCTCCTGTCGTCTTAAAGGTGCCTTCTTTATGTATGTAATCTCTCCATGTTGTCTGCCAAATTGCGCAAGTGCCTTTTCTCCAAGTTCCAAGGCAATATCTTTTATAGACTTCTCGTTTATATCGATACCAAAATCGAGGGCAACCTCGATGAGTTTCACTTCATCCTTTATGGCAAAACCCTGTGTTTCTCCCCGAGCAGTCTTTATAAAAGTCTCCACAACTTCTCTTGCATGGTCAGAATGGGAAGCCGCACCTGCTGCTATCTTGCGGGCAAAATTTCTTGCTACTATAGTATCAATTGTTGCACCGCAAACACCTCTCCTTAATCCCTGTTCTCCCTTTTTCGTTCTTGGCAGCCTGCATGGTCCCATGGCACATATCTTACAGCAACTCTCTTCAACTCCTATAGGACATGGCTTTATTTCATCGGCTCTGGTAAAGACTGTGCTGATATTCTCCTCTTCAGCCTTTTTAATAATTTCTACTGTAGCTTCATCAATACTCTTCAATCTCTCATCTGACATCCTTCCCCCTTCATGCCATCAATTCTTTAATAATGTTTTGTACAAGCAGAACACCTTCGGGATGTCTCATAACAACAATATCCGCTCCTGCAAGAAGCAATGTGACAGCAGTAACCGCCTCCATCAGGATTGTTCTTCTCTTTTCGTCTCCAAGTTTTGGCTCATCATCCTTTTTCAGCCTTGCCTCCCTTGTCTTCCATACTTCATTGGCAAGATTACACATAATGGGGTACTGGAGTTTGACGTCTTCCTGCGTGAGGGCTGCCATCCTATCCCTTTCCATAACAGAATATGTGTATTCGAGCCCATAACCAAGTCCACCTGTCGTAGGATCCATAATGATTTTATTATCTGAGACCCCAAGATTCCCGAGAAGGATATTCAATTGTTTTGCAAGATTCACATCTATAGGCGTTGATGCAATAACCACATGATTGTATCCTATTGCCATAGCACCTATCTGTTTGTAATTCTTTTCTGATACAGGTCCGAGGGCAACATTTTTTCCCTCACATACCTCTGCTACTGCCTTTAACAGGAGGGCATCCTTTTCATCATTACCGCAGCCCCATAAAATAATAGGCACATCAAGGGCATCAACAACACGCCTGACAACGTTCACAACACTATCTACATCCGCATCCATACCATTGGGGTCTGCGCTCTTCAATTGTAAAGCAATAGCCTGCGCACCATAGGTATCAATACATTTTCTTGCCCACAAAGTAGAATCATGGATAACATCTCTGTAAGGTTCCAGTGCCCATTCCTGCCAGTCCTGAGGTTCATGGTCCCATACCTCGAATGCTATTCTCGGAGGATTGGGCATCTCTCCTTCAAAAAGATAAAAGGGATAGCAGCTTTCACCACCAATGGTTATAGACCCGGTACCATGGCCTATGGTAATTTTATTAATCCGTCCTGTATAACGTATCTTTGGAATTTGAAAACCCATTTATGCCTCTCCTTCTGAACCAGTATTGGCTACATATATATTTAATTTAATCAAGCTTCCTGTTTTCTCTTTTCGCTACCGTACCATTCCTTGTCATACCAGTACCTTAAAGCACTTCTCAAATACCTGATTATATCCTCACGGGTATCAAACTTTTCTCTCCAGTCCAGGTTTTCTTCAGGTTTACCTTTTTCATAAGTAGGACCTAAAACCTTTATCTTTTTTCCCTCAAAATTCTCTCTTTCCTTATATATATAATCAGCCATCTTTCCTCCGCAAGACTGTTTACAACTTATTTTAAAATCTTTCTATCCCTGTAACCTACGAGTTAGTTTTGCTGCCTTAATCGTATTCAACATGAGCATGGTTATTGTCATGGGGCCAACACCTCCAGGTACAGGGGTAATGGCAGATGCCTTCTCCTTTACACCTTCAAAATCTACATCCCCGCACAATCGTGCTTTGCCTTCTGGAGTCACTCCTATCCTGTTTACACCAACATCAATCACAGTAGCCCCATCTTTTACCATATCGGCAGTAATGGATTTCGGTTTTCCTGCGGCTACTATTAGAATATCAGCATGCCTTGTATGAAAAGAGAGGTCTTTGGTGCCTGTATGACATATGGTCACCGTTGCATTGGCGCCTTTAGCCTTCTGGCAGAGCATCATAGCAATGGGTTTTCCAACAATATTACTCCGTCCCACCACAACAACTTCAGCACCTTCAATCCTGATATTACTCCTTATGAGAAGCTGCTGAATCCCGTAGGGAGTACAGGGATAGAAACGGGCATCCCCTATCATCAACCGACCGATATTCACAGGATGAAAACCATCCACATCCTTTTCAGGATTAATTGTATAAAGGACTTTGCTCTCATTGATATGAGCTGGTAATGGTAATTGCACCAGGATTCCATGGACAAGAGGGTCTCCATTATATTTCATAATAACGTTCAGCAATGCTTCTTCTGAAATATTTTCCTCCATATTCTCCTGAACAGAATAGAATCCAAGCTCATGGGCTGTCTTCTGTTTTGCCGTTACATAGCTTACAGATGCAGGATTTTTTCCAACAATAATTGTCACAAGGCCGGGTATGACCTGGTACTTCTCTTTTAGATATGCAACTTCTTTTCTTATCTCTTCCCTTATCTGTGAGGCTATCTCTGTTCCGCTTATAATCCTGGCTGGCATACTCTTCTCCTTTTTTAATATCTACTATGTCGTTAATCTACTATTCAATCACAGTTCTGAATATTGTGTAAGCGTCGCTAAGGGCAGAGGATGTCTTAGGGATTGAAAAAATTGTTTCTCTATGCTGGTCTGCCTTTAAAATAATCTCATCTTCCCTTACCAGGCCTGATATAGTAAGTCTATTATCCGCTGCTATATGTCTCAATGTATCTTCCTCTTTCCCTTTAAACCTATTAATAATCGTATGGGTTCTTTTGATATTCAAACGAAGTTCCTTTACAAGACTCATGATTCTACCGGCTGTCTCAATACCGCGGGGAGTGGCATCTGAGATTACAAAGAGTTCATCAATATCCTGCGTCACAAGACGGTTAATATGTTCCATGCCAGCCTCATTGTCAACAACCACATAGGGATAGTTTGTCTTCAATGTATCAATAATATTTTTTGCAAGGCTATTGACTGCACAGTAACAACCAGGCCCTTCAGATCTTCCCATGACAAGTAAGTCAAACCCCCTGCTCTCCACAATAGCCTCATTTATCTTATATTCGAGCCATATATCCTTTGTAATCCCCTGAGGCACATCTTTTTTCATCAATTCCCGTGCTTCGCCAATGGTTGTTTTAATGTTTACTCCTAAAAGCTCATTCAGATTTGAATTGGGGTCCAGGTCCACAGCAAGAACCGGACCGTTATGCATCTCTTCAATAAAATACCGTATCAGGAAAGCACCGATTGTTGTCTTACCAACACCACCCTTTCCTGCCATAGCCACTATTTTTGTCATATCATTCACTCTATTGATTAACTATGGATATTCTTTGTGCCTTTTATATTACTCTAATCTTTCAAAAACCTGTGAAAATTCTTTCCTGTTTGTATGGGGAAGAAACATGGCTGCTATAAATTCATCCATAAATTTATGAGATTGAGAAAGGTCTATATTGGTCATGGATGAGGAGATTCTCTCTGATTTTTTCATAAGCTCCTGCGAAAAAGAGACAAGCCTTGCTCCAAGAAGAGAACCATTTCCCACAAAAACAAACCTGTCAAGAGGCACCTCAGGTAGAAGCCCTATCAACTGTGCCTTTTCCGGGTTAATATAATGACCGAAACCGCCTGCAATGAAGACCATATCAACATCTCTGAATTCGAGACCGGCAACATCAAGCAGCACCTTGCAGCCTGCATACATGGCCGCCTTTGCTCTCAGGATATTATCCATATCCACTTCTGTGATAACAATATCTTTGTTGATTGCTGTCTCCTTCGCATAGCTTATTATATACTCCGCTCCATCATCTCCCTGTCTTATTCTATCTGTCGATGGTTTCTGTCTGAATTTACCATTCTGGTCAATGAGACCGGCTTTAAGAAGTTCTGCAACAATATCAATAAGACCTGAGCCGCAAATACCTGCAGGCTTTGCCTTTTCAACGGTGAGTATCATGGGTTCATAGGTCGAAGGGTTTATATGAATCTGCTCTATGGCACCCTTTCCTGCCCTCATTCCATATTTTATTCCTCCCCCTTCAAAGGCAGGACCTGCAGAACATGAAGCACATATAAGCCAGTCTTTGTTGCCAAGTACTATCTCGCCATTTGTACCAATATCCATATAGAGGGCAATCTTATCTCGCTCAAAAATACCTGTACCTAAAATGCCCGCCACAATATCACCACCTATATAGGATGCCACGCATGGTAAAAAACTTACACAGGCACTTTCATTCGTGTTTAAATTTAATTCCTTTGCCTTCAAAGAAGGCGCATGTGTAAAGGCAGGGGTATAGGGTGCGAGCATCAGATACTGTGGATTCATGCCAATGGCAAGGTGTGTCATGGTCGTATTCCCTGCCATCACTATGTGGTTTATAAAATCAGGATTGATACTCCCCTTTTCAACCAATTCCTTGATTATACTATTTATTGTATCTATGACAGCCTTTTGAAGTCTCTTTAATCCGCCCTTTTTCCTTGAATACATGATACGCGAGATTACATCTTCGCCATAGCTTATCTGGCTGTTATAGTCTGATGTTTCCGCAATTACTGCTGACTCTTTTCCCTGAATCACATCAATCTCCTTCAGAGTTCTATACCTTCCTGTATCAAGGAGTTGACCGCAGACGGTTGTTGTTCCTATATCAATCGCTATTCCATAATGTTGTTTTTCTGTATCTCCTGATTCAACATTGACTACCTTATGTTCTTTCCCTGAATAAGAAATAGTAACTGTTACTTTCCAGCCTGCACTCCTCAGCCTTTCGCTCAATATCCTGAGGGCATCAAAAGAAACTGAAGTATCATCCATGCCATACTGTCTCTTTAATTCTCTCAAAAGCCTATCAGCATCCGATATATTATCATCAACTGTTGGCTCAGGAAGCTCTATGTAGTGTTTCGTTACAGGAGGATTAATCTTCCATTCCTTTATAAACTGGTTCATATCAGAGGCAGAAAGAATGCGGGGATGCTCAATTCTTTTTAAAAGTCTTCTGTCCACCTGGGATTCTAATGGAATTTCAACCGTCAGGTTGCTATGAATGGTTGTTTTGCACGCAAGCCTTATTCCATTATTGAATTCCTCTAAAGACACCTGTGGATATGGTAATGAACCACCAGCATTACCATCGACTATCCTTACCTTACACCTGCCACAGGTGCTATTACCACCACAGGAAGCATTTATATGAATACCTGCCTTCATTGCCACTTCAAGCAGATTCTCACCTTCCTCTGCTGTAAAGGTTATATCCCTGGGTTGAAATATTATACGATATTCAGACATGGTAAAATTTCAGTGCATAATTGTAACAGATTACGCCCAATTTTCAACAGATTATATTCTATTTTAAATTC
>DHGO01000042.1 GCA_002402795.1 Deltaproteobacteria bacterium UBA4796
GGATGGATTGGGTGTGGTAATAGCAATACTTGTTATTGTCATACTTGTGATTGTTCTAATAAATCTGACAACAGGAAAGAAAGTCATTGTGACGACGAAATAGATTATTGTCTCCTTCGGGGAATGGGAGAAAAACCCTCGCCTTCAGGCGAAGACTTTGCCGTAAGGGGTCGAGGGGTCCTTGAACCCTCAAGCTATCGGCTTTAGCCGATAGCAGTTGACTTAAGAATGAATATTCTGCGATTCATTATTATTCTTATACCCTTATTAGGTAACGCCTGTGGAATGACCGGTGGGGTATTGCCCGGGGATGCTATTTTACTCTCGGGTATTCCGTTTATCCAGCAGGATGATTTTCAGTGCGGACCTTCTGCACTTGCAATGGTCATTAATTACTGGGATATAAAAATGGGGACAGGCAGGAATATATCGCTGGAAAAGATTATAGAGGATATCTATAGCCCTACAGCAAGAGGGGTTTTGGGGCTGGACCTTGAGATATACGCACGTAAAATGGGCTTTGTGACACAACGTTACGCTGGAAGCATCGATGATGTAAAAAGGCGCATAGATGATGGCATACCGCTGATACTGCTTGTTGACTATGGTATATCTTCATATCAGCGCAACCATTTCCTTGTTACAACTGGATATATGAAAGGTGCTATTATAGTCAATTCAGGAAGAAGACAACATGAAATCATTCACGAAGAAAAGCTTAAAAGAATATGGAAAAAAACAGATTTCTGGACGCTTTTAATAAGACCCTCATCCTTGTGATTCTTATTAACTCTTTATGGTTTTGCAGTCTTCCGAGGTTCATTGTATTACACGACCCCCTAACGCCAGAAGAACATATCAATCTTGGTATGGTTTATGAAAAAAACAAAGAGTTCGATGAAGCCCTCAAAGAGTATTCAGCTGCGTCTAAAGATTTGCCAATAGCATATCTCTATATGGGTAATCTCTTCTTTCAGCAGAAGGATTATGAAAATGCAGAAAAGAACTATAAAAAAGCCATAACATATACAAATGATGCGAAAGCATATAATAATCTTGCCTGGTTATACTATACCATTGATAAAAATCTTGACGAGGCTCTTGAGCTTGCAAAAAAGGCTGTAGAATTATCAGGCGGAGCCAATGAATTCAGAGATACATTAGAAAGGATTACCGAGGAGCAGAAGAATAGAAATCAATGATGGTATAAGGTCTCCTTTGTTATCGAAGATACATTCTGGTATTATATACAATAATTTTACAGGGAGATTTTTATTATTCCGCCATGGAAGGTAATAAGATCTATTCTTCAACCCTTGCGGATATATATCTCCAGCAGGGATATGTGGAAAAGGCAATAGAGATATATAAGGAGCTTGTAAAGAGAAAGCCAGAGAATGCATTATATAGAAAGAGACTTATGATCCTCAAGAAAGAGATAAAAGAACACGGTAGGCGCCCACCACTATCGGATATTATAAAAAAACAATTATGGTAGATTTATGAGAGAGAAAAGGATTACAAAAGTTCGTGATATAATCCAGTCAAAGAACCTGGATAGCTGCATACTAAGAGGCATGGAAAATATATTTTACCTGACCGGATTCAGAGGATCTGAAGGCACTCTGCTTGTCACGCGGGATGATGTTATTCTCTTTACTGATTTTCGCTATATCACTCATGCATGCGGTGTGACCCATAATATAAAGATAGTGGAATTGAAGGAGAAAGAAAACGCTTTAGGAGAGGTGTGTGCTGAATATGGTATAAAAAGAATGGGCTTTGATAGCTTTCATACATCATATGACATATACCACAGGTGGAGAGAAAAGATGCCTGCTGTTGAACTTGTTGCCCTGGGAAACATTGTTGAGGATATACGAAGACAAAAAGAAATTGAAGAAATTTACGTCATTAGCAAGGCAATAGATATTGCAACAGATGCATTTAAAAGGGTATTAGAAAAGATTTATCCTGGTCAAACAGAAAAAGATATTGCAAATGAATTAGAATATATTATGAGGCAATGTGGTGCGGAGGGGCCATCATTCAATACAATTGTTGCCTCAGGAATAAGGGCTGCCATGCCACATGCTGAACCAGCAGAAAAAAGGATTCAGGAAGGAGAGACGGTGGTCATGGACTTCGGCGCAAAATACGGAGGCTACTGTAGCGACGAGACATGTACTCTATTTGTTGGAAGGGTGGATGGAAAGATGATGGAGATATTCAATGTTGTCAACGATGCAAAGAAGAAGGCAATAGAAAAGGTAAAAGTAGGTATGCATCTCAAAGAACTTGATTCCATTGTAAGAGGATTTATAGAAGATGCAGGTTATGGTAAATTCTTCAGGCATGGTGTGGGTCATGGTATCGGTATTGCTGTGCATGAGTCGCCTGTTATCAACAGCATGGCTGATGGAATTATCGAAGAGAATATGGTTTTTACCATTGAGCCAGGTATTTATATACCCGATATGGGTGGTGTGAGATTGGAGGATATGCTTCTTATAACAGAGAAGGGTGCAAAGGTTCTCACCCACATTCAAAAGGAGATGTTACGGATTTAGAGGAGGATATATGTTTGTTGCCACATCTGAATTTAGAAAAGGCTTGAGAATACTTGTCGAAGATGAGCCCTTTGTTATTGTTGATTTCCAGCATGTTAAACCGGGAAAGGGTGGGGCCTTTGTAAGAACCCGTCTCAAGAGTCTTATAACAGATAATGTCCTTGATAGGACATTTCGCTCAGGAGATAAAGTTGAATTGCCGGATATGGAAGAGAGAAAGATGCAGTTTCTTTATAGAGAAGATGACAGATTCTATTTTATGGATGAGAATTCTTATGACCAGCTGTTTATCAATGAGGAACATCTGGGAGGCGCAAAGAATTATCTCACAGAAGGCCTTGTGATAAATGTTGTGTTTTATAAAGGGAATCCTATTGGGGTTGATATGCAAAATTTTGTAAATCTCAAGATAGTAAAGACCGAACCGGGAATAAAGGGAGATACAGCACAGAATGCGACGAAACCAGCAACACTTGAGACAGGCTATGTATTACAGGTTCCACTTTTTGTTGAAGAGGGTGATGTGGTAAAGATCGATACAAGAACAGGCGAATACATTGAACGTATTTTGAAGTGAAACGACCATGTTTATAACCTTTGAAGGTATAGAAGGCAGTGGAAAATCAACCCAGGTTATTCTTCTGTCCCGTTATTTGAAGAAGAAGGGATATAAAGTTGTGGTGACAAGGGAACCTGGAGGAACTGCCTTTGGCGAGGCATTACGAAAGGTGGTATTGAAGAGGAATGAACGGATAGTTCCGCTTGCTGAATTACTGGTTATTATGGCGATGAGAGCCCAGCATGTTGAAGAAATTATTTTACCAGCACTCAAAAAGGGCATGATTGTGCTTGGCGACCGTTTTTGTGATGCATCCTGTGCCTATCAGGGTTTTGGAAGAGGGTTAGATCTGGATGTAATAAAAGAATTGAACCGTCTTGTATCGAAGAATATAGAACCTGACCTTACAATTCTTCTGGATTGTAACGTGAAACTCGGACTTAAAAGAAAGTTACAGCACGCTACCTCGCTGGATCGGTTTGAAGGCGAAACCCTTTCTTTTCACAGGAGGATACAGAAAGGTTATCTCAAGCTCGCAAAGGACGAACCAGAACGATTTATGATTTTGAATGGTAATCTCAGTATTGATTCAACCCATCAGGCTATAAGACAGAGAGTGGATAGGCTTTTAGAGGCTCATGGCTTTTAAAGATGTTGTGGGACACGAGAAGCAAAAGTACTTTCTTAAGAGGTTCCTTGATACTGGAAGGACGCCCCATGCCCTTCTCTTTTCAGGACAGGAAGGTATAGGAAAGAAAAAACTCGCCATAGAATTTATCAAATACATGTTCTGCGAACGAGGTGATGGTTGTGGAAAATGCCGTGCCTGCCTTAAGATAGAGCGGCGTACTCATCCCGATGTTATCTTTATTGAAGAGGAGGATACTATTGGTATTGATCTGGTAAGAGGCAATAGGGAGAAGAAGATTACAGGGATAAATGAAGAAATCCATGAATATCCCTATGAAGGCACCA
>DHGO01000022.1 GCA_002402795.1 Deltaproteobacteria bacterium UBA4796
TTGCCCTTGCCTTATCATCTATCTGGTTTTTCCTTGCAGGGCAGGAATACTGGCAGGAATTTATTCTGAGGCAGAATATCACCAGATATATAAAGGCTTTTGACCACAGGGAGGAATTTTTCTATTACTTTCCCAAGTTATTTTTCAATTTTCTTCCATGGAGTATCATGCTTCCCTTTGCCATTATCCATGCCTTTAAAAAAAGATATAGCCTGCCCCTTATCTGGTTTCTCTTTTCCTTTCTATTTTTCCAGTTCTCCACGAGCAAAAGGGCAATTTATCTTCTTCCTCTGTACCCTGCCTGTGCAATCCTCTGCGGAATCTATTTAAGAGACAGATGGGCATGGCTTCTTGAGAATACAAACATCCGTATGGTACTCATGCTCTTTGCCTTTCTCCTTGTCTGTCTACCCATCGGGGTAATAGTATTTACCTATTTCTCAACACTCTCTATTGTTACAGAACTCAAGGCAAGCATGGTTCCGATTTATATTTACAGCGGCATACTTTTTTTATCTGCCTGTGCCTGTCTCTATGCAATGAGGAGAAAAAAGGTAAGTCTCTCCGCGGGTCTCATCGTATTCTATCTTCTTGTTGCCGGCTCTTTTTATAATACCCATTATATGCCTGCTATGGACAGAACCTTTAAATCCCCGCGCCTTATAACAGAGAGATTGGGAGATGTGAAAAAGAATGTGAGTATCTATACCTATGATTTTGATTCTCCAGATCTAATCTTTTATATGGGCAGACCTATTCAACCTGTTTTCAGGATAGATGAGATAAAGGATGACAAACGTGATATACTACTCATCGTTGAAGATAGGTCAGGGATGCAAATACATGAGTGGCTTGAAACGAAATTTAATAAGGTCGGGAAGGCACGATATGAGAAAGGAAACTATACCTTTTATGTGAGGAGAGATGGAAGATAAGCCTTATATTTCAATATTGGTTCCGGTTTTGAATGAAGAGGAGTCGCTTAAAGAGCTACATCAAAGACTATCTGATACACTGGAAGGGATTAAGAGAACCTACGAAATCATCTACATAAATGATGGTAGTACAGATAAGACCCAGGAGATACTTGAGGATTTTCACAATAGCGATTCCCATGTAAAGGTTATTGAATTCAACCGAAATTATGGGCAACACATAGCACTCTTTGCAGGTTTTGAGTATGCAAGGGGTGAAGTGGTAATCACCATAGATGGTGATCTGCAGAATCCTCCTGAAGAGATACCAAAGCTTGTCAGAACCATGGAAGAAGGTTACGAGGTTGTCGGCACCTATAGAAAAAGGCGAAAGGATTCCATTTTCAGAAAAATACCATCCTATATTGTGAACAAAATTACTGCAAAACTTGTAGGCATTAGATTGAAGGATTACGGTTGTATGCTCCGTGCCTATAGAAGAAATATTGTTGACTATATGAAAATGTGTACTGAATCATCGAGTTTTATTCCTGCCCTTGCCAATACATTTGCCAAAAGGATTACCGAGATAGAAGTAAGCCATGAGGAACGTAAAGGAGGTATATCGAAGTATGGTGTTTTCAAACTCTTCCAGTTGAATTTTGACCTCATGACAAATTTTTCTTTGTTACCCATTCAGTTTATAGGTTTCCTTGGCATTGTGATTGCCCTTCTGGGGCTTGCCTTTGCGGTTTTACTCTTTGTCAGAAGGTTAATTATAGGACCTGAGGTAGAGGGAACCTTTACCCTTTTTGGTATACTATTTTTCTTTGTGGGCATACAGATATTCGCCCTTGGTATTATCGGGGAATATATCGGAAGGATATATCAGGAGGTCAGAAGAAGACCTCGTTTTATTATCAAACAAATATTGCAATGAAAGCGGTAGTCTTCGGGTACCACGAAATTGGATACGTCTGTTTTGAAGAACTTATAAATGGTGGTGTAGAAGTACTATGCCTCTTTACCCATGAAGATGACCCTGAAGAAGAGATATGGTTCAGAAAGCCAGAGGCACTTGCCGTGATTCACAATATCCCTGTTTATAAACCCGATAGCTTAAAGGATAAAAAATGGGTGAGTCTCATAAGAGAAATGGCGCCAGATATAATATTTTCTTTTTATTACCGAAACATGATACCTAAAGCAATACTTGATATTCCAGATATTGGTGCCTTTAATCTCCATGGTTCACTTCTTCCTTGGTACAGGGGGAGAAACCCTGTAAACTGGGCACTAATTAAAGGGGAAAAGAAGACAGGTCTTACCCTTCACTACATGGTTGAGAAACCGGATGCAGGGGATATTGTAGCCCGGAAGGAAGTGGCAATTGAATTCGATGATACGGCATATACACTTTTTATGAAAATGGCAAAGGAAGCGAGGGTGTTGATAAGGGAGATACTTCCAGAATTAGAAAATGGCACATTTACGAGAATACCCCAGGAGGTTCTGGGCATAAGCAGCTATTTTGGTGGTAGAAAGCCTGAAGATGGGCTCATATCATGGCATAATGATGCCCTATCCATTTACAACCTCGTAAGGGCTGTCACCCATCCCTACCCCGGCGCCTTTACATACTTAGATGGAAAAAGGCTGTACATATGGAAGGCATATCCAGAAGA
>DHGO01000169.1 GCA_002402795.1 Deltaproteobacteria bacterium UBA4796
TCCACTAAAGGCATCATAGCACAATATGCTTCCGCACCGTTTTTCTGTCCATGCCCAGTGATTGGCCAATCTCTGATATTTTCCTTCCCTTATGCCATTGATACAATACTTCCACTACTTCGTTCATCGGTATATTCCTCCTTGCCATGATCCCTCCATTCCCTAAAATTTGTCTTATTCAGGAATGACAGGATCGGTAATTTTTATCTACTTCTTTCGGCAAAGTGGGGAATTACCTTGGCCCTTAAGGGCTTAAACTGGGTATATACCATGGCCCTCGACATTCTTCCGTGCCCGTATCTCCTTTATGATAACGACTCACTAATAGTAGCTCCAATATCATAAAAAACAGGTCATCTTACTACACTGCAATTTGAGATAATGTTTTGCCAAATGTGTCACCTGAATAGTAAGGTTTATCAGGTAAGCCTGCTCCATTTGCTTGGGCCCTGGATTTGTATCATAATCTTCTGCTTTGATATGTCTTACTACCTTATCAATATCGCCACCTTCTTCAATTAAATATCTCTCTACCCTTGTCTTGAAATCCTCTGCTTCTTTTTGTGAACGAGTAAAAAATCCCTTCACATCGGCATCTGTGACAACAAATTGATGACCAAGGCATAAAATCTCAATATCAAACAGAGAAAATCGTTTTATATCTTCTATATATGCATCATAGTCAACAAGGAACTCGGTAATGACCCTGCCAACACGGTCAATATTACCCACAGACTCAGTAACAAAGAGAATCTTTTTTTCCGGTATGTAGTAAGCCAAGTTGTCTCTCGTATGACCAGCAGTAACAAAAATCTTCACATTTATGTCTTCTGTCAGTTGAAAAGTCTCACCGTTTTCAAGAACAATATCTATTTCAAAGGGCTCGAACGGTTCGTACAAAAGCTTAGTAGCGTCTATATTTTTTATAGCGGTAACACGTGAGGTTACGTTAGTGCTTAATTCTTTTATCAATTTGAGGGCATTGGGTCTTTTAATAATCTCCGCTGCTTTTGATGATGCAGCCACCTTAATATCAGGAAAGACTTTCTTGAAATACGCTGTTGCCCCGCAATGGTCGTAATGAACATGGGTTAGGAAAAGTATCTCAGGCTGACGGCTATTAAGCACCTTTCTTATATCTTCTTCATATAACCTTCCAAGACATGAAAAACCGGCCTCGAATAGAACAGGCCGTGAGCAATCAAGCAGATACGACGGTGTCCAGGGTAACCCCAAAATATATAAGCCTTTACCCACATACCCTTTCCCGCCAAAGACCATTTATCTCAATTCCTCTCGTTTGCACTCTTGTCAGTCTTTTTCACCCTTATACCTACGTCTACGGCATCAGTAAATTTGGAAGAAAAAGAACAATCTGTGGGAATATGCACAGCAAAATCGTTAGGGCTATGAGGCCAGCAAGAAAAGGATATGTTCCGCTGTAGATCTCTCCCAAAGACGCCTTCGTAAACTTTTTTACTATAAAAACATTCATGGCAACTGGCGGAATAATTCCACCAATCATGACAGCAATGCAAACAATGATTCCGAACCAAAGTGGGTCAAAACCAAGTTTTAAAATTGCCGGAAATAATATAGGGGTAACAAGTATCATGAATGCAAAATCATCTACAAAAGACCCCCCCACATTATATAGGAATAAGATAAAAGCTATAATTATGTATTTATTGATGTTAAGATTACCCATCCAGTCTGCAGCGTATAATGGAATTTTAGTAACAGCAAGAAAATGCCCCACCATTGCTGACCCTGCAACTATTAAAAGAAACATACAGGCAATTTTTAAAGCCTGTCCTAAAGCGTTTATGTACCCCTTGAAATTGAGATCTCGTTTAAAAAAAGTGAGTAAAATAACGGCAAAAGCACCAACACTGCCTGCCTCTGTAGGAGTGAAAAATCCTTTCATAAGACCGCCTATCGTCACAATGAAAATAACCGCGGGCCAAAAAACATCAGTTAAGGATTTAAGTTTCTCTTTGAGTGGAAACTTCTCACCTTTTCTGCCCGCGATTGATGGATTAATTTTGCACCAACAAAGTATAATGGTTGAGTAAAGTAGGGCTATAAGAAGACCAGGAAAAAGTGCGGCGAGAAAAAGTTTGCCTATGGACTGATTAGTTATGAAGCCGTATATAATGAGGGTTATATTTGGCGGGACAAGAACCCCCAACGTACCCGAGGTTGCAACAGTACCGGTAGATAGTTTCCTACTGTACCCGTATCTATCCATTTCAGGAATTGCTACAGCACTAAAGGTGGCAGTAGTAGCGGGTGATGACCCGCAAATTGCCTTAAATAATGTTGCTCCCAAAATTGTTGAAATGGCTAAGCATCCTGGTACACGACCTATAAATTTATAAGCTGCGTCATATAATCTTTTTGCAATACCTGCACTAAATGCTACTTGTCCCATCAAGACAAAAAGAGGGAGCACGGTTAGCCCATAAGATGAAAGTGTCTCAAAAAGATCAGTGCTCAGAAGATCGAATGCAGAGCCAAAAGATCTGACTAAACCAAATCCGATGAATCCTACAATCATCATACCAGATGCTATCTCTATCCCCGTTGAAAAGACAAGTAATAGAACAAATAATCCAACTATTCCTATTATTATCTCATTCATAATTCCCTCCTAATATCTTTATTATATCGCAAATCATTACCAAGCACTGGATAAAGCAACATATGCTAACAGCATAGAGAAATGGATAGTGGGGGATTTGAATGGTCATTGAGACTTCTCCAATCATATACTTATCTAATCCAGAACTAAACAATGTAACTCCCAGGACACTATAAAGAATTATATTCGCAAGTCTTGTTATTATCAGGAAAACATCTCTCCTCCCTGCGGATAGCCTTTCAATAACAAATTCCATACATACATGACCTTTTTCCCATGAGGTATAAGGTATGGCAAATCCGGCAGCTATAGCGGCTGACAAACCTACTAGTTCGAATAAGCCCATCAGTGGTTTTCCTAACGGCCTCAATATGATGTCTATCACAGTGATAAGCATTATAAAGGTCAAAATAATTCCGGAAAAGTAGTGCATAACTCTACTGATTCTATTTACAACTGATAAAAATAAAGTCATATTTTTGCCCCCCCTCAAATAAACTACCCCGCCGCAAGC
>DHGO01000047.1 GCA_002402795.1 Deltaproteobacteria bacterium UBA4796
GTTGTGTGGCGTTCTATATCCTTATGCGATCTCGAACTTCTGCTCTGGTGTAAAGGACCTTCTCATTGGTCTTTCTTTTTCTTCCATGCCCGTATCTCCTTTATGATAACGACTCACTTTCTTAAGTTGAGACTTCTCAGACTAAATGGCGATTGAGACAACTATTGGGCAAAAAGAAAAGAAGACTGTGCTATGTTCCTTGCCGCTTAAGCCGAAATTTTGGATGTTTACTATCCATATTGTGTTACTGTAGTTATCATGATAAAATTATAATTATGAAAAGATTGTTTTTCTCCTTTGCAGTATCTCTTGTGCTTTTTTTAACTGCAATAAGCCTCATACATGCTGAAGAATATGAAGAGGCAATGAAGCGGGCACAGAAGGAAGACAAACCTGTTGTTATATATTTTTTCAGCAGATTATGCCCATATTGTGATGACATGAATCGCTATGTTCTATCAGACAGGGAGGTCAGCAATATTTTGAAACGCTGGGTCGTCTTTATTACAGTGGACATCAATAAAAATAACAGGCTTACACGCATGTATGATGTGTGGGGCTACCCCACAACGTGGTTTCTTGACCCAAAGGGTCAGCCCATAGTTAAAGTACCTGGCTATATACCAAAAAACGACTTTAAAAAGATGCTTGTTTTTGTAAAGGAAAAACATTATACATCAATGACATTGAGAGAATTTTTTGGCATGTAGAGGTTTTCTGAAAGTTGGAAATAATATCCAGAGATTTATAGCACAGACCTGAAACCCCTGAAGTATCTCAACCAGTATTGCGTGCCAAGGTTGTCTATGGCCACACCTCTGGTTTTTGATGCATGTATAAACTCATGCTTATTTAGCATAATACCTATATGGAGGTCCTTTTTTATAGTAAAAAAAACAAGATCTCCAGGCATAACAGTTGCATTCGAAACCTCATAACCAACCTTATCTAATTCTTCCGCTGTAATGGGCAGGGTTATGCCAGAGTTCTTATATACATAATGCACGAAACCACTACAATCAAAGGCATTAGGACCCTTGGCGCCACTTTTATATGGCTTACCATGCAGGTTCATGGCGAACTGTATAATATTATTTCGTGTATCGCTTATTGAATCGTAGATTTTTACTTTTTTTGGTGCACAGCCTGAAAAGCTCAAAAAGGCGAAAAAAACAATAAGACACAGAACTGAATAGAACATCACTTTGTATTTGTAGTTCTGTTTATGTAGTTTATCGGTCATTATGGATGTCCTTTTATTATGTTTATTGTGGCTTTAAGAGAGCCTTTGTTAATAGTGTGGTGAATAATGGGTAGAACATTGGGATGAGGATGAAAGCCTATGGATAAACCAACGGCTCTGAACATGCCTGTATCACCCTCTCCATCACCGATGGCACAAGCCTCTTCTTTCTTAAATTCATGAGTGGCCAGAAGACTTTCAACAATCTCACCTTTTTTGTTGAACTCTACATTGATTTTGATATCACCTGTAAGAGACCCATTTTCAGCAAGAAGCTCGTTTGAAAGAGCCATGTCAATACCAAGCCCTTCTTTTATTCTATCAACAAGAAAAGAGAGGCCTGTTGATACTATTACTGTGAAAATGTTCATCTCCTTAAACGCCCGTATCATTGCCTCAGCCCCCTTTTGCAGTGGTATTTCTTCGATGATTTTTATTATTTGTTCTAAAGAAAGGTCTCTCCATAGTAAGGCATCTCGTTTGCAAAATTCATAATAGTCGATAACCCCATTTCTGAAGAGCCTCTGATAGAGATCAGCATTATTATCCCAGAGACCAAGCCTTCTATGAAGATATTCCCAGCTACTTTTTATGGTTGTGAGGGTGCCATCACAGTCAAGAAAAACAATTTTTATTGACACCTTTTTTATATAACATTCATTAAGAAAAAAATCTATTTTTTACTCTTATTCTCTATATGATTATAATAATTATGGTGCATGAAGATTTTGAATACCCACTTTACACCGGAAATTAGTGATACCTTTGACGATATCTATTTTATTATGATAATCCTGTTACCTCTAAAAGAAGATATGCAGAGAAACAAAGAAGATGATATTATATACAAATGTAGGAAGGGCTTTTGGAAATGACTGATTGGGATAAGCGGTACAAAGAAGGATTTTATGATGGGGCAAATGACCCCCATATCCTTCTTCAGAAATACTGGTCTGTAATACCTGAAGGATGCGTGATTGATATAGCCATGGGAAATGGTCGGGATGCTCTTTTTCTCGCGCGAAAAGGCTTTGTAGTGTACGGGCTTGAAAGATCGGAAGAGGCAATTAAAATCGCACTACGTTCTTCAAAAGAAACAAAACATGGTATTGGAATAATTAAAGCCGATGCACTTGCTCTTCCATTCAAAAAAAGTACAGCAAATGGTATATTAGTTTTCTATTTTCTTATGAGGAGCATTATGAAAGAATTGATTGCGACACTCCGTAAGGGTGGTATAATTATATATGAAACCTTTTTAAAGAGGCAAAACTTGATAGACCGCTGGAGAGACCCGGAATATCTCTTAGATGATGGAGAGCTTATAGAGCATTTTCAAGGGCTTGAGCTTTTATACTATGAAGAAAAGATATACCAGTATAATGGCAGAAAAAGGGCTGTGGCTCAGTATGTAGGAAGAAAAATATGATAGTAGACTGGGATCCTGTAAGACCACGAAAAAAGATTACAACACTTATTAAAGAGACACTGCTTAATGGGGGAATCGTTGCCTATCCTACAGACACATTTTATGGTATGGGCTGTGATCTTTTCAATATCAAGGCGATAAAAAGACTATATATAATAAAAAAACTTGATACAAGAAGAGCGCTGAGTATCATTTGCAAAGACCTCAAAGAGGTAAGTATTTATGCTGTAATGAGCGACTTTTCCTTTAACCTCATGAAACGATGCCTCCCGGGTCCTTATACATTTGTACTTAAAGCAAAAAAGATTATGCCGAGGTTGCTTATGACCGAAAAAAAGGAGGTAGGCATTAGAATACCAGAACATACAGTACCGGTAGGGCTTACAAGGCTTATAGAGAGACCCATAATTAACACAAGCGCTCGTATAGCAGGGAAGGAATTTATGACAGGCCCTCGACAGATTGAGAAGGCCTTTAAAGGAAGTATAGACCTTGTTATTGATGGAGAAATTATAGCCAATGAACCTTCATCAGTAATAAGACTTGTTGATGACCTTATAGAGGTATTAAGAGAAGGTAAGGGGATACAGAAGTTTAGAGAGTTTCTTCAGCGTTAGGGGTACTAACGTTCATTGCCTCTTCCATTGCCTCATCAAATCCCTCGCCAATTTCATCTTTCAACGGACCGTCCATCTTTTTCATGAACTTTTCAATACTCCTGGGGTCGTTCTCATCGAGGCCGGAAAGATTGTGGGGATCAAGAAGCCCCTCTATTCGCCTTTCTTCACTTTTGATAACAGAAACATGAGATAAAACCCTTGTCACCTTTTTACTACCGCAGGAGGTACAATAAGGTTCGAGCCTTTCTGAAGCCCTCAAAAGTAAAAACGATGAAATCCTGTGACACTGCGAACAGATATACTCATAAATAGGCATTGCAAATCCTCTTCTGCCAAAATATGATTGACCTTTTTTTAATTATAAAGGTTATTTGTTATTGATGCAAGTCACTGAAGGTTTTTTAATTTACAAAAAAGAATTCATGCGCTATAACAAGTTTAATGAAGAACATTATAAAAAGCTATGCAGACTTTGATATTCATAGAAAGATTGGTGCCCTTATAAAGAAGCATTCTGAAAACAGCCAGGACATACGCGATGTGGTAAATAGCGCCATTAACTGGCCTCATATACACACCATACTTGACCTTGGTTGTGGTTATGGCTGGTTTGAAGAGCGCCTTGAAGGAAAATTTGATTATATAATGGGTATTGACTGCCATCCTTCAAACGAGCAGGCTTTTCTGTCCATAACCATGCCCCTTGCACGGACATCGGTTTTTGTCACCAGGTACCTTCCTTCACCTATCGATGTTCCTGCAGATTTTTTTGACCTTGTAGCCTCTGCTTATTCGCTTTATTTTTTTCCTGAAGTACTTCCTGTGGTAAAAAGGGTTCTTAAGCCAGAGGGAATCTTTCTTGTTATTACTCATAGTGAAGCCATGCTTGAAGAAGGAGAGATGTTCTTCCAGTTTGATAACCTCAGAAAAGTTATACAGAATTTTTCAGCAGAGAACGGGGTTGAGATTTTGAGCACCTATTTTACTGATATAACAATTATCGATTATTATAATAATATTATCTTCAACAAAGAAGAGAAAGAAGACCTTGAGCAATACATTGATTTCAAAAAAGAGTTTATTGCAAAGGATGTGGATCATGAGGTGGTGAAAACAACGATGCTTTGCGAGCTTGATAGAAGGGGTATTTTGCGGTTTAATAAAAACGACAGGATCTTTCTGGCGAGTAAATGAAGAAAAAGGTATTCTGCAGTTTTTGTGGAAAGGAGCTTGGTGTGGATGTACTGGAAGGGAAAACTCGACAGGTCTGTCCTCAGTGCTCAGAGGTCTATTATGAAAACCCCCTTCCTGTGGCGTCGGTTATTTTACCGAATAAGAACAGGGAAATCCTTCTTGTAAAAAGAGCAAGAGAACCATTCAGTGGAATGTGGTGTCTTCCAATAGGTTTTGCCGAGACAGGGGAAAGCATTGAAGATGCTGCGTTAAGGGAACTTAAGGAAGAAGCAGGCATTGAAGGAAAGATTGTCCAGCTGGTTGATGTGAGTTCTCATAAAAATCTTCTTTACGGAGATTTACTTATTGTCACATTTGAGGCAGAGAGGGTAGGCGGAAAGGAGACGGCAGGAGATGATGCGATTGATTGCAAGTATTTTCCTGTCAAAGGTATGCCAAAACTTGCCTTTGATTCTCAAGAAAAAGCAATGGAGAAATTTATTGAACTCAAGAAGGATCTCTGGAGTATCCATGACTCTCTTGAAACCTTTATTGAGAGTACAGTAAAGAATAGAATTGTCTATCCGAGCACCCTTCTTTCAGATGAGCTTGTAAATGCAGTGCAAAGCAATTCAGAAAAGATAATAGACCTATGGCTCAATGATATTACTACAAATCCTTCTACAAAGGCATACCATACATTCAACAAAGAGGAACTTCGCTATAGAGCGCTATTCATAATCGGACAATTTGAATCATGGCTCAAAGGCAAAAAGGGGGAGAGCGAATTCAAAGAATTTTATTGTGATCTTGGATACCGGAGGCGAATAGAAGAAATACCCTTAGAAGAGCTTGTGAGTTCATTAAGTTTATTGAAAAAGCATATATGGATGTTTACTTATTCCTTTGGTGTATGGGAAAAGGCAGTTGATATATACAGGATGTTTGAACTTGGAGAAAGGCTCGTTTATTTTTTTGATAGGGCATCTTATTACGCTGTTATGGGATACAGGCAATACCATGAAGAAGGTATGGAGAGGGTATAATATAGCTCATGGTTATTGGATATTTTGTATCCCAATAGCCCTCTGTATAAAGAACCATGAAAAGGGAAGCTGGGAAGAAAGAAAAGGAAAATGTACATAAACAGTCTGCACTGATTGTAACAACCCTGTCCGCTTTCCTCACGCCTCTTGCTTTATCTACTGTAAATGTGGCTCTTCCGTCTATAGGAGGGGCTTTTTCTATGAATGCCATTGCACTGAGTTGGGTAGCAACAGCTTACCTTTTAACCGCTGCAATGTTTCTTTTGCCTTTTGGAAAGCTTGCAGATATATATGGTAGGAAAAGAATCTTCTACATAGGGACATGGGTTTTTACTATTTCCTCATTTTTATTGGGTTTTTCTCCTTCCGGGGGTATGTTGATTGCCTTCAGGGCAATTCAGGGCATAGGTGGTGCTATGTTATTTGGTACTGGCAATGCCATCCTGAGTTCTGTTTTTCCTGCAGGGGAAAGAGGAAGAGTATTTGGAATAAATGTTGCCGCTGTATACCTGGGTAATTCTTTTGGTCCTTTTTTAGGGGGAATTATAACACACCATATGGGGTGGAGATGGATATTTTTTCTAAACATCCCCTTTGGTTTAACTATTATATTGCTGAGTCTTTTGAAGCTTAAGACTGAATGGGCAGATGCTCAAAGCGAATCATTTGATTATGTTGGTTCTTTCGTGTATAGCCTATCATTCCTTGCTATAATATATGCCCTGTCTTTATTGCCTTTCATATCAGGATGGTTGTTTATTGTATCGGGTCTTCTGGGCATTGCTTTTTTTATAAAGTGGGAAGCACAGACAGAACACCCCATTATACACGTAAGGCTTTTTAATAAAAATAGGATATTTATATTTTCCAATATCGCTGCCCTTATCAATTACAGTGCAACTTTCGTAATTGGGTTTCTTTTAAGCTTTTATCTACAGCACATAAGAGGGTTTACCCCCCAGAGGGCTGGTATCATCCTTGTTTCTCAGCCTATTATACAGGCTATTTTTTCACCCTTTGCCGGTAAGATATCAGATAGGGTGGAGCCACGGATTGTTGCATCAGGGGGCATGCTTCTCACTGCTATGGGATTATTTCTTCTTGCCTGTATCAAGGAAAATACTCCACTTATGTTTATTATTATGAACCTTGGTCTTCTCGGACTTGGTTTTGCCTTTTTCTCATCTCCAAACACGAATGCAATCATGAGTTCTGTGGAAAATAGATTTTATGGTGTCGCATCTGCAACACTTGCTACCATGAGGCTTTTGGGTCAGATAGTAAGCATGGGTATTGCCATGGCGCTCTTTGCCATTTATATGGGAAGAGTGGAAATCGTACCTCTATATTACCCCCAGCTTCTCTTGAGTATAAAGGTAACTTTTACAGTGTGTGGGTTTCTTTGTATCGGTGGAATCTTTGCCTCTCTTATCAGAGGTAACCTTCGTTAGTTGTGATTTTATCTAAGCAAAAAAAAGGGAGCTGTTTTACATCAGCTCCCTTTAATAAACTACTGTATCATTACTTTTTCGGTGCAGCCTTTGCAGGTGCTTTTGCAGGTAGTGGTTTTTCTGCCTGCTTTATGAAATCAAGGCAGAACTTCAAGGCTTCGTCACCGGGCAACCCTTTTTCTTTTGCATACTTTACATAGTCATCAAGTACGGGTCTTACAGCTTTTGCCCACCGTGCATCTTCCTCTTTAGAGAGGGGAATTATTTTATGGCCCCTCTTTTGCAGGAAGTCATAGCCCTCTTTGTCAATCTCATCCCAGAGTTTACCTTGTTTTTCTGGGTAGGCAGCGCTTACCTCTTCAAAGACCTTTTTAACGTCTGATGGAAGGGCATTCCATTTTGCCTTATTCATAACAATAAACATAGCTGTGCTATAGGCAGCACTAAAATCCTGGACTGTATAAGAGACAACTTCCCCCCATTTCCAGCCCTGAAGAGCCTCTGCAGGAGCCATTGCAGCTTCACACACACCGGTACGAAGGGCATCATAGGTTTCACCCATGGCTGTACCAACAGGAACACCACCAAGGGCTGTAACAATCTTTGATGCTAGCCCTGTTGCCCTTATCTTTCTGCCTTTTATATCTTCAAGTACTGCAACAGGAAATTTGGTGTGGAGTATACCGGGACCATGGGCGTGGAGGAAAAGCACCTTTACATCATCAAGTTCTTTTGGTTTGAATTTTTTGTAAAAAGCATTTACAAGTTGCGTTGGAATAACACCGTTCTTGTAGCCAAGAGGAAGGTCAATAACCTCCAGCATAGGAAATTTCCCCCTTGTATAAGAAAAGCAACTATACCCGATATCAGAGATTCCTTTTACAACACCATCATAAATTTGTGGTGCAGGTGTAAGTGTACCCCCGGGGAAATAGCTGATCTTTACCTTGCCATTTGTCTTCTGTTCTATCTCTTTAATCCATGCCTCTATTAGCTTGCTGTTTTTATGTGGCGCAGGGAAAAAGTTTGAAAAGTTCAATGTGATGACTTTTTCCTGTGCTCCCACAGGGTTGGGTAAAGAAACAAAGCAGAAGGATACAAAGAAGATAAAAAGAAAAACCTTAACCAAAAATAATTTTTTCATAATACCCCTCCTCAAAGTTATATTTTTTCTTTTTATATATAATCCAAATCCGTTTGTCAACCCTTTTCCTGTTTTTTGTGTTAGGAAAAGTTCAGAAGTACACTGTTTTTAAGACGAACTCTACAAACCAATCCATGAACAGGCCTTTTTTGTAGTAATATTTGTTGGCCTTATGATACTTTTGAGTGGTGCAAGTATTGCTTTTTCTGGTAGTAGGAGAACGTTCAATTCTACAGGGCACAATACAAAGTAGAGATTGAGCGTAAAGCTCTCATAAAACACTATGACCATAAAAGCTCTTGAAGAAACCTCACAAAAAAAAGTATTATCTTATGATACAGAGGTCGTGGATGTATGCCTGACACTCTTCAATGAAAAGTTTGATTTTGAATAGTATTTGAGATTTATAATGAATACCGAGATATAAATATCTATGAAAGAAGGCATTGAATATCTTGACCTGATACTTATTACAATTATTACTATCTTTTTCTCATTAGTTGGTATCGCTGTCCATTTTATCGATATCATCTATCACTTATTATCACACTATGCAAACCTCGCAATAGCCAATTTTTTTAGAAACTTCGTATTCCTCTATTTAATAGGGCTTCTCTGGTTTGCATTTCGACGATGGAAACAAACAGAGCGTAGAAAAAAGGAACTCGAGGAGATTACCTCAAACATCAACCCTGATGTACTTATTGTGGTGGATAAAAATAACAGAATTACCATGTGCAGCAATGCAGTTGAAAGGATATTCGGCTACAAGGTCGAAGAAGTTGTCCACCAAAAATTCGATATTTTCTATTCTGATAGTTTATCGGCTGAATGGAATGACATGCAAAGGGTACTCGAGAAGTCTAATCTATCTATTTACAGAGCAACTGGAAGAAAAAAGGATGGTACTGAATTTCCTCTCGAGCTAACCATAGGTAATCTCCATTTCTATGGCGGCTCAGTAGTATTATTGAGGGATATTACCGAGACTAAAATGGCTGAGGATAGATTACAAAGTGCCTATAAAGAACTAAATCAGATTTTTAATGCATCTGCTGATGGTATCTGTGTTATTGATACTCAGTACAATATCCTGAGAATGAATGAAACCTTCAAATTTCTTCTGGGGTACAGGGTTGAAAATTACGATGAGAAACTTTGCTATAAGACATTCAAATGCTCGCGATATCTTACGCCCGAATGCTCACTCCAGAAAATCTTGAACGGCGATAGCTGGTTTGGATGTGAAATAGAATTTGAACGCATGGATGGGAAAAGACTTTTCTGTATTCATAAATCCATACCCTTCCGTAATACCGAGGGTAAGATTATTGGCGTTATCGAAAGCTATCGGGACATCTCTGAAGGGAAGGATATGGAAGAAAATTTACAGAACATGTCTCGTGAGGCAACGGAACTTGTGTCAGGAGTGCGCACTGCAACACAGATTAAAGAACTCTATGACGAAATAGCAAAGGTAAAAGCTGAACTTGCACGGTATGTTGCCCCTCCTACAATGGAGATAGTTGAAGAGATGGTAATGAGCAAGAAAATCCACACAGGCGAACTGGTCAATATAACGGTTCTCTTCTCTGATATCAGAGGCTTTACCAGTATCAGCGAGAATATGAATCCTGATGAACTGTTCAAGATGCTCAATCTGTATCTTTCGATTCAGATAAAGGCTGTGGAAGAATATAGCGGCACCATTGATAAGTTGAGTGGCGATGAAGTCATGGCAGTATTCAGCGGACCTGGTATGGCTGAAAATGCGCTTAAGTGTGCTGTGGCTATCATCAATCACCTTCAGGAACAACAACCCGCTGAGGGGAGTGACTGGATAGGAGTTGGAATCGGTATCAATACCGGACCCGCATATTTAGGTCCTCTTGGCTCAGAAAGTCGTAAACAATTTACCCATATCGGCACAACGGTCAATATAGCTGCACGGCTCTGTGGAAAAGCAAAAAAGTTTGAAGTACTATTTGGCAAAACAACCCGGGAGTTGGTCAAGGATAAAGCATTTAATTATCGGTCCACCGGAAATGTTCCTTTAAAAGGGCTGAGCGCACCTATTGAAGTCTTTCAGTTAATTAAATTAGAGAGGGAATAATTCGCCGTCAAGCATCCTGAATTTTCTTTTTCCCAGTGAGCCAATCTCAGGGTCATGTGTAACAAGTACAAGGGTTGAAGATAACCGCTTCTGCACAAGGAATATGTAATCAAGCACCCCCTTGCCGGTTTTTCTGTCAAGATTGCCTGTTGGCTCATCTGCGAGAATAATTTCAGGTTCATTTACAAGGGCGCGGGCTATTGCTACACGCTGTTGTTCTCCCCCGGAAAGCTCCCCGGGTTTGTGGTTCTTTCTTGCTTTTAACCCCATGATATCGAGAAAGGTTTCTGCTTTTTGCATTGCCTCTTCTCTTGCCATCCTTCGTATCATCAGGGGCATCATGATATTTTCAATAACATTGAAATCCTGGAGGAGATGATAAAACTGGAATACAAAACCTATCTTTTCGTTTCTGAAGATACTCTCTTCATCTTCTGTAAATGCCTTTACGTTATGGCCTTTAAAGTATATCTCACCCTCGGTGGACTTATCGAGGGTACCAAGGATGTGAAGAAGCGTGCTTTTACCTGCACCTGATGGACCCATGATGGTAACAAAATCGTTTTCAAAGAGACTCAGGTCTATACCCCGGAGCACCTGAACCTCAACGCCATTTTTATAAAATGTCTTTTTCAGTCCTGAGACAGAAAGAAGAGGCTCACTCATACCGCAGGGTCTCCACAGGGTCAATTTTTGCTGCCTTGTATGAAGGATAGATAGTAGAAGCAATACAGATTACCATGGTCACAGAAGCAACAAGTATAACATCAAGAATGCTGATTTTCACTGGTAGGGAACTGATGTAATAGATGTCCTCAGGAAGTTTGATAATTTTGTATCTCCTTATAATCTCGCATATGAGATAACCGCTAAAAGAACCTATGAGAGCACCAAAAACCCCAATGGCAATCCCTTCCACCATAAAGATTCTCATAATACTCTTCTTTTTAGTGCCTATTGCCTTGAGGATGGCAATATCTTTCTTCTTTTCCATCACTGTCATAATAAGGGAGCCTATAATGTTGAAACTTGCCACAAAGATAATAAGGGCAAGAATGATAAACATGGCAATCTTCTCAAGTCTCAATGCTGAAAAAAGATTTCTGTTCATTTCAATCCATGTTCTCGCAAAATATCCAGTACCAAGTTGCTTTATAATCTGCCTTCTCAACTCATCAGCTTTATATACATCCTTGAGCTTTACCTCAATGCCTGTTGCCCCAACACCCATAATGTTTTCCACATCCTTGAGAGACATGATGAGGAGGGTATTATCGATTTCATACATGCCTGTTTCAAATATACCACCTACTTTCACCTTCACTGTTTCTGGCATAGCGCCCATGGGTGAATACCCACCAAAAGGAACCATAAGAGTAAATGTGTCACCTAAAAGAAGGCCCATATGTTTCGATAGTTCTTTACCAATAAGGATATTTCCTTTTGTTTCAAGGCTTTCAATTGTGCCTTCCCTCATCAATTTTGCGACAAAGGCAATATCCTTACTGTTTAATCCTTTCACAGCAACACCTGAAATCTGCCTTCCGCTCTGCACCATTGCCTGGAACGTAGTAAAGGGAGATGCGTGGGTAACACCTTTGATTTCTTTGATTTGTGCAACAATCCTTTCCGGTTCTCTGATGTCTCCATCCAGGCTTATAACAAGGATATGAGGGTTTATTCCCAAGATACGTTCTCGTATCTCGTCCTGAAATCCTGTCATCACAGCTATAACAATAATGAGTGCCATTACACCTATGGCAATTCCAGAAATGGCTATCCATGTTGTAAAGGAGATAAACTTCTCTTTTCTCTTTGATTTTAAATAGCGTAAACCAATATGGGTCTCAAAATTCATGGCTTCAGAAGAGGGAAATAGATGACTTCCCGTATGGATGGGCTATCCGTAAGTATCATCGTAAGCCTGTCAATCCCGATACCTTCACCTGCAGTGGGAGGAAGACCATACTCAAGGGCAGTAATATAATCTTCATCGAGCATAACGCCCTCTTCCCTGTCCCTTATTTGCTCCATGAATCTTTCCCTCTGATCTTCAGGATCATTCAATTCATTAAATCCGTTCGCAACCTCCATACCGCATATATACAGTTCAAACCTTTCTGTAATCTCCGGGTTTTCCTTACTTCTCTTTGCAAGAGGAGAGACTTCAACAGGATAATGGGTTATAAATGTGGGATGTAATAGTTTTTCCTCGCAGAGGGTTTCAAATATCTTTGTAATAACCTTTCCCCTCTTTTCCTTCTCCATGCCTTCAATGCCAAGCTCTTTAGCAAAATCTAAGAGTCTTCCCTTTTCCGCTCCCATGGTTCCTTGAAAACCTCCAAACTCCCCTAACGCCTCTTCCATGGTATATCTCTTCCAGGGCCTTGTAAAATCAATCTCCCTTCCATTATACATAACCTTATAGGTGCCATAAAGCTCATACACAAGACCTGATACCATATCTTCCGTCAAATCCATGAGGTCTTCATAGGTTGCATAAGCCTGGTAGAATTCAAGCATGGTGAATTCTGGATTGTGTTTTACAGAAATGCCTTCATTACGGAAATTTCTGTTTATTTCAAAGACCCGCTCAAGACCACCGATGACCAATCTTTTCAAATACAATTCAGGTGCTATGCGTAGGTAGAGGTCAAGATTAAGGGCATTATGATGGGTGATAAATGGTTTCGCAACAGCACCCCCTGGAATAACCTGCATCATAGGTGTTTCCACCTCTATAAAATCTCCCTTTTTGAAATAGCTTCGGATATACTCAATTATCTTTGCACGGGTAACGAAGATTTCCTTCACCCGTTCATTCACAATAAGGTCAAGATAGCGCTTTCTATATCGTTCTTCTACATCCTTTAATCCATGCCACTTCTCTGGCAAAGGTCGTAATGATTTTGTAAGAAGTTTAATCTTTTCTGCAAGGACTGTCAGCTCCCCTGTCTTTGTTTTGAAAATCCTTCCATGAACACCGATGATGTCACATATGTCAAACTTTTTTATAATTTCAAAATCAGGAGATTTAAGCATATCCTTTCTCACATATATCTGAATCTTACCCTTTCGATCCTGAATATGGAGAAAGAGACTCTTGCCAAAATCCCTGAACGCCATGATACGACCTGCTACAGACACGGACTCACTTATTTTATCAAGCTCCTCATGGTTTTTATCCTGAAAGCGTTCTCTTATAGTATCTGTGTCCGTGTAGCTTCCTTTATCCTGTGGATAGGTTTCAATGCCTATGCTTCTGAGGTATTTTTCTTTTTCTTTTCTTATGGCAATCAACTCATCAATGGGCTCCATCGTTCACTCCTCGTGTGAGTTTATAGCTCATATCTACACTTCTACTATAACATCATAATCGAAGGTTTTCACTATTTTACCATCCCGCATCTCGCCAATCCTGCAGTCACCTCTGATAAAGGCGATTCCATCAATGTCAGGCGCCTGTATAATGAGACGACCAACCATTGATGTGTCTTCCTTTCCTTCGACCACTACAGTCATTCTCTTTCCTTCAAGCATCTTCAAGTGCCTTCGGGATATCTCTTTCTGGAGTTCCATTATCCTGTTGTAACGGGCTTGCTTTATGCTCTTTTTAACATGGCCTCGAAGCCTGTGTGCTTGAGTCCTCTCTTCCCTTGAATACATGAAAGCACCAAGCATATCGAATTCATGTTTCCTGATAAACTCCATGAGATTTGTAAATTCTTCCTCTGTCTCGCCTGGAAAACCAACAATAACCGTTGTCCTCAGTATCACATCAGGCATTCTTTCGCGGATACTTGTTAACAATCGTTCAAGGTCGTCTTTTGTATAGCCCCTCCCCATTACCTTAAGTATTCTGTCATCTGAGTGCTGAATGGGTATATCCATATATTTGATGATCCTCTGTTCACCTGCAATCACATTGATGAGTTCTTCATTAATACCCTTTGGGTGCATATAGAGGAGCCGGATAAAGTAATCGTCTTCTGCTATGAGAAGGGTCTTTAGTAACTGCTTCAGTGTTATTCTTAAGTCTTTTCCATAGGAGGTAATGTCCTGTCCTATGATATTTATCTCCTTATAACCGTTCTCAATGAGCCAATCAAACTCCTTTTTTATTTCTTCAGGAGGCCTGCTCCTTAATCCTCCCCGGATAGCAGGGACAGTACAATAACTGCACCGGTTATCACAACCCTCCTGTATCTTGAGGTATGCGGTAGGCTTATTCGTCAGCACCTTTCTTGGAAATGTTTCTGCGAAATTACCCCTCTTAACAAATGCACCTTTTTTGTTGATAAGGGTTTCTATTTCCCCATAATAATTCCTGCCAATAAAAAGCTCAACTTCAGGCAGAAGCCGCTTGAGTTTCTCTCCGTATCTCTCAACGAGACAGCCTGTCACAATAATCTTTCTGTCCTGTCTCTTTGCCTCTTCAAGAATTGTTTCTATTGATTCCTTTACTGCATCTGAGATAAAGGCACAGGTATTGATTATAACGGTGTCGCAATGATCGGTAAGGAGATGTCCCTTCTGTTCGAGCCTGTGTGTTATATATTCTGAATCAACAAGGTTCTTCGGGCAGCCAAGACTGATGACCTTGAATTTCACCTCTCAACCCTCTTCATTATGTGCCCTAATCTACAACAAAAATACCATCAAAGTAAACGAGGCAGGTGAGAAATATAAGAACAACTCTAATACATCAATTAATATTATTTCTTATGCAGGTAAGTCTGATGAGGCTCTTTCTTGACTTTTAAAAGTTTCATTACTTCATGGATGATGCGTGAATTCAGTACGTCCTTCTTTTCCTGCCAGCCCTTGCGGGCAATGCCAACTCCATACAATATCTCAGAAAGAGCACCTGTACTGTGGGCATCAGGATTGATAGCAATCATAACACCCTTTTCCTTCGCATATCTCATATACCTCCAGTCTATGTCAAGCCTGTAAGGGCTTGCATTAAGCTCCATAATTACACCATAGCGTGATGCACAATCAATGATATTCCTCATATCCACCTGATAGCCATCCCTTGATAGGAGCAGTCTTCCTGTTGGATGGCCAAGCATTGTAGTATAAGGATTCTTCATTGCCTTTATAATGCGTCTTTCCATTTCATCCTTCTTCATATTGAAATGGGAATGGACAGAGGCGATGATAAAATCGAATCCCTTCAGAATATCCTCTTCATAATCGAGACTGCCATCAGCCAGAATATCACTCTCTATGCCTTTGAATATGTAGAAGGGTTTGTGTTTCTCGTTCAATCTTTCGATTAATTCCCACTGCCTTAAGATGTCTTCTACTTTAAGCCCCCTTGCATAATAGGCGCTCTTGCTATGGTCTGAAATCCCGATATAGGTCATGCCCATCTTCTTTGCTACTTCGACTATCTTTTCTATAGTATCCATCCCGTCACTGAAATCTGTATGAATATGAAATGCGCCTTTTATATCCTCTAATTTTACCAGTTCGGGAAGTGCTCCTTTCTCTGCTGCCTCTATCTCTCCTGTATCCTCTCTCAGTTCAGGTGGAATAAAAGGGAGTCCAAGGGCATTGTATATCTCTTTTTCACTCTTTAGTTTTATTAGTTTATCACCCTCGAATAGCCCGTACTCATTCAGCTTCCATCCTCTCTTCTTTGCAATACTCCTGAGCTTTACATTATGTTCTTTACTTCCTGTAAAATACATCAGTGCGTAAGGAAATTCTTCTTTATTCACCACCCTCAAATCAGCCTCTATCCCTGATTTTAACCGGCATGAGGTCTTTGTATCGCCCTTTAAAAGAACCTCCTCAACCTCAGGCATGGATGCGAAATGGGAGGAAAGCTTCTCGTGGTTGGTTCCACCAACAAGAATATCTATATCCTTCACTATTTCTTTCCTTCTCCTTATGCTTCCACATACCTCCACCCATCCAGGCGAAACTATCTTTTCAAATCTTTCCCTTATCTTCTCTGCCTCATGATACACATCACCGAAAAGAAAGACCCCTTTATGTCTTTTCAGGAACTCAATTCCCCTGAGTATATTCATTTGTGTCTTTTCACCGAAACCAAAAAGTGTTACAAGTCTGTTCTCCTTGCACGCATACTCAAGCTCACCTATATTTGTTATATGGAGTTCATCGTAGAGTACCTTAATCTTCCTTGGACCAAGGTTCGGTATATGCATAAGCTCAAGAAGGGTTGGAGGGATATCCCTTTTTAATTCCTCGTAGTACCCCATTTTTCCTGTTGAGTAATACTCCTCAATCTTCTTTGAGAGTGCCTCTCCTATACCTTTAATTTCTCTCAACCTCTTTTCCTTTATTATGGTCTCGAGATTTTCCATACCTGAGAGGGTCTTTGCAGCATTGTAATATGCCCTTGCCTTGAAAGGATTTTCACCCTTTATTTCAAGAAGCATACCTATTTCTTCAAGAATCTGAGGAATGGATTTTAAAACCATTCTTCATTATCCTATATGAAAAAAAGTAAAGTCAAACGGCTAAAACCGATGATTTTATCCCAATCCTCAAGCATGACAATAAAGGAAATCTGTATTCCCGGATACCTCTATTGACATTCGTTTTTTCAGAGAGGTTTTTTAGTATCAGAATTAGCAACTATCAAATTTTATTCAAAATATTTTCATCCTCCTGAAAGATTGGAATTATTTTATTGATTTTAAGCCCCTTTTGTACTCAAATATATGCCAAAAAGTATAGAGGAGGATAGTATATATGGAGATTAGCAGGGAGGTCTTCTGGAATGTAGGTGGAGGAGCTCGATGGATTACCTACGCATTGATGATAATAACCTTTATAATCCTTATTTATGGATTAAAAAAGCGTTACTCCATGTGGAAAATCGGGAAAGGCGCTTCGCTAAATTTTACTGAAAGGCTATGGGAGAGAATTGGTTATTTTATTACGAATGGTATTTTCCATAAGAGCATTTTACGGGAATCCTATCCAGGCTGGATGCACTTTTTCATTTTCTGGGGATTTCTTGTCCTGGCCTTTGGTACTGCACTTATTGCTATTCAGGATGATGTTATCAGGCCCCTATTCAATGAAAATATACTGCAGGGAAATTTCTACATTATATTTTCCTTTGCCCTTGACCTGGCCGGTGTTCTTGCCATAATAGGCATACTTATGGCTTTATGGAGACGGTATGTTACGAGACCAACACGCCTTGACAATAAAACTGACGACCTGATAACGCTACTCTGGATACTCGTCGTACTGGTAACAGGTTTTCTTGTAGAAGGGGCAAGAATTGCCTTTGCAAGACCATCATTTGAGGCGTGGAGTTTTGTGGGGTGGGCAACATCATACCTCTTTCTTGGTTCATCAAAAGATACTATCGCCTCGACCCATGCCTTTTTCTGGTATACCCATATGCTGCTTTCGTTTGGCCTCATAGTCTATATAGTCTATTCAAAGCTCCTTCATATCATTACATCGTCCCTCAATATGATGTTCAGGGGTGTGGAGACAACCCCCAGAGGTGCTATAGAACCCATTGCAGACTTTGAAACGGCTGAGGAATTTGGTGTCAACAGGATAGAAAATTTTACATGGAGACAGATTTTCGACCTTGACGCCTGTACACGGTGTGGAAGGTGTCAGGATCTCTGTCCTGCCTACGCCAGTGAAAAGCCCTTATCCCCAAAACAGTTCATTCAGGATCTAAAGGGTGAATGGGAGAGGGCAGCGAAAGGCATAAAGAATGAGGATGGGATTATAGATACGGTAATACAGGAAGAGACATTATGGTCATGTACTGCCTGCCTTGCATGCCAGGTGAACTGTCCTATTTCAATACCCACCTTTGACAAGAACATAGAAATGAGACGATACCTTACCCTTACGCTGAGCAAAACAACCTCTGAAACAAGGCTTCTCTTCAAGAATTTGCAGCAGAAAATGGATCCTTACGGAATGGGCAAAAGACAGCGTACTGAATGGACAGAAGGGCTTGATGTAAAGAATGTGGCGGAACAAGAGGTTGAATACCTCTACTGGGTGGGGTGTGTTGCTTCCCTTGATGATAGAAACAGGAAGGTGGCAAAGGCATTTGCTACACTTCTGAACAAGGCAGGTATTTCCTTTGGCATTCTCGGGCAGGAGGAGACATGCTGTGGTGACCCTGCAAGAAGATGTGGCAATGAAGACCTTTATCTTGGCATTGCACAGGGTAATGTTGAACTTTTCAAGGATCTCGGAATAAAAAAGATTTTAACCACCTGTCCCCACTGTTACCATACCCTGAAGAACGAATATGCACAATTAGGGGCAGACTATGAAATATATCATCAGACAGAATTCATATGGAAACTCATCAATGAAGGAAAACTCTCAGTTGCACAGTCTCTGGAGGGCGTTGTGACATTTCATGACCCATGTTACCTCGGGAGGGTGAACAGGGTATTCGAACAGCCACGGGATGTTGTCAATAAGCTCAATAAAGGTACCTATAGAGAAATGGAGAGGCACCACGACAGAAGTTTTTGCTGTGGTGGTGGCGGTGGAAGAATATGGATGGAAGAACATCATAAGAGAATCAACCATCTGAGAATCGATGAGGCAATCAGTATTAATGCAAAGACTGTGGTGACTGCATGTCCGTACTGTTTGATTATGATGGAGGATGCAATAAAAGATAAAGAAAAGGGCGAGACGATGAAGGCACTCGATTTCTCCGAGGTGGTTGTGAAAGGTATATAGTTGAAAGAAAATAAATAAGAGGCATAAAAGGATGGGCATATACCCATCCTTTTATGTTTTAAAGTGCATCACTCCTCTAAGGTGATTGCCTCAACCGGACATTCTTCTGTGCATGACCCACATTCTGTGCAGAGTTCAGGGTCGACCTTTGCCGTATCATTTACGGTTATAGCATCCGCTGGACAGACCTCTGCGCATGCTCCACATCCTGTGCAGGCATCTTCATCAACTTTTGCAGGCATGTTTTACCTCCTTTGTGTTTTTAAATTTCCTAAACAAATATAAAAAAAATGTCAATAAAAAAATTTAGTTAACATAAAAAAATTTAGCAGGCAGGGTAATAGGACCGAATTCAGCCTTTTTATTGACATCTATCTCCAGTTCTATTAAGCTTTCACGCATGAAGGAGTTTTTCAGAGACCTTTTTTTAGATTTATATGAAAATTTTACCGAGGTATTTCTCAACATTATTGTAATGGTTGTGGTGATGGTCGGTGGTTTTATCATCAGCTGGTTTATCAAGAAAGTCCTTGAAAAACTTCTGATATTATTCAGGTTTGATAAATGGTCAGGGGATGTGGGTATTGTTGGTTTTTTAGAGAAGGGTGGGGTAAAAACACCCCCATCAATTATATTGAGTAAGATTGTATTCTGGATTTTTGTTGTAGCCTTCTTCTCTTTTGGTTTGAATTTTATAGGTATTTCACAATTTTCTGAATATGCTTCACGGATATCTACCGCACTACCAACCATAATTGTTTCCATAGTCATTATAATATTGGGAATTATCCTCAGCAATTTTATCAGCCGTGTTATTTTCCTTGCATGTGAAAATGCAAACATAAAGTATGGAGACATCATAGCAAGGGGTGTAAGGATATTTTTAATCATTATTACGTTTGGTATTGTTTTTGAATATATCGGTGTTGGCAATACAATAATAACAATAAGTGTTTTGATTATATTTGGGGGTATTATATTAGCGCTGTCGCTTGCTCTGGGCATTGGTCTTAGCAATGTTGTCGGAGATATGATACGCAATCACGTAAAAATGCGAGAAAAAAACAAAGAGAAAACGGAAAAGAATAATTAAATAACTACAAGGCACAAAGGCACAGAGGCAGAAGATGGGAGAAAGGGTGGATGGGGAGCAAAGGCAATAAAAAAGGCACAGATTTATTCAACTTCCGAAGAGAAATTTTCTAAACCAGTTAAGTGACAGAGTTATAGCCTTTTCCCTGTGAAAAGATTTTGAAAAGACATGATCCCCGCCTTTTATGATAGTGATTCTTTTTGGTTTCTGTATGTACGAATAAATAGTTTTTCCTTGTTTGCAGGAAACAACATCATCCCTTTCCCCATGAATAACAAGTGTACAGGAGAGTCTTGCTGCTTCAGATAGAATATTGTATCTGGCAAAGTCTTTAAAAATTGTTTTTTTAAATTTAATATCCGATATTTTGTCTTCCTCTCTATTTTTGATACGGTAGGGGGTTGCCCATAATGATACACAGCCTATCCTCTTGTCGCGAGCTGCTTTGACAATGGCTGTTGTGCCGCCAAAACTGCTTCCTAATATGCCAACTTTTTCCGGTATCACGCGTGGATGTTTGAAGACAAATTCAGTAACTTGCTCGAGATTTTCAACCCTGATGCTAAGGGTTGTCTCTTCTATATTGCCCCCGCTTTCGCCACAGCCATGATAATCAAACCGACATGTTGCAATACCTGCTTCAGAAAAACTATGTGATAGGGCAATATACTTATCGCTATTTTTTGAACTGACCAACCCGTGAGAAAGAATTACGCATGGACATTTCTTTCTGAATTTTGGGAAAACCATTATGCCGTGTATTGTGTTATAGGAGGATTCTATTTCGAATGGTTCTACCATAAATATTTCTGCACCATCTGTTTAAAGAGGGCTTTTTCAAGGGCTACAAGGTTGATTACATCCTCTTTATTATATTCAAGCAAGAGATTCAGGGCATTAAATCTTTCATGTTTATCGATTTTATTTATCTTGTTGTATTTCTCCCATAGAAGCATTGCATCGTAACCATTTAATCCTTCTGTTCTTCTGGCAATACCAAATAATTTTTCAAGTTCTTTCAACCCGCCTTTAATACCTAATCGTTTCTTCACGTTAAAAAGGTCAAGGGAATGATGCGTTGTTCTCACGTCTAAATTGAGATGCCTTTTAATCACAGGAAGGTCGAATCGGTCTCCATTAAAGGTTACTACAATGGTTGCTTTTTTTAGAATCGTTTCAACATTCCGTGTTGTGATGTCTATCCCGTAAAGCTGTATGAATCTACCCTGCTCAAGAAAGATTCCTATTACTGAGAGATTCCCCTTGCGGTCTGTTTCTATGTCGAGGTATGCCTTCATGTTTTTCTCTATGTCTTTAATGATGTAATGCCGATGATACCTGCTGATAGAAAGACTATGTTTGAAAGCCACGCTGCAAATAGAGGGGGAAATATTTCTGAGTAACCGAGGGAGAGAGAGACGGAATGGAAGAACCAGTAAAAAGCACCAACAACAATCCCCGACAGGATACCCCTTGAGATACCTCGTGTTTTTACGTATCGAAGGCCTACTGAAAAAGCGGCAAAAACCATTACAAGATTAATAAATGGAAAAGAAATTTTATTGTACAGATCAACAAGATACCTCCGTATATCGTGACCATCTCTCTTAAGTTTACGAATATATTTGGAAAGTTCCTGGTATCCCATCTCTTCAGGATTTTTCTGAACCACTTTAAATACGGAGGGCGGTTCCTGTATGATAGCATTGAGTTTTTTATATGTTTTTTTTGTTTTAACCTTATCCTCTTTAAACGTTCTTTCCACCACATTGCTGAACACCCATAAACCATTATTCCATGTGCCCTCACTGGCATCCAGTCGTTTGTTAATTGTATAGTCCTTTGACAATTCGAGAACCGTTAATCCTTTTATTATATCTTTTTTTGTATCATAAAAATCAATATTCGTGATGATGTTGCCTCTCTTGTACCATATTTTGTAATTTTTAAAGAAGACATAGGGTTCTTCTTTCTTAATATTGACGCGATATATATATTCTGCTGTGTTGGAAGTATAAGGAATAATCAATTCGGCAATGATAAAGGTACTCACTATGAGTACACAGGATAAGATAAGAAAAGGCCTCATAAGAGAAAAGGTGCTTATTCCTGATGTTCTGATGACCATAACTTCGTTATTACGAATCATGATTATAAAGAGTATGAGCATTGATATGAGGAACGAAAGAGGAAGGATAAGATTAACATAATATGGAAGTTTGAGTATTATATAAATGATACTGTGAAAAAAGTTGTTGAAAGAACTCGTAAAGATATCTATATGCTCGAAAAACTCTATAATGACGAAAAGTACAGTGCCAGAAAGTTCCGTCACAATGAGAAACTTGATTATGTTTTTAATTAAATATCTATCCAACCTTTTCAAAGTAACAGCCCCATAGTGATTTCAATCTGTGAGAAAGCGTGTATGGTTCCTCATAATTCATATTTCTTACAAGGGAAACGCCAAGTAAGGCAATGGCTATATTGGGCAAAAAAGAGGTAATACCTGGCGAAAGATGTACCATCTCGCCAATCTTTTCTGTTGCAACCATTAGTATATAGTAAAAAACGAAAATCATGATGCTATAAACAGCGCCTGAAAATTTGCCTTCTGATTTTCTCCTGATACCAAGAGGAATGGTAATAAAAATAAAGGAAAGGGATGAAAGAGGTATTGATATTTTTTTCGCTATTTCAAGGAGTATATCATAACGTTGATGCCCATCGGCCTGGATAAGGGCTTTTTGTAATTCCTCTCTATCCATTTCATAATGTTTTTTGCGTAAGTCCCTGGTATTGGGCATCGTATTGGTAAGGTTCATTGAATAGGTATAATTTTTGAATGCAAAATTCCTGTAAGTATCATTGACCTTCTCCCAGCGGTGAAGATTACCTTCTTCGAGGACAAAGCGTAGGTCGAACGATACAGGATCCATGTTTATATAGCCTTTTTTTGCTGAAATGACCTGTTTCAAATCTTTATCCCTGTCATCGGATACCAATATTCCTGAAAGATACTTGTGTTGAACATCTACTTTGTCTATATATATGACAACGCCAGGAATGGTGTCATTAAAAATGCCTTCTTTATCTTCAATTGCTATACCTTTTTTTACTATATTGAGAAGTGTTGTCCTGAATAGTTCCCCATTCCTTGGTATAATGAAATTTGTATTTAATAAGCCAATAAAGGCTATGAGTACACCCATTACGGTAACAGGTACAAAAAGGCAATGCATACTGATGCCGCTTGCTTTTAAAACAAGTGTTTCGTTTTCCGAAGAAAGTCTTCCGAGAACGACAATCGTTGCTAAGAGAAACGACATGGGCAATGTAAAGGTAAGATAAGGTGGTGAAGAATATACAATAAGTAACACGATGTCTTTGAGTCCAACCCCCTTATTAATAACGAGGTCAGCAATCTTTCCAATCCTTGCCAGGACAAGAATAAAGGTAAAAATACCCAGGGAAAGAAGGAGTATATAAAAGATTTCTTTAAAAATGTAAATATAGAGTCTCTTATTTATTTTTTTTATAATGCCCATTGGTTAAATCTATCATCTGCTTCACATCAAGTCAAACGAGTAAAAAGTTAGGTAAGTTGAACCGTTTCGTTGACATGGTAAGTTTTTTTTTATAAAGTAATCCCTAATATGATAAAGACTAATATGATAAGGATAGGCGTTCTTTCAGATACCCACCTTGTCAAGATGTCTCGTGAAACAAAGCAGAAGATTAAAGAATTATTCAGAGATACCGCCATACTTATTCATGCAGGAGATATGACGAGTATGGAGGTTTATGAGTATCTGAACAACTGGGACTTCAAAGCGGTGGCAGGAAATATGGATGATGATGATCTGGTTTCCCTCCTTCCCCGGCAAAGAATAGAAGAGATTGGCGGGAAAAGAATAGGGGTTACACATGGAAGAGGTTCGCCCCACGGGATTGAAGATGTTGTCTACAAGGAATTCCACGATGTGGATATTATAATTTTTGGTCATTCACACATTCCCCTTTTTACAAAAAGAAACAGGGTTATTATGTTCAATCCTGGTGCTTTTAAACGTTCTTATTCATATGCAGGGAGCGTGGGCATGATAGAAATAGTTGATGATACTATACAGTGCCGACATATTGAGGTGCAATGAACATAAATAACCAATCACCAGATTACAATAGTTCAAATGGCCTCTAATTCTAAATTATGTAATTTGTTTATTGATTATTCATACAGGTATCGATAACCATGGATGCAGTTTATCTGGCATTTCTCTGGCACATGCACCAACCCTATTATAAGAACCTTTTTACAGGTGAATACCTCCTTCCCTGGGTATTACTTCACGGAACTAAAGATTATTATGATATGGCTTATATACTGAAGGAATTTAAAGGATTAAAGCAAAATTTTAATCTTGTCCCGTCTCTCTTAATGCAATTACAGGACTACGAGGATTTAGATGTAAAGGATAGCTTCATTCAAATATTTCGTAAACCATCCGAAGAGTTAACCGACAGCGAAAAGATATTTTTGCTGATGAATTTTTTTAATGCAAACTGGGACAACATGATTAAACCCTATCCACGATACTACGAGCTTTTGAGGAAGAGAGGATTCTATTATCCGAAAGAGGCCATAGACAAAATAAAAGAGTATTTTACCGATGAGGAATTGAGGGATATACAGGTGCTTTTTTTTCTTTCGTGGATAGACCCTCAATTTTTCCCCATATATGAAGAACTTCAATTTCTCAAAGATAAAGGAAGGCTCTTCAGTGAAGACGATAAAAAGATACTTGAGAGTGTCCAGAAGCGTATTCTGAAAGATATTATCCCTCTATACAGAGAATATGCCCTATCCGGCATTATAGAACTATCCACATCACCATTCTACCACCCCATCATTCCACTCTTAATCGATAACCGGGTTGCAAGAGAAGCCATGCCCGATGTCAGTTTGCCTGAAATACCCTTTTCGAGGCCTGAAGATGCAGCATATCAGATACAGAAGGCGCTCAAATATTTTGAGGCTCTATTCAGCTTCACGCCAAAAGGCATGTGGCCTCCAGAGGGTTCCCTGAGTGATAGTGCCCTTGCTTTATACGCCAGACATGGTGTTGAATGGGTAGCTACTGACGAGGGTATCCTTTTAAAAAGTCTGCAGGTCGAAGCCAAAAAGGATGATAAAGGGTTTTTAATAAATCCTGAAATTCTATACAGACCTTACCGATTCCAGGTCAACGAAAGATATATCAGCATTATATACAGAGACAGAACCCTCTCTGACCTCATATCATTTCAATATTCCAGGTGGGATTCAAAAGAGGCAGCTGCTGATTGTCTCAAAAGGATACTGAAAATTTCCGATTCCCTAAGGGGAAGATTGAAGACGCCAATCATCACCATTGCTATGGACGGAGAGAACGCATGGGAAAATTATAAGAACGATGGTATCGATTTTTTGCGGTATCTCTATGATGGTATCCTGAAAGAAAAAAGCATTATCTCTACAACGATTTCAGAATACTTGAAGAGTGCCCAGGACTTTGGTTTTATCACCCACAGTCATTCGGGTTCCTGGATTGGGCAAAGTTTTTCCATATGGCTGGGTCATATTGAGGATAACACAGGCTGGACATTACTTTCCGAGACGAGGGATTTCCTGGAAGCCGAAGACCCTGAGAAAAATAATAGAAACGCCTGGGAATCGATTTATATTGCCGAGGGAAGCGATTGGTTCTGGTGGTATGGTGATGAACACTCTTCGGAGAATGATGATATATTCGATTTTCTGTTCCGCGAAAATCTTTCCAATGTATACCGTTTTCTTGATAAACATGTACCGGAAAACCTGAGTATTCCGATTATGATGGAAGACCGTGAGGTAAGGCCATCCAGGGAACCGGTCAATTTTCTTTACCCTATCATTGATGGGGAAGTGACAAATTATTTTGAATGGATAGGCTCTGGTTTTCTCGGGGGTAAGGGCCACGGAGTTGCCATGCACGAATCCATTCCTCTGATAAAAGGGTGTTACTACGGGTTTAATGAACGCTCACTCTTCTTACGGGTTGATGTAAATAAAACTTTTTTACCAAATGGGCATGATACGTCTTTTGAGCTACATCTTATGGGAAGAGAATCTCTACGAATAGTTTACCATACGGAAGAGAAGAAATTGGAAGTCTCTTTAAAACAGACAAACGGATATATTCCTGTAAATGAAGCACCCATTTCTTTTGTTTTTTCAGAGATATTAGAGATAGAAATTCCCACAAACTTTTTACATGCCCATGCAAAAGATACTATACACGTATGGATATCACTTAAGGCAAGGGGGATGGAAGTTGATAGAATTCCAAAGAGGGGATACCTCGCAATTACCGTGCCCGGTGAAAACTTTGAGATGGAGATGTGGTACGTATAAATGGACATAAGATAGAAAGGGTAGGCGATACATGAAATTGTTGATGAGAGGATGAGAAAATGAGTAGACGGATGTAAAAAGAGAAAAGTCTCCCATTAACCCATTCCCCCATCATCTGTCCCTAAGTTGGTAATTTTTCTGCTACAATACCGGCTTCCTCAATTGCTGCATTTATTGCCGTAATCAGAAAAAGGAGCGCCTGGTCATAGGTACAATTCTTTGTTACTTCTATACCAAGGGCTATTTTATGTTCTTTTGTTAAAGCATAATAGGTAAGGGATTTTCTCTGTTCTCTGTGAAGCGAGTGCTGGCTCATTGTATTTGTGTTGTTAACAAGAAAATAATAGTTTTTATTTTCTATGTGACGGTTAATCCTGAGTGCAACCCTTACTGCAAAGTTCTCCAGTTCAAGCTTATCACCATTTGGAAGGTCAAATGATGGTGCATCAATTACGTTACACTGCCCCCATCTACGGGGATTCCGTTTATTGCTGATCCATACGGGAGAGTAAAAACCACTCCCCTGATGGAGATTCAACACATAATCAGCTTTCCGAATAAGATTTTTTGCAAGATTCACCACCTTTATGTCAGGATTATTTGATGTATCTTCAGGGAGATGAAAGAGGCGATTCATATCACCACCGAGGCCATGCCTTTTTTGAACAGTAATTGCCGGGAGGTTAAGCCGCGGTACAATGATAAGGGTGCCTTTTTTGAGTGATAGGGCAGTATATCTATCAGCTACAATGGGACATGATGATTCATCCCCGTGTATACCTGCAAACATGACAAGCGTTGGACCTTTTATCTTTCCGTGAATTGTATATACAGTTAATTCCTGGTTTGTACCTTCAAAATATTTTTGTACTGTCAATTGTTTTTGAGTGGCGGGCTCGGGCTTACACCCTGTTAAAGAAAAGATAAAGAGTAGCAGGATGAGCCCTAAGAGATAATTGTTTCGCCAATGATATACCAGCTTCCTTTTTCCTTCCGTAAATAAAATATTTTCTTAGAATCGCTGTCAAAGTTATTGGAATGGTATTTTTGTCTGAATCGGACAACCGCAACACTTCCATTATATTCGGCAGGAGTAAAGATTGCCATGTTGTCTATGTTTAATTTTATGAGCTTTTTTGTGCTGTTTACTTTTTCCTTGTGGTTTTTAAAGTTTTCATAATTCATTCCATCGCTGCTTATAAAATCTGATGCATAAAAGCTTAAATATTTTTTAGTATCAATGCGCTCCCAGGATTCTTTCCATGCATTAAGAAATGATTTTATTTCCTGTGAGATTGCATCCTGGTCCTGTTTTTTTATAGTCTCCACTTTATCAATAATCACAAAGGGGGTTCCAACCGGTTTAATGTATGTTGCGATTTCTTTGAGGAAATCATTATCAGTGGAAATACAGCCTTTAGTATTTACAAGGTCTTTCCCGATGTTCTGTTCTTTACTATGTCCGTGGAGCCAGATACCATTACCCCCTTTTCCTTGTCTGCGTGAAAGAAAGTCTGGATAGTTGAGGACAAAGGCGCCATATCCATATTTTTTAGGGAGCCTGGCTCCAGGAATAAACCGTACAAGAAAGAAAACACCCTCAGGCGTCGCTTCATCTCCTGGTTTCTGTTTGTCATGGTGGTTTGCCCCTACAATGCACCGATATGCCTTTACCAGCGTGAATGTACCATTCATAGATCTTACAAGGGAGAGTCGTTTTAGCTGTTTTTCGCAGAGCAGTATGTATTCACCTTCTACAGCAAGGATAAAAGGCGATGGAACTATATCAGGTGATGAAAAAAGTTCGCTTGGTATCTCCTTTGTCTGTGGTACTGGTTGTGCACGGCTGGCAACCTGAGGAGGTTCCTTTGCCTTTTTTGGCTCAATCTGCGCAAGGCTTAAGAGACCATTTTTCTCAAGCACGTTCACAAGATGGGTTGTTCTCTTTTTTTCATTCCAGAGGAGGGCAAGAAGAATGGCGTTTGAAATACAGAGCAAGACTATAATAACAATTGTAAATATTAAGAGATTATTTTTTGCTTCCATAGCTTGTTTTGTTCCATAAAGCCATCATAAAAAATTTTTGCTATTATAGTTTTGTCTCATTATTGTGTCAAGAAATATTCATATTTACAAATTTTCTTCACCGAAGATTATCCAGCCCGATATACCTTTCCTGAGATAGAGCAGTTTGGTCTGACGGTCGTTAAAATTGTTTGAATGGTATGTTTGATGGAAACGGGCGATTGCTATAATACCTTCGTAACCAGGTGGAGTGAAAAATGCCACATCATCGAGCGTTATCTGAATGAACTGTTTTGTTTTTTTGACCTTTTCTTTATTCTCTTTAAATGTTTTGAAGTCTATGCCGTTTATTCCCCTGTAGTCTGATGCATAGAATTGCAAATGCCTTTTTGTATCAAGGCTCTCCCAGACTTTTCGCCATTCATCAAGAAACGCCTGTAACTCTTTTCTTATTTCATGCTGTTTCTTTATATCTGAGGTTTGCGCCTGATTGACCACGACAACCGGTGTACCTGAAGGTTTAATATAGGAAGCGATTTCTTTAAGGACGTTGTTATCAATGATAATGCTTCCATTTGTTTCTCTAATATCCCTTTCTATGTCTTTATCCGGGTGATGACCATTAAGCCATATACCGCCACCTGTTTTCCCTTCTTTTTTGTCAATAAAATTAGGGTAATTGAGCACAAATGCCCCATACCCGTAAATTCCCGGCAGTTCTTTTTTAGAAATAAATTTTGTGGTGAAGAAAACACCCTCAGGCGTTGCCCTATCGCCTGATTTTTGTTTATCCTTTTTGTTTGCTCCTATGGAACAGGGGTATGACTTTACAGGAATAAATTTATCTTTTACGAACCTGTAAAGGAAAAGTTTACGTGATGATTTTTCGCAGAGTAAAACATACTCATCATTGTCAGCAAAGATGAAGGAAGACGGAACCAGTTCAGGGGCGGGAGCAACAGGTTTTGCAACCTTTTCAGAAGGTTTCTGGCCCGGGGTGGATACAGCTGCCTGTGGTTTCTGTGAGACCATATCCTGAAATCTACGGAACTTGGAGATTGAGGAAAGGTATTGCCAGTTTATTACAAGGGCAGCAATGGCTGCGATTACAAGAATCCCCAGAGAGGTTGTAATGTATATCCTCCTTGAGACAATGGGTTTTTTCACCTCAATTTCAACCCCCTGTTTCTCTTTGAGGGCAAGCCGGACAGTTTTTTCAGTAACAGTAGGTTCTGAGCCTGAAAAGGCAATCTCAAGGCAATCTTCACAGAGCTTATTGATTGTAGCCGGGTATCCCTGTGAAAATTCGTATATGCGTTTTACTGCATTACTATCAAAACCTACAAGGCCTTTTGAACCTGCTTTTATAAGCCTGTACTGAATGTAGGATGCTACCTCCTCCAATCTCAATGGTGTGAGCTGGTACATGATTGTAATTCTCTGAGCAATATTTGCATGCTCCGGTTCTTTCAAGCGTTCCACAAACTCTGGCTCAGCAAAGAGGACAATGGAGAGAATCTTTTCTTTATCAGTCTCAAAGTTGGATAAAATGCGAACAAACTGGAGGAGTTCGTGAGAGAGAAGCTGGGCATTGTCAATCACAAGGAGGTTATTCTTCCCTTTTTCAAATTCATCGAGAAGAAAATATCTCAGCTTATCAAACATGAGTTTTTTAGAAGCCCTCTCCTCGTCAGAGGGTTTAAGGATGCCAAAACCTTTCAGGATTTCCTTGAGGAATGTAATTTCATCCATAACAGGGTCTTCAATATGCACAGCGTTATAAACTTTTTTATCAAGGGAAGATAAGAAAAGTCTGGCAAGTGTTGTTTTGCCAACCCCCTTATTACCATAGATGAGTGCAAATCCTTCCCTGTGTCTTAAGAGGAAACGCAGATGGTCTGAAGCTTCTTTATGAGAGATTGATTCATAGTAGAACTGCGGATTAAAGGTGGATTCAAAGGGTTTTTCCTTGATTCTGAAGTATTCGAGATAGTCCATATTCCTAATTGATTTACACTGTATTGAGTGGTTTATGCAATAAATATTTGATAAATCAGTAATATTTCATGTATATTGTCTTCATGTTTTTATCCATTATCATTCCCGCATACAATGAGATTCATACAATCGGGGAAATCTTGCAGAAGGTCTTTGAAACACCCTATGACAAGGAGATTATCATTGTTGACGATGGTTCAAAGGACGGGACCAGGGAATATCTCACGAGGCTTAAAGAAAAGGAAAAAGATAAGAATATAAAGATTATTTTTCATGAGAAGAACATGGGGAAGGGGGCTTCCATAAGGACCGGTATTTCGGCTGCAACAGGTGATATTATTCTCATACAGGATGCTGACCTTGAATATGACCCGCGGGAATATCCAAAATTACTTGCACCCATTATTGAGGGCAAGGCTGATGTGGTATACGGCTCAAGATTTATGGGTGGACCCCACCGGGTACTCTTCTTCTGGCACTACGTAGGAAATAAAATCATTACCCTCTTATCAAATATGTTCACTGACCTCAACCTTTCTGATATGGAGACAGGGTATAAGGTCTTTACAAAAGAAGTATTGAAAGGGGTTGAGATTAAATCGAATCGCTTCGGACTCGAACCGGAAATTACAGCAAAGATGGCAAATAAAAAGGCACGTATCTATGAAGTGGATATTGCATACTATGGACGGAGTTACCAGGAAGGAAAGAAGATTACCTGGAGAGATGGCATCAAGGCACTTCTTGCGATACTGAGATATAATCTGTTTTCAAAGTAATTTAGAATCATAAATTCAGGCACAAAGGCACAGAGGCAACAAAAACAAGGCACAGAGGGACAGAGGCATAGAGGCATCCATCTTTCAATCTTATTTAATTCTAATAAACGAAAAAATATAGGAGAATTGTTCCATAATTTCGTCTATCTTCAAAATGTCGAGGAGGTAGAGTATAAAAAGGATGAGCACAAAATTGAGTACAATGAGGCTAATTTCGAAGACAGAGCGTTTTTTCTCCTCATGCTTTCTCACAGAGGAAAGGGGAATATTGTCATCCATGAGGACCCGTGAAACGATATTCCCATCAATGCCATTCTGTGACCGGGCATAGGCAAGAAGTAAGCACCGGTCGCAGATATAATTGATGAGCCTCGGATAGCCCTTTGATGCATGGTGAATGAGTCTGAGCGCCCTCTCATTCACATCCATTGTCCCTTTCATGCCTGCCTTAATAAGACGATAATGGATATAGGATTTTGCCTCCTCAAAGGAGAGTGGTTTAATATAGCAGGTTACTGTTATTCTCTGGCTGAGATGGCGCAAGCGGTCATCCTTCAATCTATCGAGGAATTCTAACTGAGCAAAGAAAATGGTATGGAGTAATTTTTGTTTGTCTGTCTCGATGTTGGAGATAAGCCTTATGAAGTCAAGAAGTTCATTGGAAATAAGCTGTGCCTCGTCAATGACGAGTACCGTCTCCCTACCCTTTGTGTATTCGTCAATAAGGAATGTCCGCAAGGTATCGTAGAGTTCTTTTTTTGTATGGGGTTCAAAGGGTGCATTAAGTTCTTTGAGCACCTCCCGTATGAATTCCATTTCATCCATGATGGGATTGAGGATAAGGGCTGAATTATAGCTTTTCCTATCAAGGGAATCGAGGAATATGCGGGATAGGGTTGTCTTGCCTGAACCAACATCACCGCATATGAGGGCAAAGCCTTCCTTCTGGGAAAGGAAAAATCTAAGAGAATCGAGGGCTTCCTTATGGTACTTCGACTCGTAGTAAAAGGCAGGGTCAGGCGTCATGCCAAAGGGTTTTTCATTAAGACCAAAATATTCGAGGTATGGAATCTCCACTTCCATGGAAATAGTATACATGTTTTATGTTTTGCATGGAATGTTTTTATAAAAGAATAGGCACAAAGGCACTAAGGCACAAAGGCACAGAGTAGCATGGAGCAGATTAGCTCATGGCTCGTAGCTGATAGTAAGAACTAAAGAGCATGGGGTATAAAAGCCAGGCACTAAGGCACAAGGGGACAGAGAAGTTCAATGTTCAAGGTTCCACATTGTGATATTCTGGCTACTGACTTCTGTCTTCTGTATTCTTTCATCATACCCTTGACCCCAAAAAATTATCTATTGGATATTTGAGCGAATTACGCTAATATATTATATTAGCTTGTTGGGAGGAGGTTTTATGCCAGGTAAAACAGCAGCGAATAGAAAACGCAGGTCAGGTAAGCCTGCAAACTTCAGCATGATTTTGCCACCAGAAATAGTCTCAAGATTAGAAGAGCTTGCAAAAGCAACCAAAAGGTCAAAGGCTTACTATGTGAAAGAGGCTCTTCTTGCCTACCTTGAAGACCTTGAAGATGGTCACCTTGCCCTGCAAAGATTGAATGATAAAAATGAGAAGTATATGACCCACGAAGAGGCTAAGAAATATCTTGGACTTTAAAGTCATCTGGAGTCAGACAGCGCTTGACAACTTGAAGAAGATAGAGAAGCCATACAGGCAAAAAATCTACGACAGAGTGGGAAAATATCTTGCCCGTGATCCTATGAACATAGGTAAACCCCTGACCGGTAATCTTGCAGGAATCTACCGGTACCGTTATGGAGGCTACAGGGTACTTTATGTGCTTGACCTGACGACAAAAACGATAAAAATACTTGAGGCAGGCCACAGGCGGGAGATATATGACAAATGACCATTGATGACAGAGGAACTATGAAAAAACAGGGTTCGAGTGATTTTACTACCCTCGCCCCATTCCCCCATTCCCCCATTCTCACATCTTTTCGGGGTCATGGTGGCTTTACCGCCATCGAGGCAGTCATAATAGTTGTTGTCCTTGCAATTCTTGGTTTCTCTATAGGTTTTAAAATAAATACTGCTGGAACAAAGTCTGTAGTTGCATCAGACCAGCTTATTGCTGATATACGTTACGCACAGATAAAAGCTGTGAGCATTAGTAGACCCTATAAGATTACTTTTTCAGGAAACACATACATCATATCCCGTACAGATAATATGGAACAAGAAACAAAAAAGTTACCCGAAAATGAGGTGGCATCAGCAGATATATGCAATCCACTTATCTTCAATACACTCGGAGAACCTATACTCACAGGTGATTGCATAATTAGTTTATCAGGCGGAAGCAAGGTGAAAGTATTCAACATCACAGGAAAGGCAGAGCCAACGACTTAAGCTGATGAACAGGAAAGGTATAACACTCATTGAGCTTGTCGTTTTTATTCTTGTGGGAAGCATATTTGTTCCCCTTGCATATATTGCCTTTACTTCTGTTGTTAGGGATTCAGTAAGACCTGAAACAGCAGGAAAAGCCCGTTTCATTGCAGAAGCAAAGATGGAGGATATCACAAAGGATGCTTACGACAGCATAACAACAGTTTCTACTACATATGTTGCAGTAAATACGGATTCACGCTTCACAGATAGCGCCTATAATGGCTACCAGTGGAGGTGGGAGATTATAGATATTGCCTACGAAGATGATGCTACATACAATACGACCATCAAAGTTCCAGACAACTGGTCATCTGGCAGAACATATAAAGCTGGAGATTATGCAAAGCCGACAAATTATCCGACATGGCCTTACAACAATTTTTACAGGGTATATTTTGAAGAAAGGAAGGCAGGAAATAGATATGCAATAGGTGATTTGGTGCGGCCTGCAACCCCTGATGGTTTTTTCTATAAATCAATAGAACCTCCACTATGGAAAAAAGATCAACCTTATTATCTTGGTAATATGGTAAAGCCTCTTGCTTCAAATAATCATTATTATAAATGTGTAGAGCCTCCACAATGGCAGCCAAAGACTCCATATGTAGTAGGGTCCTTGGTAAGACCTACACCTGAAAATGCACCTGAAAATGGACATTACTATAGAGCTACAACTATCTGGAGTCCACCAACATTTTCATCAGATACAGAACCAAATTGGCCTACATCAACAGGAGCTTGTGTTATTGAATTTAAGTGGATTGGTTTTGATTTAATTATGTGGTGTGAATTTCAAACAATGACATCCGGAAGTTCTCAGCCAGCATGGCCTACAGGTGATTCACAAATTGTTTTTGACTATTATGTAACATGGCAGGAGGATACTACTTTAACAACAGGGGGTTCGGCACAGCCAATCTTACCTTTTGATGGTAGTGTTACATGGCAACAGATTAATGCTTCTTCGCCCCTAAACCCCGGAGGGACTGATGAGCCTTCGTGGACAGTTGATACAATTTCTGCATGGCAACCGAATACTGCATATGCTATTGGTACAAAAATTCGTCCTACAACAGTTAATAATCATTTTTATGTTTCTACTGTTGCTGGCACATCAGGCTCTTCAGAACCCTCATGGCCAGTTTTTGAAGGTGCAATTGCAATGGATGGAACAGTTAAATGGCAGGAAAAATCAACAATTTCTGATAATAATGTAAGCTGGATAAGAAGCACAACTTACAAATTTATAAAGATTTATGTGACTCAACCTGGATGCAACAATGATGCCTGTGCATATATTGCCGCAAGTATTATTACAGGAAAGGACTATGCAACGAGACCATAAGATGCAAAAAGGATTTACGCTTATAGAATTGGTGATGGTTATTGTTGTTCTTTCAATAATAAGTCTTTTTACTTTTTCCTTTTTGATTAGCAATTCACGGACATACCAGATAATGAAGGGTCAGGGTGAATTGTATCAAGATGGGATGTATCTCATGGAGAGGATTTCAAGAGATTTAATTGATTCAGATACTTCATGTACGGGAGGTTTTAAAAGGTCCCATAAGTCACGCGATACAAATTTATGTACACAATACACCATAAGTGGTACGACACTTTTCAGGAATGGTAAACCGATTGCGAGTAATATTATCAGTTTTACACAACCAGATTATACTACACAGCCTCCTTATACTATTTCCGCAACCCTTGAAAAGGATTGCGGAATGCTTCCTGACAAAACTGGTGTAGTTCCGAAATGCAAAGTCGTTGTTGGGACTTCAATATATCCAAAGAACAGGACGGACAAATTTAATGGTAACTATGAAATTGTCATTGAACCGATTGAACCGTAAGGGTATAGCCCTTATCATGCTTATAATTGCCATTATAATCACTGCGTTGATTGGAGTAGGGGTTACTTCTTTTGTGGCTTCAAAAAAAGCAACAGAAGATTACCCTATATATTCATATCAGGCATATTTGCTTGCAAATGCTGGGGTTGAATTTGCCATACGTTATGCCCATGATAACCAGCCAAATTTTGTACTGTTCCCTAATACCTATATCACTCAATATGCGTCTTCCTGTAGTAGTGCAGGAACATCAACGAACTGGAAGAAAATTACTCTTCCTGCAGGATTTACCAAAGATGATAAAGGAGAATTATATATCAGCCTTGAACTAACAACCGGATGTAGTTGTACAAAACCTTTAGCGCCGGGATGTGTATGTATTCTCCACTCATGCGGTAAATATGGAGCCGCAATCTGCGAGATAAAGCTTAACAACTTTCAAGAATATTATTACTAAGTTCTAAATAGAAGGAAAGGAA
>DHGO01000104.1:0-4793 GCA_002402795.1 Deltaproteobacteria bacterium UBA4796
TTACACTACAACCGAATCCTATCACATCTCTATCAGTCTTCTGTACGTCAATAATCTCTGAATTCTGCAAAATTTCTTCTATTTCTGCTACCTTCTTCTGGAGGAACTGATACTCTTCTTTTGCTGCATCATACTCTGCATTTTCAGAGATATCACCATGAGCCCGGGCCTCTTCAATGGCAGTCAGTAGTTTTGGCCTTTTGGTATTAAGTAAAAATTCCCGTTCCTTTTTAAGGTTCTCATAACCTTCTCGAGTAATAGGCACTTTCATACATACTCCCCTATCGTATATGAAAGGTTACATTACACCTTTTACAGTCAATTTGCAAATTGTTTGTGATTGGACTTGCAAATGGAAGCCTTCAATTCTATAATAGATAATCGTGAAATTTGAAGAAGGGCTGAAGAAATTAGAGGGGATTGTAAAAACTCTTGATGAGGGAAATGTTCCCCTTGATGAGGCATTGAATCTTTTTAAAGAAGGTCTTTCCCTTACAAAAGAACTCACAAAACGGCTTGATGAGATTGAGAAAAAAATAGAGATTCTTATCAAAAAAGAGAATGGGTCAATAGAAAAGAAACCATTTCTCCAGGAAGATATGTAGTGGATCTGACTACCTACCTCAACGAAAAAAGAATCATCATTGATAATGCCATGAGAGAAATCTTTGATTCATTCCACACAGTTCCCGGTATCCTCAGGGATGCCATGGAGTACATGGTCTTTGCCAGTGGAAAAAGGATAAGGCCCATACTGGCAATTGCCGCATGCGAGGCAAAAGAAAAGAGTATTGACGATGTCCTTCCCTTTGCATGTTCCATCGAGATGATTCATACATACTCCCTCATTCACGATGATCTTCCCAGCCTTGATGATGATGACTTACGGAGAGGCAAACCAACATGCCACAAGGTATTTGGAGAAGCTGTTGCAATCCTTGCAGGCGATGGTCTTCTCAGCGAAGCCTTCAGGATTATGACGGATGCCCGCTTTACTGAAAATATAAACCCGAGGATTCTGAAACAGATTATCTTTGAAATTTCATCTGCCGCAGGGGCGGGAGGAATGGTAGGGGGACAGGTTATGGATGTGCTCTATGAAGGGAAAGAAGGCTCAAAAGTTATTGTCGACTATATACATGCCCACAAGACAGTAGCCATGTTCAGGGCTTCGGTGAGGGTTGGTTCCATCATTGGCGGTGCAAGAGGAAAAGAGTTGAAAAACCTGACGAAATTTGGAGAGTCTATTGGTCTCGCCTTTCAGATTACAGATGACCTGCTTGATTGTAAGGGTGACGAAGAAGTGGTCGGAAAAAGGCTGAAAAAAGATACGAACAAGCAGACCTATGTAAAACACTATGGTATAGAAGTTTCAAAGTTAAAAGTAGAACAGGTCATTGAAGAAGCAATAAAAGCAGTGGAGTTTTTGGGGGAAAGGGCAACAACACTCACCCAGATTGCAAAATATATCGGCAGCAGGGTTCATTAATGCCCCTGAATAGAATCAATTTTCCAGAAGATTTAAGAAAATTAAGCATTCAGGAACTCACAACCCTTGCAGAAGAAATAAGACTCCTTATACTCAAAACGGTTTCCTCAACAGGTGGCCATCTTTCTTCAAACCTTGGGGTTGTTGAGCTCACCATAGCCCTCCATTATGTCTTCAACACCCCCCATGACAAAATCATATGGGACGTTGGTCATCAGTGCTATACCCACAAAATCTTAACAGGCAGAAAAGAAAGATTTTCTACGCTCAGACAGGATGAAGGGATAAGCGGATTTCCATCAAGGGAAGAGAGTATCTATGATATTTTTGGCACTGGACATGCGAGCAACTCCATATCTATTGCAGTGGGTCTTGGGGAAGCAAAAAAGAGACAAAACGAAACATGCAAGATTATAGCGGTTATTGGTGATGGTTCTCTGACCGGTGGTATGTCATTTGAAGCGTTAAATCATGCAGGTCACCTCAAGAGTGATATTATAGTGGTTCTCAATGATAACGAGATGTCCATTTCAAAAAACATCGGTGCCCTCTCTTCATATCTCAATAGAATCATGACAGGAGAATTTATAAGTACCATAAGGGAAAGAATCAAAAACCGTATAAAAAATATGCCCACGCTCTATAAGGCAGCACGCCACATCGAAGAAACAGTAAAAGGATTTATTACTCCGGGCATGTTCTTTGAGGAACTCGGTTTTCAGTATTTTGGGCCCTTAGATGGACACAATCTTCCGCTCCTCATTGACATGTTGAAGAATGTGAAGAGACTCAAGGGTCCCATACTAATCCATGTTGTCACCAAAAAGGGAAAGGGATACGTTCATGCTGAGGACAATCCTGAGCGATTTCATGGTATCTCGACCTTTGAGGTAACAACGGGCAACTCCTTATCTGGGGGCAAACAAACTTATACAGATATCTTTGGTGATGCCATTATTGAACTTGCAAAAAGAGATAAGAAGATTATAGCTATTACTGCAGCTATGGGATTGGGTACAGGTCTTGAGAAATTTTGCAAAGCCTTCCCTGACAGATTCTACGATATTGGTATTGCTGAACAGCACGGTGTAACCTTTGCTGCAGCCCTTGCCCTTGCTGGATTCAAACCATTTGTAGCAATCTATTCTACCTTTCTCCAGAGGGCTTACGACCAGATTATACTCGATGTATGTCTCCAGAAGCTTCCTGTTGTTTTTGCTGTGGATCGGAGTGGCATCGTTGGTCAGGATGGTCCTACCCACCATGGTCAATTTGATATTTCCTACTTCAGACATATTCCTCACATTGTAGTTACAACACCAAAGGATGAGAATGAACTCCGCCATCTTCTCTATTCTGCTTATTGCTATGAAAGACCTGTTGTTATCCGCTACCCCAGAGGAGAAGCTGTAGGTATTCCATTGGATAATGATTTCTCACTGATACCTTTTGGTACATGGGAGATGCTTAAGGAAGGAAAGGGTGTTGCAATACTCGCCTGTGGCAATCAGGTCTATCCATCCCTTGAAGTAGCCCGCATGCTTGAAGAACAGGGTATATCCTGTACTGTGGTGGATTGCAGGTTCATCAAGCCCCTTGATAGGGAAATGCTCATAACAATTGCAAAAGAGATTCCCCGCATAGTGACTGTCGAAGAAAATGTACTTATTGGTGGCTTCGGAAGCGCTGTTATGGAGCAGTTATCAGTGGATGGTTTTGCGCTACCCGTAAAATGTATCGGTATTCCTGATACTTTTCTTCCTCATGGTTCACAAAAAACCTTGAGAAGGAATATAGGATTGGATAAAGAAGGGATCAAGAAGGCGATACTGGATTGGTTAAGGAAAGAATAGACACAATTCTCGTAAATAAAGGCTATGTATCATCAAGAGAAAAGGCGCGTGCCCTAGTTATAGCAGGAGCAGTTTATTTGGGAGAGGAACGCATAACAAAGCCTGACAGAAGGATAAACGTTGATGCATTGATTGAAGTTAGAAAACGGGGTCTTCCCTATGTGAGTTTTGGAGGAGCCAAGCTCGAAGAAGCACTAAAACAATTTCATATACCAGTTTCTGGTAAGAAGGCTATGGACATCGGTTCGTCAACAGGTGGTTTTACTGATTGTCTTTTGCAATTCGGTGCTTCCCGGGTNNTCAAAGAGAATTTCAATGCACGGTATCTTACCTACGATGATATTGGCGAAAGGGTTGATATCATTACCATAGATGTATCCTTCATTTCTTTGAAAAAGATACTTCCTCCAGCAGCTTCTTTACTCCACAGCAAAGGGTATATCATTTCTCTTTTCAAACCACAGTTTGAATTAGGAAGGTCTGATGTAGGTAGGGGCGGCATAGTAAAAAACATAGAGAAGATTGAAAAGGCTATCGATGAGATGAAGCACTTTGGAATGGCTATTGGACTGAATCCTGTGAGCGTGATAGAATCTCCGAGAGAGAAGGAAAGAAAAAATAGAGAATTTTTCATACTATGGGAACTCCAAAGGGACCAAAACCCGTCAAATTCTTCACAAGTATAATCCTGAAGGATAAGAAAATGCTTCAAGAGATTGAAGAAAGGCTTGTCTCCTCCATTGGTATCATAGAGGAAAGAACTTCTTTTATGCCTTTCACCCATACACATTACTATGAAAAGGAGATGGGGGAACCTCTTATGCGGTACTTTCTATTATTTGAGCCCCTCCTGGATAGGGAAATCCTGCCTTCCATCAAATTACAGACTAATGGCATCGAGAGTTCATTCTCAATTGAAGACAAAAGGCAAGTTAACATAGACCCTGGATATATAGCCCTCGAGCATGTTATACTTGCAACAACAAAGGGATATACTCATCGGGTCTATATTGGAAATGGCATTTTTGCTGATCTCACACTCATATTTTATGATGGGACCTATAGACCGCTTGACTGGACCTATCCTGATTATAGCAGTAGCAATATCATCTCTCTGTTTAATCAATGGAGAGCGCGCCTTAAACAAAAGATAAAAGGATAAGAGAGAGTTAGAAAGGAAATTAGATGTTAAAAAGCATGACAGGTTTTGCAAAAATTGAAATGGACTATAATGAAGGTAGAATTATCGGGGAAGCTCGCTCTTTAAACAACCGTTACCTTGAGGTCAATATCAAGCTCCCCCGTACCGATTATCCATATGAACAGCGCCTGAGAGAGTTCGTCAAACGTTATATAAAGAGAGGTAAAATAGACATTACCGTTAAATGGGAAAGAACAAATAACCCGTACAGTGGATTAAAAATAAATGAAAACGCTCTCAAACAGTATAT
>DHGO01000104.1:4803-9485 GCA_002402795.1 Deltaproteobacteria bacterium UBA4796
CTCAATTTCAAAGATATCATTGCCTTTGAAGAAAATAACACCGTATCAGAAGAGGCTCTTACCCCTGCTTTTGAAAATCTTCTTATAAAGCTTAATGAGGAACGAGCACGGGAGGGTGAACTCATTGCTGCAGACCTTAAACAGAGACTGCAAAAGATTACTGCTGACCTTATAGCCATTGAGAAGCGATGGCCTCGTAGTATCCAGAACCACGAAAAAAAACTAAAAGAAAAGATCGTGGAGCTTACAAAGGCATCTACCATTGACGAGGTAAGGATTTTACAGGAGCTTGCTATCTATATGGAACGGGTTGACATAGCTGAAGAGATTGTAAGACTCAAGGGTCATATAGAAAACTTTAAAAATACCCTGCACTCCTCTGAATCCATAGGAAGAAAACTTGACTTCATCATACAGGAGATGGTGAGGGAAACAAACACAATTGGAAGCAAGTCAAATGACCTCTCTATCAATGAAAGGGTAATTCAGATTAAGGTTGAAATTGAGAAGATGAGGGAACAGGTTCAAAATGTCGAATAAGAAGGGAAGGCTCTTTGTTATTTCAGGACCATCCGGTGTGGGAAAAACAACCCTTATACGCCTCTTCTTAAAAGAAGACAGGTTGAGTACCTTTTCTGTATCCTACACAACGCGAAACAAAAGATCCCACGAGGTTCATGGCAGGGATTACTATTTTGTAGATTCTGAGGTCTTCAACTCAATGGTAGAAAGGGATGAGTTCCTTGAATGGCAGGAGGTATACGGTTACAAATATGGTACACCAAGGAAGAATGTTTTAGATGTCCTTGAACAAGGTCTTGATATTTTTCTCGATATTGATGTAAATGGCGCCCTCCATGTGAAAAATCAATGTCCCTGTGCATGCCTTATATTTATTGAACCTCCTGCAAAAGAGGAATTGCAAAGACGGCTATCCATGCGGGGTGAAAGGGAGATTCCAAAAAGGATTAAAGTTGCTGATAAAGAAATTGAAAAAAAGCATGCCTTTGAGTATACTATTGTCAATAAAGAACTTACAGAAGCATATGAAGAATTTAAGGGTATTATAGAATCGGTGAGGAGGCAAGCTCATGGCAAGAATAACTGTTGAAGATTGTATGGATGTTGTTGAAAATCGTTTCGAACTGGTCCACCTTTCTGCAAAAAGAGCAAAACAACTTATCAAGGGGACAAAGCCTCTTGTAAAGTCAAATAACAAAGAAATCGTAACATCCCTCAGAGAAATCGCTGAGCACAAAGTTTATTTTGACAGGGAAAAAACATTAGAAAAACAAGAAGTACCCTACCAGCTCTCCAATTTCGCACCATAAAAACCTTATCAAATTCCCCTTTCATTAGTCACTTAACCCGATTTGAGACCAGACGGTATTCCAGTTCTGAAGGAAAAAGGAGTGTAAGTTTTGTATATCGTAATCCCGGGTAGCTGGTGAGGAGATGTTTTTTCTTATTAAAGGTTGTAATGAGATCATCATCGGTGGTGAGGAGAAGGCTAATGCCATGCCTGATGCAATTGTAGATATGTCGGGCATTTCTCTCCTCTTTACACTGAGCATATTTTTTTATTACCGTGGTAATAATAAAATTCCTGTGGCCCTTTTCTACAGGCAACTTTGGACAACTCTTCTTCGTTAAACCTACCGTTCTATTCAGAAGTCCGAAGAGGTATCTAACGTGCTCACCCTCTTTGCCATCAAAGAGGGGTTTTTTATTCATCCTGATAAGCGTGGACTTCAGAATATCCCAGTTGAGCCTGTAATCTGTGCGTTTGAGATTTGCCCAATCTTCTTCCGTATACCACATGTGGAGATTTCTGGCACACTCCTCGAGAATACTCTCAATCTCTTCGCTAAAATCTGTCATGGTCTTTTCATACGTATCTTTCATCAGGATTTCTTTTAATATAATTGTGTAGACATTTTGTTCACGGTTACGTTCCATTTGTTCATTGAACACCTGGGGCAATGAATCTATCTGCTCAAAAAGCATGAGAGCCTGTTTGTATCTTCTGATTGTCTCCCGTGGAATCATGCCCCATCTATCAAACTCATCAATGGCATCTCGTGCCCTTAACGTATCTGTAACACAGCATCCCTGTTTATTGAACCAGAAGATAAGGTCGGTCTCTATGTCCTTTCCGCAGCTCACAAGCCTTATGCTTTCTTCTTTATGATGTCTCCAGAGAGAATGGATTGCCTGTTGTTCGTGAAATATCCGTTCATCCTCGGAAAAACTTTGTGCTATGGTAGTAAAGATTGTATGGTCAACATAGGTAATGACACGTGGTTTATCTGCCATTAAGTCAGCTTCTTTCAATAACATGTTATATAGTTCATGGTATTGTAAGTGCAATATAGTTTATCTTAAACATTTGAAACTTTCACTACACTTTTGATGGTGATTAGAGGTATTCTGTATAAGACTCCTATGAAGGTTCGTTCCTGTTGCTATGACTGCTTGCGAAAGCTTGCAGAAAAAACCGTATCCCTCTCAGGAGGGAATTCAGAACTCATCTCAGCGTGCTACAGAACTATTGATGAATGCTGGGATAAGAAGAATACCCCTGCCTTCATAGCAAATAAACTCCTTGCTTCTATACGAGAGGTAACCGGTGTCTATGACCCTTACGCCTCAATCAAAAGTCAGGAATTTGTAAAAGCGAAAAAGACAAAAGAGCTTCTCCGTATGAAGCTTCCACAATCACTGGAGGAGGTGTTAAAAATATCTGCATTAGGAAATACTGTGGATTTTTTTACATCCATTGCATATGATGCAGATGACTTTATGTTTTTCTGCAATATGGAAAAAGTTGAGGAAGAGATTCATAACAAAGGGAATGACGTTCTTATTCTTGGTGATAATATTGGAGATTTTCTGTTTGACATTGATCTGATAGAGTACCTTCACAGAAGAGGGAAGAGAGTCCTTTATGCAGTCAAAGAACATCCTGTGCAGAATGACCTGTCACTTTTAGATGTAGAACGATTTGCCCTTACAAAATATTTTCATAATATAATATCAACGGGAACACGTGAAGTCGGCATCAGGAAGGAAGAGATGAAAGGCATTATTAAGGAACTGTGGGAAAGTAATACAATTGTAATTGTAAAGGGTATGGGCAACTTTGAAACATTATCGGAATTTTCTCATGAACGACGGGTTATTTATATCATGAAAATAAAATGTCCTGCGGTTGCAGATACTCTTCAAATTCCTTTAGGAGCATATAATGTAACCTTGTCATGAGGGAAATGGAGATATAGAATATTGATTAGAGAATAAACATGAGGTGGTGAATTAAATGGCAACAAAAAAAGACTACTATGAAATTCTGGGCGTTGCAAAAAGTGCTTCTGAAGAAGAAATAAAAAAGGCATATAGAAAGCTCGCGCTCAAATACCACCCTGACAGGAATCCAGGGAATAAAGAGGCTGAAGAAAAATTCAAACTTATCAATGAGGCGTATGCAGTATTGAGCGATAAGGAAAAGAGAAAAGAGTATGACACCTTCGGGATGAACGGTTTCCAGCAACGCTACACTGAGGAAGATATTTTCAGGAATTTTAATGTGGGTGATCTTTTTAAAGATTTCGGTTTTGGAGGTAGTGACATCTTCAGTATCATTTTCGGAAGGCCGCAGGGAAAGACAGGCAGACAGCGCACACAAACATGGGATTTTGGTGATTATATTACACGGGAACAGCAGGCTCCAAGAAATCTGGACCTCAATTATGAACTCGAAATATCCTTTATGGATGCCATAAGGGGAGGTGAAAAGAGAATAGCATTTTCTACCCCTCAGGGAACCGAAGAGATAAATGTAAAGATTCCAAAGGGAATTTCAACTGGAAAGAAATTACGTTTAAAAGGCAAGGGTCAAAAAGATCCTCGGACAGGGAGAAGGGGAGACCTGTATATCACCATCAAGGTAGGGGACCATCCTGTATTCAAAAGGGTTGGAAATGATATATATGTCACAAAGGAGATTAAACTCACTGATGCCATCCTTGGTACTACAGTTGAAGTTCCCTCTATTCATGGACCAAAGCGTGTTACCATACCACCAGGCGCAAAAAGGGTAAGACTCAAGGGCCTTGGCGTACCTGATTTGGAGAAAGGGGGTCAGGGCGACCAGTATGTAGAGGTCACGATAGAGATACCAAAACGATTAACAGAAAGGCAAAGGGCACTCCTTGAAGAATTACGAAAGGAAGGCTTATAGTGTTACCCAGAAGGCATATACTTGATGTGTGGGAATTTAATAAGAACAAGGATGAACTTCTTTCTATGTGTACATTAAGCCTTGCTATAGATGCTGTAAAGTATCTTGAGAAAGAATCTAAAAAGGACCATCTTGTCGAAGCCCTTGAATTTAATGAGTTTGTCTGTTACATGTTTCCCCACCAGAAACCACACAACCGATCTCTTCTATTCCATGTTGTCTCTGACCTTCTCGGTCTTCTCATGTATGGTGTGCCAAAGAAGACAAAACATTCTTTAAAAAACTTAGAAAGCATAAATTATTCAGAAAAAAACATGGAGCATTATCCCATTATAGAGGTATGGAATACACTAAAGGATAAGGTGTATGTAAAAAAACATGGCGTGGAAAGCATTATCGAAGGGTTTGTAAAAAAGATTCAAATAGAGATGGATATTATGGA
>DHGO01000048.1 GCA_002402795.1 Deltaproteobacteria bacterium UBA4796
GTTCTGCTGCATCGAGACATGCCCTGTGTATGTTTTTCATTATTTGTAAAAGTCGTTTGTCAACCTCTTCCCTCGTCCATGAAAGTCGCATACTATTCTGCGCCATTTCGAGACCTGACGTTGCAACACCTCCTGCATTCGAAGCCTTGCCAGGACCAAAAAGCACATTATGTTCTTTGTAAATTTTTATGGCCTCCGGTGTTGACGGCATGTTAGCGCCTTCCGCAACACAGATACACCCATTTTTGATGAGGGTCTGTGCATGGCTTCCATCTATTTCATTCTGTGTTGCACATGGAATGGCAATATCAACCTTGATACCCTGCTCCTTTATCACATCCCATACACTGTCTCCAATATAACAGACAGCGCCAGAATATTTGTCAGCATATTCACTGATGCGTCCCCTTCGAATATTTTTAAGCTCTTTTACAAAATCACATTTTTCACCACAGATGCCCTCCTCATCCACAATAGTAGAGCTTGAGTCACAGAGTGTAATCACTTTTCCACCAAGCTCATTTACCTTTTCTACAGCATACTGTGCAACGTTACCTGAGCCACTGATCGCGACATTTTTACCCCTGAAGTCAAGGCCTCTCGTTGCAAGCATCTCTGCAGCAAAGTAGACAACGCCATATCCCGTTGCCTCAGGTCTTATAAGGCTACCTCCATAGGCAAGATGTTTTCCGGTAAAGGCACCTGTATGTTCATTCATAATCTTTTTATAATATCCGTACATATACCCTATTTCTCTTGCACCAACACCAATATCTCCTGCCGGGACATCAATATCAGCACCAATATGTCTGAAAAGTTCTCTTACAAATGCCTGACAGAATCGCATAACTTCACTATCTGATTTGCCCTTCGGGTCGAAATCAGAACCACCTTTGGCTCCCCCCATGGCAAGGGTAGTAAGGGAATTTTTGAAAGTCTGTTCAAAACCAAGGAATTTCATTATGCCAAGATTGACGGATGGATGAAATCGTATGCCACCCTTATATGGTCCAATGGCATTATTAAATTGTACCCTGAATCCTCTATTTACACGAACTTCACCTCTATCATCTACCCATGGAACCCGAAAAATAATTGTTCTATCAGGCTCGACAATGCGCTCATATATTTTCGCTTTGACAAATTCAGGATGCTTTTGAATTGTTGGCTCCAGGGAGAGGAACACTTCTTCTACAGCCTGATGGAATTCAAATTCATCTGGGTCACACTCTTTCACCTTTTCAATTACTTCACCGATGACCGACATTGAATGCCTCCTTGTAATAAAATAGTTTACCAGGACTATAGTGAGGTTTATTCGCTTATATTATGGATTAAAGTAAACCTTCATATACGGGTTTGTATATTGCTCGTATACATTAATGGGCCCTCCAAGGATAATCAGCCCCTTAATGTCATCCAGGCTTTTAGGAAGGGGTTCATCCTTTGAAAGCTCAATTGTTTCAAGCTGCCATCCATGTAGCCGAGAGAGGTTTTCAATAAGTTCCTCACCTTCCTGACCAACATGTCCTTGCTTTATTACCACAAGCCTTCTGTCCATTAATCATACCTCCTGATATGGATGACCTTCTTGTATGAGGAAAAATCTGTATTATAAAATCCGAAAAAAATAGATTTTACAATCAGGTAGGAGATATTTTATATATAGGGGATTACCCTAAATTTATATAAGGGATGACATTACTATTTTTAAGATATTAAAATAATTGGTTTTATGCGGGGGACAATTTATCAGGATTTATTCTGTACCCACTGTATAGCATACTTTAAAAGGTCAGTGGCATTATTGAGTTTTAATTTTTCTTTAATATGTGCCCGGTAGGATTCAACTGTTTTAACGCTGATATGAATTTTTTCTGCTATCTGGCGTGTTCCAAATCCCTGTCCTATCATCTGAAAGACCGTAAGTTCCCTGTTACTCAGAAGTTCAATGAATGAGGCTACCTTGCCTGTGTCAGCATCAACAAATTTTTCAAGCATCCTTGTCGCAATTTTGTTGCTTACAAAAATCTCTCCATTCAGAACCCGGCGAATTGCCACAAGCACGTCCTCAACCGCCTCTTGCTTCATAATATAACCACGTGCACCAGCACGAATAGCTCGCTCGGCAAAAAGAGATTCATCGTGCATTGATACAACAAGGGCAGGTATATTATGGTATCTCATCTTTATGGTTTTTATCAATTCTATACCATCTATACCTGGTAGCGAAATATCAATAATCACCATATCAGGTTTCAGGGCATCGATCATTTCAAGGGCATGATGTGCATCTTCAGCTTCTCCAGCTACGACAAGGTCAGGTTCCTGATTGATGAATAATGAAAGACCTTTGCGAAGTATAGGATGGTCATCAACAATCATGATTTTTTTCTTTCGTGTTTCTCGCTGTTGTGTTTTTGTCAGTTCCATACCAAGCTATTACTATTATATTTTTGTATCATATTTATTCTGAAAGGAACAGACTACCATAGTACCTCTGTCTTCGCAATCCTTAATCTCCAGAGAAGCACCAATCATAGAAGCCCTGTAGCGCATGATGTTTAATCCCATGCCCTTTCCCTGGTTGTGTGATTTCGTGAATCCGATACCATTATCTTTTATCATCAGCACGGTAATGTTCTTATCTCCTGTGAGAGAGATGGTAACCCTGTCTGCCTTCCCGTGTTTTATTGCATTGTTAAGAGCCTCCTGAACAATTCTATAGAGGTGTGTGGAGGTAGCATCATCATAAATCAACACGGGCTTCGTATATTCCACCGTACATAAAATCTTGAAAAGTTTTTCTGCATTTGTTGCAAGTTCGTTTAAAGCATGCATAAAACCATCTGCTTCAAGTCTCACAGGATTAAGCCCCCGTGCAAAACTCCGTGTCATCGTTATTGCCTGGTCAATGAGATTAACAATCTCTGTGGCATCTGAAGGTTCTATTGGTATTCCTGAGAGAAGTTTTTTTTCTATGACCTTACCAAAAAAACCAATACCTGCAAGGTGCTGACAGAGACTATCATGGAGATCTTGCCCGATTCTTCGCTGTTCCCTTCCGCTTATTTCGAGGATTTCCCTCTCGAGGCGTCTGTTAAACGTTATGTCGCGCACCATGCCCAGGACTTCATTTTCATTACTAACAACCATCCGCACCTCAAAATCACGTCTTCTACCATCAAAGGGGACATGCTGTTCAAACACCTGGATTCTCCCTGTTGAGAGTGTTGTTTTTACATACGCCATAACTTTATCAATGATACGACGGGATAAAAACTTTTTCTCATCTGCTATGACATATATATTCTTCCCTATAAAGTCTTCTCTGAAATGGCGGAGTTGGCTAAAACTGCCTTCATGAAATGCCACTATGGTGCCATTGCGGTCAATCTGGAACATTAAATCAGGCACGGCATTGAGTAAGGCTGTATTCCTTACCTCGCTCAGCCGAAGCGCTTCCTCAGCCCTCTGACGTTCAGTAATTTTTCCTATGCGTTCCGCAATAACATTGAGGAGACTCCGCTCTTCCTTGAGAAAAGGCCCTTCATCTCTCTCAGGCCTATCATCAAGATAGTAAACCTCTATAAACCCCACGATACTTCCATCTGCTGTGATGTCCTGGGATTGTTTCCAGATTGTTTCCCGAAAGTTCTTTGTTGCAACTGTATGGTTTTGAACTGCTATTCTGCCACATGTTATTTCAGGATACTGCCATGCAGAAGGGGTGACATCCACTATTTCCTGAAGGGTTTCTGAGAAGGAAAGGCTTTTTTTCTCGATAATACTTGAAATGGTATAGAGACAGTTAAGTTCTTTTACCCGTTCTCGGAGTTCATGGGCAAGCCTTTCGAGTGTTTTTTGTGATTCTTTACTCTTCCTTTGTGATGCCTGAAGTCGTTCAATCCTTTTATCCGCCCTCATGAGGGCAGCAATGAGTTGTTCCCTGGTATTCTCTCTTAAAGACTGTGTCTTTACCTTTAACAAACTCTTCTTTTTCATGTATCTCTTTTCCACTCTCCCCTTTCTTTGAGCACGTCCCTTAAAACTTCGAGTGCCTTGTTGACTTTTGGCATACCACCATAGGGTGCAAGCTGAAAAAAGGTTTCAGCAAGTTTTTTTGCATCACAACCTACATTCAGGGCAGCATTCACGTGAAGTTTTAATTCGTCCTCAGCACCAAGGGCTGCGAGCATGGCACAGGCAACCATCTGGCGCTCCGGTAACGTCAATACTGTACGTGAATAGAGATTGCCGGTAATAAACATGGAAAGGTCGTTGGCAAGGTCTCTGTCAAATTCTTTCCACATACGGTACGGCGGATCCATTTTAACGCCTTTTCCGAAAAGTTTTTGTGCAGTCTCCTGTGTTCTTTTTCTTATAGCTTCATCCACGACTACCCCTCCTTAATTTTTTAAAGGTTCTACCATGCATTTTTCAGAAACGTCAACGAAGAAAAGGATTATCTGAAGTTATAAGTCATATAGATGACTTTTGAAAGAAAAACGGATAATGCTTTATATCCCTTACCAAAGATGTTACATTATAATATAGAAAGCAATTGCAAGACAGAATATTACCATAACATTATAAGGAGGCAATATGGTAAGGAAATGGATATCCCCTGCACTTTTTCTTCTTCTCATAACCCTTGCAGGCTGTGGATATAATACAATGCAGGCAAATGAGGAGGCAGTAAAGGCTGCATGGGGGGATGTGGAGGCAGCATACCAGAGACGAAATGACCTGATTCCAAATCTCGTTGAAGTCGTAAAGGCATATGCAAAACATGAAAGAGAGACACTCCAGGCAGTAACCGAGGCACGGGCAAAGGTAGGAAGCATTCAGGTTACGAAAGATATGATTGATAACCCTCAAGCCTTTGCACAGTTTCAGGCAGCCCAGGGAGCCATAAGCAGTGCCCTTTCAAGACTTATGGTTGTCGTTGAGAGGTATCCAGACCTCAAGGCAAACCAGAACTTCAAGGATTTACAGCACCAGCTTGAAGGAACAGAAAACAGGATAAATGTTGCCCGCTCACGTTATAACAAGGCAGTGCAGGAATTCAATACATCCATAAGGATATTTCCAAATAACCTGACCAACAGCCTTTTGTTGCATCTCAAACCAAAAGAACCTTTCAAGGCAGAGGCAGGCTCTGAGAAAGCACCGCAGGTAAAGTTCTGAGCAGGAAGCATAGAGACTGGAGAGTATAGACAGGTAATTTTTGCAAAACCATTGTAAATAGTTAGCAATATGGCATATAACAGAAAAATTCCCGATTTTTTTATATCATTATTTATTGCAATTTTATTTTTAATCCTTAGCCCTTTGCCCCATGCCCTTAGCTATGCTCATGCCCTGGATGTTCCTCCTCTCAAAGGTTATGTGAATGACTATGCAAATATTATATCGCCTTCTGCAAAGGCAAAGATTGAGGCAGAACTCAAATCCTTTGAACAGTCTGATTCAACACAGGTCGTCATTCTCACCATACCATCCCTTCAGGGTGAAGCACTGGAGGATTTTTCCATAAAGGTAGCTGAAACATGGAGAATAGGACAGAAGGGTAAGGACAATGGCATTATCCTGCTCGTTGCCCTTAAAGAGAGGAAGACAAGGATAGAAGTGGGACGTGGTCTGGAAGGCAGGCTCACAGATTTAATGGCAGGAAGGATTATAGACCTTGTGATAAATCCAAGATTCAAGAGAGGTGATTTTGATGGTGGCTTTGTTGCTGGTATCTCTTCATTGATTGATGCAACAAGAGGCGAATTCAAGGTCGGGGATAAACCACTTAAGGCAAGAGAAAGGCATGTGCCCATCCCCACACTCTTGATTTTTGGCGGGGTAGCGCTCTTTGTACTCGGCAGTTTCTCACGTATTCTTGGAGGTGTGGCTGGTGCTATTGGATTACCGCTTGTTGCATATCTAACACTTGCCCCTATTGGAATCATTACCCTGATTATTCTTGGTGCTATAGGTTTGATAATAGGAATTCTTTTACCTCTATTCGGAGGCCGTGGTGGACCATTCATTGGAGGTGGATGGGGAGGAGGTTCATGGGGCTCAGATGATGGTGGTGGCTTTGGAGGCGGTTTCAGTGGCGGCGGAGGTGGCTTTGGAGGCGGTGGTGCCTCAGGAGATTGGTGATGAAACATCATTCAAAGGCAGAAAAATTCTTTACCGAAAAAGAAAGAGAAAGGATTAAAAAAGCGACCATTGATGTTGAATCCCGCACGATTGGCGAGATTGCAGTTATGGTTGTTGACCATAGCAGCAAATATCGTGAAGCAGAAATGGTAGGCGGAATATTCATCGGGAGCCTTGTGTCCGTAATCATTTCTGCCCTATTCTTTCATTCATCCATGTGGTTCTTTATCCCCATTGCCTTTTTGTTCTTTTTCCCTTCACAATTGCTATTTAAAAAGATGCCCTTTCTCAAGCATCTATTTGTGGGTAAAAAGAGAAAAGAAAAGGCAGTAAGGGAGAGAGCACTGAAGGCATTCTATGAGAAAGGGCTTTATAAGACAAAAGAGAATACGGGTGTTTTATTTTTCCTGTCACTACTCGAAAGAAAGGTCTGGGTGCTTGCTGATAAGGGCATACACAGTAAGATTCATCAGCCGACCCTCAATAAGTTTGCCAGTATGGTTTCAAAAGGGATAAGAGAGGGACGTGCATGCGATGCACTCATTGAGGCAATTCAGGAGGCAGGAGAGTTACTTGTAAAACATTACCCCATTAAAGCAGGTGATACTGATGAACTGTCTGATGAAGTAATCTGCGATTCAGGCGCAAAAGATGATACTGATTAGCCTCCTGCTAACTTGTACTATCAGTGCTTTCTTTCTAAGGTTCATAAATTACTCCCTGCATGAGTCATGAGGCATGAGTCATGCAGGGAGTCATGAGGGTCAGGTCTTTTATTATCAGTTTTTATTTTCATTATGATTTCTAATGATATTACTCACCATAACCTTTTCTTCAATACTTAACCCAAATTCTTCCACCTTTGGTGGATTTCAGGCGGAGGCGCATAGTACTTAAGAATTTCAAGATGAAATTCCACCTCCACCACCTTCATTGGTCTTTCCACTTTTCCATCCTGTTCTTCCTTCAATTGAAATGCTATTAGGGGCGTTTAATATTTTTCTCTCTAACTGGCAAACATCACTAAAGATACAATATCTATTAACTCTAAAAATCAGCCTGTCCTGTGGGATTAGGCTTTCTAATTTCTTCTCATTTACTCCTTTCTCGGGTGGACAAAAGCGTTTATTAGGTCGACAGGCTATCTTGCCAAGTCTAAAAATGAGGTAATCCATTGATGCTGGTGTGGGAGGTCTATGATTGTTAGAAATTTTGTCCCATTCTTTCCATACTCTTCTCCATGCTTCACGGTTTAATCTATCCACCATAGAATACTGATAACAAAATACATCCAAAAAACTGGCAAGTAAGGGAATACGAAATTGGAGAATCCCTGTCCTCAAAGCCACTCTCATAGTATTTTTGTCACTCATTACATCTAATTTTTCTATGTTCCTTTGGTATTTCCATACTCCTAAATCAGCCATATCTCTTAGAAACATGTGAGCCTTCTTGGTAGAAAATCCATATCGTTCCTCGGCCGTCAGTGCATTAACAATCTCAACTACATCTCCATTGTGAACCTCATTGATTTTGTAAGCTGAGGAATCATACTTGTCTACCAGCAATTTTGCAGAATTTAACATCCATGGCTTTCGTTTATCCCGCTGGGACTGTGCCCCAAGAAAATTAAGAAGCTCATCCACCAACAAATCATTATCCTTTACTTTTTTAGGCTTAAAACAATCGGGGTGCCTTTTATAAAATTCAAAAGGATTACTTCTCGCGTGAACATCAATATTGAAATCCTGAATTGCAGTAAAAAATCTTACATTGGCAATTTCCTCTTTGGTCAAATCAAGGGTATCCAATTGGACTTTAATAATGTTACTCTCATAGATATTTTCTAATACTTTGGCTACTGCCAAACACTCTCCATTTGGATTGACCTTTGGAGACAACACCTTCTCATGGTTTTCTTCCCAGTATTTGTGAAATTCGGAGATGTACTCGGAAGGCAACGTTTCTTTCTTCTGATAAAGAAATTTGTTAATTTCGTTCAATACATTTGCAGCCAATTCGTATTCATCTTCGCCGCTAAACTTATCAGCATTGAACTTTATACTGCAATGGTGCGCAAGTTTTTCAAGAAATTTGACAAAATCAGACATGTGCTGCCACCTTTTTAAAATGCTTCCAACCTCTAATTCTCAAAAGATAGCTCGCCATATCGGTTACAATATTATCCGAAAGACTTCTTTCTGAGAGAAAAATATATTCAATATCTCTGCTCTTTAGCAATTTAATAACGCCTTTAAAACTCGATTCTCTAATTCCAAATTTCCAATTTGTGATTAAGAGCACTTTATTAATGTCTTGTAAATCGAATTTAAGTTCATCACGTATAAACCACTCATTCTCAAAAAGAGGTACTTCATCATATTTTCTAATATCGCTTGAGCTACCATAATTTTTGGGAACAATTAACCTGTTTTTCTTGTAAAGTGATATTGCATCAAATTCCAAAATTACATTTCCAAAAAATTCAATAATTCCTTTAGTTATTCTATCTGATAAGGATATAAATCTATTTTTTGATTGGCAAATAGAGTTGCCTTTATTTGCAATAATTCTCTGTTCCTCAAGAATCAGCGGTACATTATCAATAAATGTTGTATGGTAAAACACCTGTGGTAATTTCGCTTTTTCCCACCTTAAAGTTAACTCGTCCATCTTTCTCTCCTTTCATAAACAAGCAAATACTGATGAATTATTTTCAAGTATTCGCTTTGAGTTTGATTTTCTGAGTTTTGCTTTTCCTTGGTAACTACTATAATTTCCTTAAGCCATAAACTATCAAACGTCAATGTATCTACCAATTTTTTAGCAAGAGGTTCTATATATCCATCTATTCTTGCATCCTGAGTCTGAATTGCCAAAAATCCACCTTTGCCTATATGTGGTAACTCCTGATTTACAATTCCTTTTATTTCCTTTAAATACTGCTCAATATTTGAGCGAGAAGGGTTATTGCTCAAAAATGGGGATTTGATAAAAAGTAGCTCTCTATCCTCTTGTATTCTACCTTTTTGAATATTTCTTTTGGTAAATTCTATTTCATTTTTGGAATGAGAAACAAAAGTTATAGTTGCGTAGTCCTTTCCATTTGAATATCTATCAATCACATTTTTATTCAATCGTTTTTCAAAATCTTTCTCTGGAAATATCCATACTGTCGTGGTTTCAATTTCATCTAATTTTCTCTTTAGCGGTGGCTTCTCTAAAGCAGGGATAACCAAACCGTAATCCACCCTTCTTTCTCTTAGACTTAAAGGAACAGGTGAATTAGGTTTTTCAAAAATTGGTAGATATTCGTGAGCCAAAAGAAGAAAGTTGTATTTTATACTGTTGGCATACCAGAATCCTGTCGTTTTGCAGTTATGTTGTCGTTTAATAACAAGTTCTCTTAGTTTAAAGCCTTCATCCAGATAAACATTTATAAGTTTAAATCCTAAAGGAATTACATGTTTTTTGCTTCGAGTGTCTCCTATCAAAATACTACATTGCCTGCCTGGCTTTAATACTCTAAAACTTTCCCTAGCAACTTTAGACATTTCTTTTAAGAAGTTATCTATATCAAAAAATGATAAATCATCATCCTTAGAATCAGTGTAATGAATTATGTTTGCATAAGGTGGGTGGGCGCAGATTAAATCTATAGAATTATCTTGCAGGAATGATAAATCTCTGGCATCACCAACTAAAACTTGGGGCTCGTAAAATTGAGGATGAGTTTCTTCGTCAGTAAATGATAATTGCCGCGATTCTACAGCAAAATCTAAGTTCTTTTTTGCAAGTTCAATGGCTTTATCGTTAATATCAAATGCTATGCACTTTCTTCCCAAAAGTTTACATTCTACAGCGGTTGTGCCTGCTCCACAGAAATAATCTAAAACTAACTCACCAGGTTTTGAATATTTGAGTATCACATTTCTTGGAATATAAGGAGACCAATTGCCCCTATACTCCCCGCCATGGGTTGCCCAGTTGCCCCTTTGTTTAAAACTCCAGACTGTGGTTTGCTCTTCCTTAAAATTTTTTGGATAAAGCGTTTTTATCTTTTTAGAAGCTTTCAAGCTACTGATATTAAGACCTTGTGTCTTAGTGATAAGTTGTTCAATATATCTGAATGTAACACCATATTTTTGACCAATCTCTAAGTCCGGAGTTCCTTTTGCCTTTTCCTGTAAGATTGCTTCCTGAAGTTCTATTTCAGTCTTGAAACTTACTTTTTGATCGCTCATTATAACATCCTTAACAAAAATTCTCGTTTAAGGTCTTCAAAGTTTTGCAGAGATTGTAAGGGTTGTTTCTTTCTGCATGTTGCGTCCTGCCAACCATCTTCCACACTACCTGAAGTTCCCCCCTGCTTAAGTGATTGACAATATTTACAAAATTATATTGCAAAAAGCAAATTTATAAAGTTTTTTATTCCTTTACCTTCTGTCTTAAGTCTGCCTTTCCCTGAGGCTTGAATTTTTTTATCTTGACATTCTGGAAGAATAATATATTTAATATTAGTGCTAAAAATAGCACTTTAGGTAAATATTATGCAGTATATTAGATTCAAAGAACTTTTTAAGGACTTCACGGTCTTTTCTCTAAACGAAATTAAAAGCGTTGACAGTAAATTTCATCGCAGGCGTCTTAATGAATGGCAGGAAAGAGGTTATATAAAAAAGATTGTTAAGGGGTATTATGTATTTTCTGAAACAGCATTAAATGAGAATGTTCTCTTCGAAATTGCTAACAGAATATATGCCCCCTCCTATATATCCTTTGAAATGGCCTTTTCCTTTTACCATCTCATACCTGAAGGTGTCTACGCCATAACTTCGGCTACAAGTAGATGTACCCATCGCTTCAAAACACCAGCAGGCGAATTTATTTACCGGACTTTAAAGCCCGATCTATTCTTTGGCTATAATATTATCGAATATAACACCAATAAACATTTTAATATGGCTTCTCCTGAAAAAGCGATTCTGGATTATCTCTATCTTAACAGCCATCTGAAACGATTGGATGATTTTGAAAGCCTCCGTATAAATAGAGACATATTGTTCGAGCAGGTTAAAGAGGACAAGCTCTTCGGATTTCTCGAACGGTTCGCCAATAAATCTCTCGATAAACGTATCAAATTATTCTGGGAGGCTATAAAACATGATTGATATAACGCAGATTGAAACTTTTTATCCTGAAATTTTAAGACCCTTTAAAAAGAATCTCCTGCGGGAATATCTACAGTATAAGATTCTCGGGGTCATCTTTACTTCACCCTTTGCTAAACATTTAAGTTTGATGGGTGGAACAGCTATCAGGATTATTCACTCAGGCACACGTTTTTCTGAGGACCTGGACTTTGACAATTCAGGGCTGGATAAAAACGGTTTTGAAGAAATGGCACGATTGATAAACAAGCGCCTTGAACTGGAAGGGTATCCAGGAGAGATAAAGAATGTCTTCAGGACCTCTTTCCGTTCCTATATAAGAATTTCAAATATTCTATTCGATAACAGGATTTCCCGGCACAGAGATGAAAAGCTTCTCATACAAATAGATACAGAACCACAAAATTTTGCATATAGCTCTGAGGGAATAATCATAAACAAATTTGATGTGTTTGTGAGGATACGCACTGTTCCTGTTGATATATTACTTGCCCAGAAAATATGCTGTCTGTTTACACGCAAGCGGCCTATGGGAAGGGACTTTTACGATATTATTTTTCTCTCAGCAAAAACAAAGCCTAATTACAATTATCTGAAAGAAAAACTGGGCATAGACTCAAAAGACAGTTTATGCAAAAAGATTTTAGCAAAATGTAAGGGACTTGATTTCAAGCAATTGTCACGAGATGTAGCGCCATTCCTTTTCAACCCCGGGGATGCAGAAAAGATACTCTCCTTTCAAGACTTTGTCGGGAGCGCCCGATTTTGACACATTCTGTTTATTAGTCTGCAGTCTTCAGCCCTCTGCTCCATGCCCTTCCCTGCCCTTTTCTCAGTGCACCCTGTATTCCTCTTCCATCTTTTCTATATGTCTTTGTTTTCGTTCAGGGTAACACAGTAGAGGCCTTTGCCTTTTCTTGGTGGACCAAAGCATCTGTTACAAGAAATACATTTTGCTTTTCTGCGGTCACCTTCATGCCACCGTTTAATCAGGTCAGGTTCCGCAATCAGGGGACGGCTCAAAGATATAAGGTCAGTAAGCCCGCTCTTTACCAGCTCCTCTGCTACTTCAAAGGAACGTATTCCCCCAACCAGTATAAGAGGTGGAAGGCCCTGTCTTTGTCTGTAAAGTCTTGCCGCCTCCTTATAATATACCTCCTCATCCCTCGTCTTCAATTCACCAGGTCTGGAAGGTACTAAACTTTTGGATAACAATGTACCACCGGAAAGTTCTATGGCGTCTATCGATGCCTTTTTAAGCATTTCAGCAACATCTATTATTTCTTCCCGTGTTAAACCCTTTTCCAGAAAATCTTCTGAACTCAGTTTAATGAGGATAGGATACATAGTTCCTGCTGCATCACGGATCATTCTTACCACTTCTAATAGCAACCGTGCACGGTTTTCAAGAATTCCTCCGTACTCATCAGTCCTTCGGTTAAAAGCAGGAGACAAGAACTGGTGAAGCAGAAAACCATGAGCTCCGTGAAGCTGGATTGCATCAAATCCTGCCTTTTTTGCTCTAATTGCTGCATCGGTGAAATCATTTACCACACGAGAAATATCTTTTTTACTCATCTGACGGCAGAGGAGTTGACCTTTTTTCTCTTCTAAAGATGGTCCCATCGGCATTTCTTTTGTTAATTTAAATGAGGAAAATCTACCTCCGTGAACAAGCTGCATGGCAATCTTCCCCCCGGCAGTATGGACAGCATCTGCCATTTTCTCTAAACCATCTATAAATCGATCATCATATATTGCTAACTGCCATGGAGTTGATTGACCATTCGGGGATACGAAGGCGTAGCTTGAGATAATAAGACCAGCTTCATTTTTAGCCAGCTCTGCCATTAGCTTATTCAGCCTTGAAGTATTCATACCATCCCTTTCTGCCAGACCCTCCCAGGTAGCAGAACGGACAAATCTGTTTTTCACTTGCATTCCTTTTATGGAAAAGGGTTCAAATAAGTCTGGCATACAAGTCATATCTCCCTTATAATTTTCAAAGGTAAGTACATTTGTGCATATAGCCTTACAACTCCATATTTGACACCACCCCTTCAGAAAGGTCTATCTTAAAGGTTTGTCCGAACGAGGTTTCCGTTCATTCCACAATCTTTACTTCCAGCACGTGCTGGATACTAAAATTTTCAAGTCCCATGTAATATGAAACTGCACCAACAAGTGCCTCCATGGGGACGAAACCTACTATTTCACTCCCAACCACATTTACACCATACCTTTTTGCCTCGACCCTTATAAGCTCGAACGCTCTGTAAAGAGGGGTCCTGGTAAAGTCTGTCATGTTCATTGAAACCTGTGTAATTTTTCTTTCTTTGAGTTGAATGCCGATGGCTTTGCAATATCTTAAGCCCCCGCTTGAATGCCTTACCGCCTTTGCTATGGTACTGGCAATCTCTATATTATCAGTATCGAGATTCACATTGAAGGCAATAAGGGGCATGCGTGCTCCAATTGCCACGATACCTGCGGTGGGATGGATTGACCTTTCTCCATAATCAGGTTTCCAATCTGGCAATTTTACTTTCTCTGCCATTCCTTCAAACTGCCCTTTCCTGATATTTGCAAGGTCCTTCCGTGCAGGGTCTGTTGCAGATTCTTCATAAAGGAAGGAAGGAAATTTGTATTTTTCCCATATCACCTTTGCAACCTCTTTCGATAGTTCCACAGCTTCTTCCATGGTGGTGTTTTTGATTGGAATGAAAGGAATAACATCCACGGCGCCCATCCTTGGATGTTGCCCCCTGTGGATACGCATGTCAATGAGAGCAATAGCAGTACCCACAGCTTCTATTAAAACTTCCTTTAATGGTTCTGGCTCTCCCACAGCAGTAACAACAAGGCGGTTGTGGTCTTCATCTCTATGGTAGCCCAGAAACTTTACCCCCTCTTTTCCCTTAAAGATTGAAATAATTCTTTCAATCTTCTCCATATCTCTACCTTCGCTAAAATTCGGGACAGATTCTATAATTCTGTTCATACATACCTCGAAAAGCGATCTCTACACCTTTATAACTTTTTTATTACAATTTTAACCAAGAAATGCATTTAAGACAACATTTTTTATGTTACAGTCATTTTCTTAGAGAGATAGTTTAAAACCTCATTCTCATGAGGGTTCTTAAAATTGACAATATTTTCCTTTTCCACTATTCTAAGTCTTATGCATTCTTCCCTCTATATTATCCTTGCATACCTAATTGGTTCCATACCGGTAGGCATCCTTTTATCGAAACTCAAAGGCAAAGATCCGAGAAAGACAGGCAGCGGTAATATCGGGGCTACAAACGTCATGAGGGCAGCAGGAAAAATGTTAGGTGTCCTTACTCTTCTTGGCGATATTGGAAAAGGTTTCTTTCCAACCTTTCTCGTCATCCATTACAATAAACCAGAGCTTCTCATCGTTTCTACAGGACTGGCAGCCTTTCTGGGGCATCTCTTTCCCCTCTATCTCAAATTCAAAGGAGGTAAGGGTGTTGCCACTGCCCTTGGTGTTTATCTTGCAATGAGTCCTCTTGCAATCATAATCAACGCTATTATTTTTATACTCGTTCTTCTAAAATGGCGTTACGTGTCGGTGGGTTCTCTCGTTGCTGCAGGTCTTATGCCCCTTACACTTTACCTGTTGAAAACACCGCATCCGTATATCTATCTTTCTTCTATCGTTGGCGCTCTCATCTTTATTCGCCATGCAAACAATATCAAAAGACTTATCAAAGGTACAGAACATAAGATTACGCTATCCCATTAATTTCTTTATCCTGCCTGGTAGAATGCTTGAAGATTAACCAACAAGAAGAGGCACGAGGGTTTTATTCTTTATATCTGCGAGTCCCTTGTCAGTTATCCTCAGAAATGGGAGACCTGTAAATGGGATTGTCTGTATTGTAAGGAAAGGTCTCTCAAGCGATGAGCCGATTATCTTTATTTTCTCTTCCAGTTCCTTTGTTTTATCCCGCATCTCTTCCATGCTGCTCAAAGAAATGAGTCCATAGAGAGGCATGGGGAATTCATATATAACAGCCCCTTTCTGTGCTATAACAATGCCCCCCTGGATTTCTATTAGCTTCTTCACAGCCACTGACATATCCTTTTCATCACTGCCTATTACAAGTATATTCCCTGTATCCCATATCAGTGTAGTTGCAATAGCACCACAGCTAATACCTGTCCCTTTAATAAAACCTTTTCCAAATCTTCTTTTTTCTGTCCTGTTAATTACTGCTATGGGTACTATATCCTCCTTAAGATTCTTTTCTACAAAACCATTTTTCGCAGATAAAGTATATATCTTTTCCCGTGTAATCGTCTGATTTGCAATTTCAATGACCCTTGCCTGCACTGATGAGGATAGTGTCTTTATCCGGAAATCGCTCTCTGTAAATCTTCCAGGATGGAGCGTGTGTTTCATCCGTTTGCTATAACTCGAAGGCGGAAAGGTTTCCACCAAATGCCCCTCAGAATAAACAATCTTCCCATGAGCCATAACCTTCTCAATAGCAACAGTCTCGATACTCTTGAGAAAGAGTATATCAGCATACCTCATGGGTGCTATGGCGCCAAGGTATCTGAGACCATAATAATCTGCAGGATTTATGGTTACCATTTTTATGGCTTCAATGGGAGAGAAACCGTAACCTATGGCATCCCGTACAATAGAATCCATGTAACCTACTTCAGAGAGCATGATACTATCAAAGCTATCGGACACAAGTATTAGCCTTCTTGTGTCTAAGTTCATGTCTTTAAGTTTTGAGAGTTCTGCTAATTCTTTTCTTACAAAACCCTGCCGTATCATAACATATAGTCCGTGGCGTAGCTTTTCTAAAGCCTCTTCCGTATTGATTGATTCATGACATGACGTAATGCCTGTAAGGAGATATTCTATTAGCTTTCTACCCCTTGCACCAGCACTATGACCATCGAGTCTTTTTCTGAGCGTAAGGGCAAGAGTTGCCTGCTTAAGTACCCTATCATCGGCATCCACTACACGTGTCCAGTACGCCTCCCCTATGCCAACAAAGTCGCCTCTCTTTAATATTTGTGAAAAATCTTTGAAGGTAATACCCTTACATCCCTCCATCTCTGGAAAGGGAGGCGTGAGAGGAGGAGCTAAGAAATAACATCTTAGAGGGTACCCTCTGGTACTTTCAATAAAAGAATAAACACCATCCATACCACATGTACCGGCAACCATGGCACACTCTGTTACCACAGTCGTTGTACCACCCCTTAAGGCATAGGGCACAAGTTCAGAAAAGAGGAACATACTATCAAGGTGGGTATGGGCATCAATAAAACCGGGGCAGAGATAAAGACCCTGTGCATCAACAGTCTCGATATTGTCATACTTCATGCCTTTGTATGCCTCTACTGAAACAATAAAACCATCCTTTATAAGGATTATGCAATCTTCTTCTATGGAATTTGTAAATACATTAATGAGCTTTCCATTAAGGATAACAAGATCCGGTGGCATATTGCCCTTTGCCACAGCAAGAAGATTTCTTATAACATGTCTATCCATAACCATCCTCCTGCAAATTCCATTTTTGTACGGCAGTGATTTACTCACTACTTCATGTATTGCCCTGTATGCATCACAATCATTATAACGTGGTACTCAAATCGCGGAATGCGATATTTTATGTAGAACTTTGTGGAATTCATACCCACTTGAATTTTCTTTCTCCAATGTATAATAATATTCCTTCTGATTGTCAAAACAATTTTAGCAACAACCCTGTATATTAAAGTTTCAAAGGCCTTTTCGGACAAAGGATTTACATTGTTGTGTAAAGTCGATAAGGTGCTCGAGTTTTTCTTTTGCCCTGCCAGAATCAACGGAATCTTTTGCACGCTTTATACCCTCCTGAAAATTACTATCCAGACCGGCGGCAACAAATACCACTGCTGCATTGAGCAAAACAATGTCTCTTTTTGGACCCTGTTGGCCATATAAAACTTCACGAATGATACGGGCGTTTTCAAAAGCATTTCCTCCCTTTATGTCTTCTAAATGTGCCCTCTTAAATCCTGCCTCTTCAGGGGTCAGGTCAAAAGTCTCTATCTCACCATTTCGTAAATGAGAGATTCGGGTTGAACCGCAGATGCTTATTTCATCACGTGTATCTTCTCCATATACTACAAAGGCACTCTTAGTCTCGAGTCGCTTGAGAACTTGGGCAATCTTTTCAGTGAGGTTAGGTTCATAAACTCCTAATACATGGATTGAAGCTCCTGCCGGATTTGTCAGTGGGCCAAGAAGATTAAAAATAGTACGGATCCCTATCTCCTGTCTCGGTATTGCAGCATATCTCACTGTTCCGTGAAAGATGGGAGCATAGAGAAATCCTATGCCGACCTCTCTTATACATCTCTCCACATCGGAAGTAGTAATATCCAATTTCACTCCAAGGTTCTCAACAACATCAGCACTTCCACAGAGATGTGAGACAGTCCGGCTTCCATGCTTGGCTACTTTCACGCCTGCTCCTGCTGCAACAAAAGCACAGGCAGTAGAGACATTAAAGGTTTTCGTAGCAGCCCCTCCTGTACCGCTGATTTCAAGTATCGTCTCTTCTTCGACATTTATCTCATCTCTATCAATATTTACCAGATGATCCTCTGCCTGAATTTTTACACTCTGTGTCCTCATTGCCCGTGTTGCCCCGGTAATCTCATCTATCGTCTCTCCTTTCAATCTCAGGGCAGTGATAAAAGCTCCAATCTGGGCAGGCGTTGCTTTCCCTGATATGATTTCTGTCATACACATTTCCATCTCACCCTCTGTTAAATCATTTCCTCTGACAACTTTTGCAATAGAATCTTTAATCATAACTATACCCCCTCTCCTTTCAGCATTTGCATTTAAAAGAAAATAAAAAGGCCATGGGAGACATTTGGGTCGCCCACGGCCTTCAATTTCAATCAATATTTTTATCTATGATGGCACAGGGCAGACCACCTCCTTATTTTTCTCACAGCACCACCAATAATTCACAATCAATTCGAAATTGATTCTCATTCTATTTTCTCTTGATATCTATTTAACCAATTTTAAATTCCCTGTCAAGCGATTAAAGTGTCTGGAATTTCCCCATTTTTTTCTACCCGCACTCATCCCAAAAGCTAAATGCTAATTGGAATTCGGTCTTCTTTGCCTCTTTTACTGAAGCCTGTATGTCGGTCTTGTCAGGGAAGAGAAGATTATAGAGACCGTCAGCGATGGCATAATTAAAGAATGTGGGGACTCCGAAGAACCTCTTCGAGACGAGGTAGACTCTCTCTACAAGAACCTTGAGCCTGAGGTTATCGCCGAGATAGACTGCGGCAAAGTAGGCAACGGCCGGAATGAGAACGACTGTGTTCTGTATGCTGATATAGCTCACGCACCCGTATATCTTCCAGATTATAGCTTTGTTTGATATACCGGAAGGATTCATCGCACTTCCAACGGGTCAGGTAAATTTCTATGATCCGCCAGATCGTTTCTTTGACCTTTGTTTTAATCGGACAACTCGTAAGGAGCATCATCGGTTCTTTCCCGAATCCTTTTGCAACAACAAGAAAGAGCGGATATTCATACTCCGATTGTAATGGATAGTCACCTTCCGTTCTTTACCCTCTTCGTACTTGATAATAACTGCTTCATGAGGACAAGGAAGGGTAAGTGCCATTTTGATGAGCCGGATGGGTTCATTTAATGCCCTGGTTATACAGGACAGTTTTATGTCTTTGGCCGTCTGTATTCCGTAGATCATTTCCCGTATGAGTTTCTGTTTCGGTTTGGGTAAGCCCTTCGCAATGATTCCTGAGAATTTAGACATCTGTCCTTTAATGACGGCTACAGTTCCTGAGTCGCTGGTCATAATACCTCCATCTCAACCATTTACAACCTGTTATAACAGATAGGAATAGAAAAGTGGGGAATCTCTTTTTAAAACAGATCGGGCAAGATGGCAAAGACCATAAAGACGGTAATAATGGGCGTTTATGGATTATAGAGGAAAAAAACTGGGGAAACTCCAGGAAGTTTCCCTGTCAAAGAAGGCAATTACCATGATAATACCAATAAAACAGGTAACAGGCCAGACGGGGTGTATGACCTTATATATTCCGAATATAAAAAAGAATAGAATTATCACAATTGTTCCAATAAGGGAGATAAAGGCATAGATACTTTTTATTTTGATTTAAAGGCTGTGCAAGGACACCGAGGGTAAAGCTTATGAAAGCCCAGCTTAAAACCTGTACAATTCTGAGGTTGGCAAGAGGACGAAAATAGTCACAATCCAGATAGAGAAGGATAATCCACTTGATGCAACAAGGTATGCTTCAGATGATCTTGATTTTCTCGTAATGTAGATGCCTATAAGCCAGAGGAGACAGATATAGAAAAAGATTGTAGAGAGAAGAATGCCTCCCACAATCATCCCTTCTTGAAGAAGCTTTCAACCCTGTCTTTGAATAGATTTTTGCCACCAAGTTCTGAAATGTATAATCTCTCTAAATCAAGGTGTTCCTCAAGCCCATGGTAGCATGAGGCGTTAACGAGGCGTTTGAAATAATGGATGGTCTCCATGGGCAGTTTTTGAAGGGTATCAACAAGTTGGGCGAGTCTATTTTCAAGCTCCTCCTGGGGGTACACAAAATTAACAAGACCTATTTCCTGAGCCTCTTTCATTGTGATGTTACGGGATAAGAGATACAGTTCACTGAATAATTTTGCTCCTCCGATGCGCGGGAGAAAAAAACTACCTCCGCCATCGGTTGTAAGACCAATTCTTCGATAAGCCAGATTCATCACAGCGTTTTGCTCGGCAACTGTTATATCGCAGGCAAGGGCAAGTCCAAGACCTGCTCCAACAGCAGCACCCTCTACAACTGCAATGACTATAGCATCGATCTCTCGAATCTTCTTAATACTGTTGTGAAGGTCCGTTGCCATCTTATTTAACAAAGTTCCTGTTTCTTTACTTTCTCTAAACTCAAAAATGTCTCCTCCTGCACAAAATGTTTTTCCTGACCCTCTGATGATAACTATTGAGGCTTTGGAATTTTCTGCATTGGTAAGAGATTGATAGAGATCAATAAGGAGCTCAGAACTCATTGCATTCTTCTTATCTGGCCTGTTGAGAGTTATGGTAAAGACCGAATCCTTGATTGTTTCTATCACTGTTTTCATTTAACCTCCATAATAGTTGTTTTATAAAATACTTTGACCTATGAAATATTCGGTCTAAATCTGTTTGTTATAGGGAAGATTCTGTCTCTTAAAAATGCCCTTTTTGTAATTTTGATACCAGCCGGTGATTGCCTTCTCTTATATTCATTTGAATCTACCATATGGGTAATCTTTTTAATAACAGCCCTTTCAAATCCCATGGTACGTATCTCTTCCATTGATTTATTATTCTCTATATAAGCCTCCAGGATTGGATCCAGTATATGGTAAGGAGGCAGGGTATCCGTATCCTTCTGATGAGGTTTAAGTTCTGCAGAAGGTACTTTTGTGAGTATACGGTCGGGTATCAAAGAAAATCCTGCCTGCTTATTCTTCCATGATGCGAGTTTATATACAAGTGATTTTGATACATCACTCAATACAGCAAAACCACCTGCTGTATCACCATAGAGCGTTGAATAACCTGTTGCAAACTCTGATTTATTCCCTGTTGTTACAACAAGCCAGCCAAAGGTGTTCGAGAAGGCCATGAGGATATTGGCTCTGATGCGTGGCTGAAGGTTTTCCCATGTGATACCGGTATCTTTATTTTTGAAATGGTGTTTAAGAATATCCATGTACACATGGAAAATATTATCAATCGGCACTTCTATTATGTGAAGATGGAGATTTTTTGCAAGCCCGTATACATCCTCTCTACTTTCCTTTGAAGTATACTGAGATGGCATAAATATCCCTACGACATTTTTGCTACCTAATGCATCTCTAACAATTGCAGCAACAAGGGATGAATCGATGCCTCCGCTTAAGCCGAGAACAATCTTTTGAAAGCCATTCTTTCTTGCATAATCCTTTGCACCTGTCACAAGGGCGCTATAAATCTCATTGAGAGGGTCGGTCTTTTTTGGAGTTCCCGGAGTTAACGTATCTGTTTTATTTTTTACTGTAAAAGGTATTTTCATCGTTTCAGTGGAGGGGGATTTTTTCTTATTGTTATTAAATTCTATATCAGTTACCACCAGGTCTTCTTCAAATGCAGCACCCATCGCGACAGTATGCCCCTTTTCGTTGATGATGAGGCTTTTACCATGAAACACAATGCCATCCTGAGCACCTGCCATGTTTACATATGCACAGTATGCCATGGAATCTTTCGTCTTTTTGACTATTGCCTTTTCTTTGAGTGTATGGCTTTCGATATAGTAGGGATTTGTATGAAGATTGACTATTAATTGTGAATCAGAAGGTAATGGCTCCATTATTTCATTACCCATTGTGAATGTTAAATTGACACCATTAATGGAATAGATGGTGCGATGGGTACCCTGTTTGAAATATAATGTTTCATCAAAAATACGACTCTTTTCTAAATGAATCTTATGGTAAACATGGAAGAGCTTCCCATTTACAATAATTGCACCTGCATTATAGATACCACCTTCTTTCACATCAATGCATCCCACAATCACCATGATGTTTTTTGTATGGGGAACGAGCCTCTTGAGGGAGGCCATTGAATCTTTTATGAAGTCAGGATTCAAAAGAAGGTCGAATGGCGGATAGCCTGATATTGTATATTCAGGAAAGATAATTATATCTGTCTTACAAGCCTTTGCCCGTTTTATGTACTGGACGCACTTTTCCGTATTACCTTTTAAATCACCGACTGTTGGATTAATCTGGGCAAGTGCTATGCGCAGACGATTCATAGTTTATTAGCTTCTCCATGGTGGTGGAAATGCAGGATATTTAAATTCTATGAGGAATGGTTCATCCCATGTAATATCCTTAAGGAATACCTCTTTAAGCTGGTTGATTGTCTGAACTCTTTTTCCTTTGATACCAAAGCTCTTAGCAATTTTTACAAAGTCTGGATTGTTGAGCGCCATGGTCTTCTTCAGCCCGTATATTTTTTCCATATATTCTTCAAGGATACCAAAGCTATTATTATTGTAGATAAACATGACAACGGGTATTCTGTAACGTACAATTGTGGCAAGCTCAGCAATAGCTGGAAGGGCACCACCATCACCGCAGATGCTGAGACACGGACTCTCTGGTCTACCTATCTTAGCCCCTATACCTGCCGGGATTGAATAAAATATGGGGGAAGCACCTCGGGGCATAAAAAATGCCTGCTGGTGAAAGACAGGAAAATAATATTCAGCCCAGTATGATGGGAGATTGAGGTCACAGACAACTATTGTTTCTTCAGGGATTGATGCCCTTATAGTCTGGATAAGTTTGAATCCAGGAAATTGTTTTTCATATAGAGCGTACTCTTTTCTTTCCATATCTTTCAGCCTTTTTAAATCCCATGTAAAGCCTTTTCCCTGTAAAATCCCCACAAGACCTTTTAAAGCCTTTTCTATAGACCCTGTAGCTGTGAATGTTGCATTATAATTCTTATTTATCCAGCGACTGTCAACATCAATATGAATCAGTTCTTTGGTTTTAACACCCCGTCTTTTTGCATCCACTTCACGGAGCCGTGTTCCTATGGCAATAACAATATCAGAAGATTCGAGTATATCCTTCACAGTACCTCTTTGAATGACATTGCCAAAGGCATATGTGCTATCCTCACGGACAATGCCCTTTCCCCCTGTTGTGGTGAGAAATGGTATGGCACAGTCAGTGCAGAGGCTATCAAGAATGGGTGCAGCCTCTCTAAACATTAAGGATTTTCCACCAATAATGACAGGTCGTTTTTTGTTTTTCAGGACACTTTCGATACCTGTTATGTCTATGGATTGCTCCTCAAAATCAAAAGAGTCAGATTTTTCAGGAACCTCCTTTTCAAACAGAGCATAGGGAATAGAGATGACCACAGGACCCCTTCGTGGGGATAGGGCAGTTGTATAAGCATTATAAAGCGCAGGGATAAGCTCTCTGACGTCCGATACCACGAAAGTCTTTTTGGTAATATTGGTAAAAATAGTTTCAGGATCTTTTAGCTCATGTAGAATACCCTTTCCAATATCTTTTCTTTCAGTATCAATATTAATAATAAGAAGGGGTACATCATCGTTATATGCCTCCATACATCCTGTGACAATATTTCCAAGGCCAGGACCAGGTGTAACAATCACAACACCTGCCTTTCCTGACGCCCTTGCGAAACCATCTGCCATAAAGATAAGATTCGATTCATGTCTTCCAATAATTACATTAAGTCCTTCTTGAATCATTGTTACATTGAGGGGAAGGCTATGAATACCCGGGAGATGGAAGAGGGTAGTAATGTAGTTTTTTCTAAAAAAATGTAGAATCGCTTCTTTTCCCATCATATATGACAATTTTTGTGATTTTAGCATACTAATATTTGAAATTAAATAAAATTTGACTTGACAAATTTTTCAATATATTGCAAATAGGCGAAAGAATAAGGCTTATGTATTACGGATAATAGGGGGAATGGGTAAAAAGATTTAGTAAAAAGATATTAACAGGTGGCATCAAATTAAATTGGAGGGTCCAAAAATGACTCCAGAAAAAGTTTTTTTTACGAAAGGGGTTGGCGTCCACAAAGACAAATTATCATCCTTTGAGGTTGCATTAAGGAACGCAGGTATTGAAAAGTGTAACCTTGTCTATGTATCGAGCATACTTCCTCCCGGGTGCAAAATTGTTCCGAGGAATGTTGGTCTTAAGCTGCTTGAACCCGGTCAGATTACATATTGTGTAATGTCTCGAAATGAAACAAATGAGCCAAACCGCCTCATTTCCGCATCCATTGGTTTTGCTATGCCAAAAGATGCCACCATCTACGGATATATTTCTGAACATCATGCTTTCGGTGAAAAGGCAGTTGTTTCCGGTGAATATGCAGAAGATCTTGCAGCTACAATGCTTGCAACGACACTCGGCATTCCTTTTGACCCGAATCAGGCGTGGGATGAGCGCAAACAGTTTTACAGAGCGAGCGGTCATATATTCAAAACAAAACATATCTGCCAGTCCGCAGAAGGAAATAAAGATGGCCTCTGGACCACAGTACTGGCAACAGCAGTCTTTATTATAGAATGAAATGTCGAAATATCCATTTAGCTTCTGTGGATTGCCTGTTAATAGTACTGAGTATGTAAGGTCTTCCACAGTCATACTGCCTATCCCTTTCGACAGAACAAGTACATGGATTAAGGGTGCTGACAGAGGACCAAAGGCAATAATAGAGGCATCCCGGTATCTCGAATTCTACGATATAGAGACAGATAGCGAGGTTTTAAAAAAGGGAATTTTTACTGCAAGACCAATCCATGCGACTTCTTCTGCTTTGATAAAAAAGACTGATTTAGCAGTTTCAAAGTTCCTCAAAGACAATAAGCTTGTAGTGGCGCTTGGTGGCGAACACTCAATTTCAATAGGCGTCATCAGGTCTTATGCAAGGCACTTCAAGAATCTTAGCATACTCCATCTTGATGCCCACACCGATTCTCGCGATTCCTATGAGGGAAGTCGTTATAATCATGCCTGTGTTATTGCACGTGTTCGGGAATTTACCGAGAACATTGTATCTGTGGGGATAAGAAGCATGGATGCTTCAGAGCGTCCTGGCATCGATAATAAAAAGACCTTTTTTGCCCATAAGATATATGATTCTAATAAATGGATAGATAGGGTAGTCCGCCTACTCACCGATTGTGTTTATGTCACTATTGACCTTGATGTATTTGACCCCGGTATCATGCCTTCGACAGGAACTCCCGAGCCGGGAGGTTTGGACTGGTATCAGGTCATGAAGCTCCTTTTTTCTGTTTCAAAGTCAAAGCGTATTGTCGGGTTTGATGTCGTTGAGCTCTGTCCATCTGCCATTAAGGCTCCAGATTTTCTTGCTGCAAAATTAGTCTATACGCTCTTAAGTTATATCAATGTGCATAGACCACTCCATTCAGCAAGTACAATTGATATTACGCCAGAAAATAGATAACATAACAGATTCGAATTGCTTTCAAAGAGGGAACCTATGGATAATATGAAGAAACGTGGGAAAATAATGATAATTGGAGCAGGAGGTGTTGCTACAGTTGCAGCACACAAGTGCGCTCAAGTGTCTCATATCTTCAAAGAGATATTAGTTGCAAGCAGAACACTCTCGAAATGCAAAGCCATAAAAGAAGAAATCAAAAAGCGATATAATAGAGAAATTCATATTGCCCAGGTGGATGCGGATAATGTCCAGCAACTTACTACCCTTATAAATAGTTTTCAACCAGACCTTGTCCTCAACCTCGCACTTCCCTATCAGGACCTTCATATCATGGATGCCTGCCTTGCAACAGGCGTGCACTATATGGATACTGCTAATTACGAACCCCCGGATGAAGCCCACTTTGAATATGGCTGGCAATGGGCGTACCATGAAAGATTCAAGGAAAAGGGTATCATGGCGATTCTGGGCTGTGGATTTGACCCGGGTGTTACGAATGTTTTTACAGCTTATGCACAGAAGCATCTTTTTGACGGGATACATTATCTGGACATACTTGATTGCAATGCCGGAAGCCATGGACATCCCTTTGCCACAAATTTCAATCCTGAAATCAATATTCGGGAAGTAACACAGGTGGTTCGACACTGGAAAGAGGGCAAATGGATTGAAACACCACCTATCATTGAAGAAGGCAGTGTCCATTTCACATTTGATTACCCGGTAGCAGGAAGAAAGGAAAGCTATCTTCTATATCACGAGGAATTAGAGTCGCTTGCTCTCAATATAAAAGGTTTAAAGCGGGCGAGATTCTGGATGACCTTCTCGGATAATTACCTCACTCACCTCAAGGTGCTCAAAAACGTGGGTATGACGAGAATTGACGAGGTTGAATACGAGGGGCATAAGATTGTTCCCATAAGGTTTCTTAAGGCGCTCCTTCCTGAGCCCACCTCTCTTGGAACAAAATATACTGGAAAGACAGTCATTGGAAATATCATGACAGGGGTTAAGGATGGGAAGACTATTACCCGATACATCTACAATGTGTGTGACCATGAAGAGGCATTCAAGGAGACAGGAACTCAAGCAATTGCCTATACAACAGGAGTCCCTGCAATGATTGGGGCGATGATGGTACTCACAGGGGTATGGCAGGGGAAAGGGGTATATAATATGGAACAGCTTGACCCTGACAGGTTCATGGAGGCATTGAATCAATATGGTCTTCCCTGGCAGATAATTGACCATGAACCTATTCCTGATAAGGTGTGAAGATGAGGAATTATATTACCCACTCGGTTTGGTGCTCCGCGGAGAGAAAAGTAACTCTTCGGCGCTTAACGTCGGGAGTGTCCCCCCATCCCCCTACTGCTCCTTTCAGTCGCTCCAGGGGGCTCTCTACCCCGACTACGCCTCAGAGACTTTTCTTTGCTCCACTACGCAATGCCCTCGCAGGTAACATAATTCCAACTTTCCAGAGATTGATGGATGCTCGTATGCTTAATTGCTGGAGTAGTATCTGATGAGTGCTGATAGGAAAATTGAAGAGATAATCAAGGCAATATCAGGAAAAGACATAGCCATTGCTGATAAATACCACACCTTATCCGGCAATGAGAGAAAAAAAGTAATTGAGACGTTGAAGCCAAAGGGGCTTAAGTCATTGACAAACCTTATTAAAAAGGCAAAGAAAAGGAGTTTTGAATTAGCAAATAAACGATTCATAAGTATCGCAGAGGGTAAGCTGCAAACTCCTGTTTATCTTATTGATGAAACACTTATAGAAGAGAATATGCGGATTCTTAAGTATGTAAAAGATAGAACAGGTTGCAGGATATTGCATGCCTTGAAGGCATATGCTTCATTTACTACCTTTCCAGTGATGAAAAAATATCTTGATGGAGTGTGTGCAAGTGGTTTGAATGAGGCAAGACTCGGTTATGAGGAGTTTGGTGGTAAGGTGCATACCTTTGGAGCTGCATACAGAGAAGATGAAATAAGGCAGATACTCAAGTATTCCAAAGCCATCATTTTCAATTCCTTTTATCAGCTTCAGGAATACGGGGAAAAGACAAAAAAAGGCAATGTAGAAATAGGCTTGAGGGTGAATCCAGGACATGCTGAAGTAACCAACAGGATGTATAATCCCTGTGCACCTTATTCAAGACTTGGAATAATAAACGAAGTATTTAAGGAGGAATTTCCGAAGTACAGAGGCATGGTTGATGGACTTCACTTCCATGCCATGTGTGAGCAGAATTCAGATGTGCTTGAAAGAATTTTGAATTCCTTCGAAAGACTTTATGGAGAATACATCAAGGAACTGAAATGGGTGAATTTTGGAGGTGGTCATCACATAACACGTGACGATTACAATCTGGAGCTTCTCATAAAGCTCATAAACACATTCAAGAAAAAGTATAAAGTGGAGGTATATCTCGAACCAGGAGAGGCAAGCGTCCTGAATGCCGGGGTTTTGATTTCTTCTGTGCTTGATATTGTAAAAAACAAGATGGAGATTGCCATCCTTGATACGTCAGCAGAAGCACACATGCCCGATGTGCTCCTTATGCCTTATAGACCCTGCATAATAGATTCAGGCAAGCCTGGTGAGAAGAAATATGCTTACAGAATCGCAGGACCAACCTGCCTTGCAGGGGATATTATGGGCGATTACTCCTTCGATAAACCTCTGAAAAGAGGAGATAAGCTTATTTTTACTGACATGGCACTCTATACCATCGTGAAAAATACTACCTTCAATGGAATCAATCTCCCTGATATTGCAGTAATAAGAGATGGGGGAAAGGTAGAACTTGTAAGGCGCTTCAGCTATAAAGATTATCGCAACAGACAATCGTAGCCTACCTATAGCCGGAACGCTGTTTGCTCCGTTCTCACGCTCCGGGCTTCCTACCCATGCTAAAATTCGGTTTCACTCAATGTGCAATGGAGCATAGACGCTGATGCCCAGGCGTGCACATTGGTCCGGTTATAGCAGGACACATTCAACCTCATTGAGCGGGTATCCCAGGCAGTCCTCGAGGTTCGCTCCACAAAAGCTCTTCCGGCCTGGATGTTATTATAACCCCATATTTTCCATCAGGATGAGTATTTGTGTCGGGCTATTCCCCGCAAACACGTTCATTTAAGCTGAAGCGGCTCCATTCACTCGCGTTCGTCTTCGGAACTTTTGCTTGATAGCAAAAGACCGAGCTTCCTTGCCTCACGATGGTTTGCTTGGGAAAACCCGACACTATGCTCTAAGTGATATATCCGGGATAAAGTCATAGACTCCAAAAATTTTGGATATATGAAATTGACGAAATAATTTGTATTTTTCGTGTTGTGAGGGTAAATAATATAAGTAAGGTTTCTTTGTTTAGCATCTTGTCAGGATTGAAGCAGGAATGAAGAGAGCTCATATTAAAGAATGGCCGGCAGATGAACGTCCTCGGGAGATGCTTCTTGAAAAGGGGCCGGAGGCACTAAGTGACGCAGCACTTTTGGCTATCATCCTCCGCACAGGCAGACAGGGTCAGAATGCTATTGAGCTTGCCCGTGAGATGATCGAGAAATTCGGAGGACTTTCAGGTCTTTTGTCCACAAGACATGAAGATTTGCGAGAAATAAAAGGCGTCGGCAAGGCAAAGACTGCTCATATCCTGGCTGCCATGGAGATTGTCAAACGGCAATTAAAACAGCCCCTCCGGAAAACCAATGTGATAGAAAATCCTGATTCCCTTTTTGAGTATCTGAAGGCCTCTATGCAAAATCTTAATCGGGAAGAATTCCGTATCCTCCACCTCAACAAATCAAAGCACCTTATCGGCGAAGAGACCCTTTTTCGTGGAACCGTGGATGAGTCGGCAATTTATGTAAGAGAGATTGTGGAATCAGCCATACGAAAGAAAGCCTCTGCCCTGATTTTTGTCCATAACCATCCGAACGGACAGGCAGCAGTAAGCGGAGAAGATAAGTTACTGACCAATGAGCTTATCAATGCTTGCAAAGCTGTTCACATTCCTGTATTGGACCATGTTATAATTGGTCAGGATGGTTTTTTAAGTATGCGAAGAATATATCCTGAACTGTTTGTGTGAGGAAGAGATAGGCCATGAAGAAACTTACGCTTGCTCAACTTGAGCACCACCTCTTTGCCGCTGCAGATATTTTACGTGGGAAAATGGATGCCTCTGAGTATAAGGAGTATATCTTTGGGATGCTCTTTTTAAAGCGCTGTTCCGATGTATTCCAGGAGGAGTACGACAAAATTATCAAGGCGAATCTTGAAAAAGGCCGCACTGAACAAGAGGCTATTAAAAGGGCTGAAGACCCTGCACGCTATACCAATTTCTTTGTCCCGAAAGAAGCACGTTGGGAGACCCTTCAGCACGCCCATCACAATATCGGTGATGAATTGAACAAGGCCCTCCTGGGACTTGAACACGAAAACCAGGGTCTTGACGGTGTTCTTGCCCACATTGATTTCAACAGAAAGGTGGGTAAGACCAAGATTCCTGACCAGAAGCTTCGGGAATTAATCGTTCACTTCAATAAATATCGTCTCAGAAACGAGGATTTTGAGTTCCCTGACCTGCTTGGGGCTGCCTATGAATATCTCATTGGCGAATTTGCCGATTCTGCCGGAAAGAAGGGGGGTGAATTTTATACCCCAAGGGATGTGGTGCGCCTTATGGTTAGAGTTATAAAACCACAGGAAGGGATGAGGATATATGACCCCTGTGTTGGCTCTGGCGGTATGCTGATTCTCTCAAAACAGTATGTGGAAGAGTATGGAGGGAATCCGTCCAATCTATCACTTTACGGACAGGATAATAATGGTGGTGTCTGGGCTATATGTAAGATGAACATGATACTTCATGGCATACCCGATGCAAACATCCAGAATGAGGATGTATTGACAAACCCCCTTCATCTCGAAGGTGGAGAACTGATGCGGTTCGATAGGGTTATCACCAATCCCCCCTTCAGCCAGAACTACACCCGCGAAGGAATGAAATTTCCAGAGCGATTTCAGTATGGTTTCTGTCCCGAGACAGGGAAGAAGGCCGATTTGATGTTTCTCCAGCACATGCTTTCTGTTTTAAGACCAGGCGGTATGATGGCAACGGTCATGCCTCATGGCGTCCTCTTTAGAGGTGGTGAAGAAAAGAAGATACGAAAAGAAATCATCAAGGCAGACCTCCTTGAAGCGGTCATCGGCCTTCCCCCAAACCTTTTTTACGGAACAGGTATACCTGCCTGTATTATGGTATTGAAGGCAAAAGGGGCAAAGCCCGAGGAGAGAAAGGACAAAGTTCTTTTCATCAATGCTGATGCCGAATACTATGCCGGACGTGCCCAGAATTACCTTCGGCCTGAGCATATAGAGAAGATCGTGTCTGCCTTTGATGCCTTCAAAGATATACCAGGGTATGCCACCGTTGTGAAAAGAAGCGAAATCGAATCAAATGACTGGAATCTCAATATCCGCCGCTATGCTGACAATTCACCGCCGCCGGAACCCCACGATGTGAGAGCGCACCTTGTCGGTGGTGTACGGAAGCGGGAAGTAGAAGATAAGAAAGAGCTTTTTGACGCACATGGCATGATACCTTCAGTGGTTTTTGTTGAGAGGGATAAAGATTATTTTGACTTTAATCCAGAGATCAAAGAGCGAAGTGAAATTAAAAAAAGGATTGAGAGCGATAGCGCTATTCAGAAAAAAGAGAGGGAATTCTATGGCGCCTTTGATAAATGGTGGGAAGAAAACATCCACTTTCTCAAAGGACTCCCAAGCACAGGCAATGTGATGAAAACAAGGGCCTCGCTTCTTGATACCTTTAGCCAGGCATTAACACCTGTCAGGCTTCTCGATAGGTTCAAGGTTTCTGGCGTGTTTGCCACGTGGTGGAATGATGTCCAGTATGACCTCAAGACCATCGTGGTGCAGGGGTTTGGTGGCCTTATCGACGGCTGGATTGATACTATCGAAGATGCCATGGAGGATAAAAGAGATAACAACTTTGAACCTCGAGAAGACCCTCTCGTTACAAGGCTTGTCCCTGAATATCTTGAAGAACTCGAAAAGGCAAGACAGGAGATCATCCTTTTAGAACAAGAAAAAGAGAATTTTGAGGCAACAGAAAGTGAGGAGTTTGAGGGCGATGAAACTGAAGAAGACGAAAGACCAGATTATGCGCAATTCCTAAAGGGACAGATTGCAAACCTCAAATACTCTATCAAAGAGGATAAAACAAAAATTAAGATTCTCACAGGGGGTAAAAATAGAAAAGGGTCAAAACAATCCTTCGAGGAAATGAGCGCTGATACGGGGCTGTTAGAAGCGCAATTAAAAACCTTGATGGAAAAGATAGAACCTGTTGAACAAGAAATTAGGGAATTGGAAGAGAAACTAGCCCCATATAACGAGATTCTTGAGAAGCTGAAAGAGGCAAAAAAGAAATACAAAGAACTTCAAAGGCGTTTCATTGAGAGGCTGCGGGAAGCAAGGGAGGGATTAACAGAAAATGAGTGTGTGACACTTGTGCTTGAAATTCTTAAAGGTAAGCTCACAGGCCACATTGAAAGCTATGTTGATGCCCACAGGCAAGATGTTATTGCCGCAGTCCAAAACTGGTGGGATAAATATAAAGTGACGTTGAGAGATATAGCTCTTCGTCAAGAAATTGGCGAAGAAAAAATGCAGCAGATAATGGTGAACTTGGGTTATGAAAATGATTGAAGAGTGGCCTGAAGAGGAACTTGCTAAATTCTCCTATATAAAAGGTCGTATAGGATGGAGGGGGCTCAAGGCTAGCGAATATACGAATGATGGGCCTTTCTTGATTGCAGGAAACCATATAAAGAACGGACGAGTAAACTGGTCCACTTGTGATCATATAAATATGTTTCGTTATGATGAATCATGGGAAATTGCTTTGAAAGAAAAAGATATCATCCTGACGAAGGACGGCACGATAGGAAGGGTAGCTTTAATTGATAGTCTCCCTGGACCTGCAACTATTAATAGAGCCTGTTCAATAATTCAGG
>DHGO01000119.1:0-1785 GCA_002402795.1 Deltaproteobacteria bacterium UBA4796
TGCCTCATCTTCTATCCTCTCTACTCTATGATCTCAGTAACAACCCCTGCACCCACGGTCTTGCCTCCCTCACGGATGGCAAAGCGAAGTTCCTTCTCAAGGGCTATGGGTGCAACGAGTTCTATGGTAAGGGTTACATTGTCACCTGGCATGACCATCTCCACACCTTCGGGGAGTCGGGCAACACCTGTCACATCAGTGGTTCTGATGTAGAACTGGGGACGATAGCCTGAGAAGAAGGGGGTATGGCGGCCACCCTCTTCCTTGGTGAGCACATAGACCTCTCCCTTGAATTTGGTATGGGGTGTAATGGATGCTGGTTTGGCAACAACCTGACCTCTCTCAACCTCATCCTTCTTAATGCCCCTTAAGAGGATACCTATGTTATCACCTGCCTGACCCTGGTCCAAGACCTTGCGGAACATCTCAACGGATGTGGCAACAGTCTTCTGGGTTGGACGGAAGCCGATGATCTCCACCTCTTCACCCGGTTTGATGATACCCCTCTCCACCCTGCCTGTTACAACCGTACCACGGCCCGATATGCTGAAGACATCCTCGATGGGCATGAGGAAGGGTTTATCCACATCACGGGCAGGTTCAGGAATGTAGGAGTCCACCGCATCCATAAGCTCGAAGATGCTCTTGCAGGAGGGGCAGTTTGGATCACCGCAGCCATGCTCTAAGGCCTTTAGGGCACTCCCACGGATTATGGGAATCTTGTCACCGGGGAACTCGTAGTTTGTAAGGAGTTCACGGAGTTCCAATTCCACGAGTTCAATGAGTTCGGGGTCATCCACCATATCTATCTTGTTGAGATAGACCACGATACAGGGGACACCAACCTGACGGGCAAGGAGGATGTGTTCCCTTGTCTGGGGCATGGGACCATCATTGGCACCCACTACTAAGATGGCTCCATCCATCTGGGCAGCACCGGTAATCATATTCTTGATGTAGTCCGCATGACCCGGGCAGTCCACGTGGGCATAGTGGCGTTTTGCTGTTTCGTATTCCACGTGGGCGGTGGCAATGGTAATACCCCGCTCCTTCTCCTCTGGCGCCTTGTCAATCTGGTCAAAGGGGATCCATTCAGCCATTCCCTTATTGGCAAGACATTTGGTAATCGCAGAGGTAAGGGTTGTCTTCCCGTGATCTATGTGTCCTATGGTTCCGATGTTCACATGGGGTTTGGTACGCTCAAACTTTTTCTTAGCCATAGAGGACCTCCGTAACTGTTTTTTCTTTATTTTTCATTAAATTTTCGTAGACATATGAAGGGACCGGTGCATAGTGGAAAAACTCCATTGTGAAATAACCTCTTCCCTGGGTAAAGGAACGAAGCTTTGTTGTGTAGCCAAACATCTCATCAAGAGGGATAAAGGCAACAATATTTTTAATATCATTTCTCTCAGCTACTTCATTAATCTTGCCCCTTCGGGAGGTAACATCACCAATCACAGCACCGAGATATTCATTGGGTACTGTAATATCAACCTTCATAACAGGTTCGAGAATCACAGGATTCGCTTTAGCAACAGCATTCTTAATACCTATGGAAGCAGCAAGCTTGAATGCAAGTTCTGATGAATCAACCTCATGAAAGGAACCATCAATGAGCTCAACCTTGATATTGATTAAGGGGTAGCCAAGAACAATGCCCTTTTCAAGAGCCTCTTTTACACCCGCTTCAATACTGGATATATACTCTTTTGGAATTACCCCACCCACTGTCTTATTTTCAAAAACAAAGTCGGAATTTTCAACAGGAGATATATGGAATAC
>DHGO01000119.1:1824-6011 GCA_002402795.1 Deltaproteobacteria bacterium UBA4796
GGCGCTGAAGCAAGCATCTCCAGGGTATGTTCCCGTTTTGCCCTATCCATTATAATCTCAAGATGAAGCTCTCCCATGCCAGAAAGAATTACCTCACCTGTTTCACTATCAAGCTTCACGTTCAGCGATGGGTCTTCTATAGTATACCTGTTAAAAACGAGCCACATCTTTTTAAGGTCATCCTTTTTCTTTGGAGTAATAGCGCATGAAACAACAGGTGATGGAACTTCAATTGCCTCAAAATATATGGGAAAATCTGGATGTGAAAGGGTATCACCGGTTGAGGCACCCTTGAATCCTACAATAGCACAGATATCTCCAGCTTCAACCTTTTTAACCTCTTCTCTTTTATTCGCATGGAGCTTTAGTATTCTGCCTATCTTTTCGGTTTTTAATTTTGTCGTATTGAGTACGCTTTCACCGGTTTTCAGTACCCCTGAATAAACCCTCATATAGCTCAATTGACCCACAAAGGGATCATTCATGATTTTGAATATAAGACCGCTGAAAGGCTCATTGGGTGTTCCTATCACATGCCCCCTTGCTCCATCATGGGTCCAGTATTCATGTGGTGGTACATCTGTTGGTGACGGGAGATAATCAAGAATGGCATCGAGAAGTGGCTGGATAGCCTTGTTTTTGAAAGCACTACCACAGAGAACAGGTACTATTGTACCACCAAGTGTTCCTTTGCGTATTGTCTTTCGAATGGTAACCTCATCGATTGTACCTCCCTCAAGATAAAGGTACATAAAATCATCATCAATCTCTGCAAGGGTTTCCATGAGGTTTTCCCTCGCAATCTGTGTGGCTTCAATAAGATCATTGGGGATGGCGCATATAGAATAGTCAAGCCCCTTATCGTCACGGTCGTAAATAAGGGCGTTATTCTTGATAATATCCACAACACCTATGAATTCGTTATTTTGTTTTACAGGAAGCTGTAAGGCAAGGGGATTTGCTTTCAAAAGTTCTCTCATCATCCTCACGCAACGATCGAAATCAGAAGCAGGTCTATCCATCTTATTGACGAAGGCTATCCTCGGCACCTGGTAACGGTCAGCCTGTCTCCATACAGTCTCTGACTGTGGTTCAACACCTTCCACCCCTGAAAAAAGGGCAACAGCACCGTCGAGAACCCTTAATGATCTACCCACTTCGATTGTGAAGTCTATATGACCTGGTGTATCGATAATATTTATGCGGTGATCTTTCCAGAAACATGTTGTTGCTGCTGCGGTAATAGTGATACCGCGCTCCTTCTCTTCATCCATCCAGTCCATAGTAGCAGCACCATCATCCACTTCTCCAATCCTGGAATTCACGCCTGTATAGAAAAGTATGCGCTCTGTCGCAGTTGTCTTACCTGCATCAATATGAGCCATAATACCAACGTTTCTCAAAGAACTGTTCATAACAACTATTACCATCTGTAATGGGCAAAAGCCTTGTTTGCTTCTGCCATCTTATGTGTATCTTCTCTTTTCTTTACCGCGCCACCTTTATTGTTATAGGCATCGATAATTTCCGCTGCAAGCTTTTCCATCATGGTCCGCTCGTTCCTCTCCCTTGCATAACGAATCAACCATCTAACCCCTAAGGAAATCTTTCTGTTCTGTCTTACTTCAACAGGTACCTGGTATGTTGCACCTCCAACCCTGCGGGCTTTAACCTCCAGTTCTGGTTTGACGTTATCTAAAGCCTTATAAAATACTTTCAATGCTTCTTCTTTTACCTTCTTTTCTACCAGTTCAAAGGCATTATATACAATTTTTGAGGCAATGCTCTTCCTGCCATCCCACATGATACAATTTATCAACTTCTCTACGAGCAAATCATTATACCGTGGATCCGGTACCTGCTCCCTCTTGCTTACATGTCCTTTTCTCGGCATTCTTACAAGCTCCTTGAACTACTTGGGTCTTTTTGCCCCATATTTTGATCTGCTCTTTTTCCTGTTTGCTACACCTGCTGCATCCAGAGAACCTCTAATGACATGGTATCGTACACCTGGAAGGTCTTTTACCCTCCCACCCCTGATCAATACAACGGAGTGTTCCTGTAGGTTATGTCCTATTCCTGGAATATAGGTTGTGACCTCATAACCATTCGTTAAACGAACACGAGCAACCTTACGAAGTGCTGAGTTTGGTTTTTTGGGAGTTGTTGTATAAACCCTCACGCATACCCCTCTCTTTTGAGGGCAATTTGTAAGGGCTGGTGAAGAACTCTTTCTTTTGACGACTTCTCTCCCTCGCCTTACTAATTGGTTAATAGTAGGCATCTAAGTAAAACCTCCAAAAAAAAATAATCCCTCTTTTTCAGGGATAAAAATGCAAAAAAACTTTGGTATATTATACGATTTCCCTTTTTATGTCAAGATTTTTTTCTTTTTTTTCATCGGTATAGGATAAGCATTGATATATAGCAGGGAAACTTAATCCTTTTTTAATAATACAAATGGATATGTCTTCCCTCTACCCCGAGAAAATACTTGACAATAGCGTGCTTTGTATACTAACTTTCAATTAAGTTTTTTACAATTAATTTTTTTTAAAATCAATTAGGAGGGAGTTATTTATGGCTGAAGAAGATAAACTATTTGGTATGTCTGCAAAAGCAGGTCGATGGATCTTTGTGATTCTTGGCATGATTATAAACCTGTGTCTTGGTACTGTATATGCTTACAGCGTTTTTAAAAAACCACTTGAAACGCTCTTTAATACGAGTGCAACTCAGGGCAACCTGCCCTTTATGATTTTTCTTGCTGTCTTTGCTCTCTTCAATTTCTTCGCAGGAAAGTTTATAGACAAGCATGGCCCTCGCAAGGTCATGATTATAGGGGGTATTGTAGTTGGTATTGGATGGATACTTACAAAATTTGCTTCCAGTATAGGTATGGTGGTTTTTACATACGGTATTATTGGCGGTGCCGGTGTTGGTATAGTCTATGGTGGTCCGGTTTCGGTTTCCACCCGCTGGTTCCCTGATAGAAAGGGACTTGCCGTTGGACTCTCAATCCTTGGATTCGGGGCATCAGCTCTTGTTACAGCACCACTTGCAAAGACACTTATTGCATCATATGGACCATTAACAACCTTTGGAATATTGGGTATAGCATTCCTCATTGTGATAATTATACTTTCCATACCAATGAAATTTCCGAAAACTGGCTGGAAACCTGCAGGCTGGACACCACCTCAAACTGCAGGAGGAGTGGCACAATCGCTAACTACAGGCCAGATGTTAAAAAATTCCAGTTTTTATGGACTCTGGCTTTGCTATACAATCGGTACTACTGCTGGACTTATGGCAATCGGTATCTCTGCAACAGTAGGTAGAGAAGTTATCGGCCTTGATGTCGGCACTGCAGCATTTCTTGTATCAATCTTCGCAATATTCAACGGTATAGGAAGACCAATTTTTGGATGGCTCACGGATAAAATCACACCCAGAAATTCTGCTATACTCTCCTTTGTCATCATTGCCATTGCCTCTTTTATGATGTTGAGTGCACAACAGGGCTCAACAGCACTATATACTATTGCCTTCAGCGGCTTCTGGCTCTGCCTCGGGGGCTGGCTTGCAATAGGTCCTGCTGCAACTGCAAGTTTCTTCGGTCTTGAAGGTTATGCACAGAAATATGGTGTGGTCTTCAGCGCCTATGGTCTTGGTGCCATTATCGGTGGTATTATTTCAGGAAGTGCAAAAGATGTTTTTGGAAGCTACCTGAAAGCCTTCTGGCCAACAGCGATACTCGCAATTGCAGGGATTATAATTGCGCTTTTATTTCTCAAGCCACCCAAAAAATTGAAATCATAATATGGTCAATCAAAAAGGCAAACTGCAAAGTTTGCCTTTTTTCTCTATTAAATGAACCAGGTTATGTCACGCATAAAGCTCAATGAACAATATTCATACGAATTCAAATATACCCTTACAGTACAGGCTCATCATTTAAACTATGCCGGACATTTAGGTCACAGTGCAATAATAGATATGGTCTGGGAGGCACGGTCGAATATGTTCCGGGGTCTCGGGATAAGCGAGGGAGATCTTGGTGATGGTAAAACTGGAATTATTATGGGTGACCTTGTGGTGAACTTTAAATCAGAAGCATTTATATTCGATAAGCTTGTCATAGAGGGTCATATAGATGACTTCCACAAAAGTAGCTTCAGGATTTT
>DHGO01000024.1 GCA_002402795.1 Deltaproteobacteria bacterium UBA4796
GCAGTAATCCTTGAAGGCTTCCCAAAGCTGTAATCGCCAAGGTCCAGAACTGCAAGGCCGTTTACCTGTCCCACCTTTTCTCCTGATGTATTAATAATAAGGGTATCCTCGAGAATCATCTCTCTTAAGCGCTCTTCGATCCTGTTGGTTCTCAATATCTTTTCTTCCATAGCCTTCTGTACATGATACGCCTTTATAATGCTGCTCTCTTCTTTGATTGCCCAGTAATGGGATTCATGGATAAGATCGGTAATGTCACTAAATTTCGTGGTCAATTTTTCCTGATGCTCAGCAAACCGCGAACCATATTCGATAATCTTTGCAACCCCTGTTCTATCAACGGGAAGGAGGTTTTCGCTCTTCTGGGTATGGGCAATGAAAGCGGCATAGTGCTTCATATTTTCAGGTGTACGGTCCATTCTATTGTCGAAATCTGCCTTGACCTTGAAGAGTTCCCGAAACTCCTCATCAAAATTATAGAGGATATAATAAATAAATGGATTTCCTACAAGAATCACCTTTACATTAAGCGGTATAGGCTCAGGCTTTAAAGCAGTGTAACTGATGAGCCTGTACTGTTCTAAAACATCTTCAATTTTTATTTCCCTGTTTTTGATAGCCCTCTTCAATGCATCATAAGAAAAGGGATTTTTAAAGAAATCCATGGTGTCAATGACAAGATACCCGCCGTTTGCTCGGTGTACAGAACCAGCCTTGATCATGGTAAAGTCAGTAGTTGCCATGCCATAGGTAAATTTATATTCTATTCTGCCAAAGAGGTTTAGATAGGTTGGATTTGTCTCCACAACAACCGGGGCTCCTTCGATTTCACCGTTACTGACAATCACATTCACTGCATATTTGTTTAATGATGTTTCTGGTTTTGGTAATTTGATAAATGGCATAGGGGCTTGCTGTTCTTCAGTGGTACGGAATTCATCAAGGTGTGAAATGATCTCTTCCTGGACATCGTCAAGATAGGTAAGTATGGTTTTGTTGTTTTTATATTTTTTCTTCATGTTTGTAATGAGAGGGTCTACAATATCAAGAGCAACCATGCGCTCAAGTTTTGTGAGCATATCTCTCACGAGTTTGTCTGCCTCTCTGAGAACCCTTACCACATCATTGAGCTTTTCCTGAAACATACGGCCTGTTTCTTCAAGTTTTTTACGAGTCTTCTCATCCATAGCGTCAAACTCTTCTTTTGTTAAAAGCTCTCCGTTTTCCTTCACCGGGACTATGAGCACACCGGTAGGCCCCTTCTTAACAGAAAAACCCCGTGATTTCGCTTCCTCGTCAAGTTTTGTGAGATACTCTGATTGTTTTTGCTGAAACTCATCGATAAGTTTATTGCGCTGGGTTTCATATTCTTTTGATTCAAAGGCTTTTGGTATTTCTATTCTAAGCATCCTGATGAGTTCCTCCATCTCTTTCTGAAAAGCTAACCCCTTGCCTGGTTCCAGCGAGATTGCAGTAGAGGTATCTGGATCCTTGAAATTGTACACATAGCACCAATCATTGGGTGTCTTTTCTTTAGATGCTTTTTCTTTGAGAAGAGTCATGACGGTTGTCATTTTACCGGTACCGCTCTCTCCAATAGCAAATATATTAAATCCCATGCTATACATACTGAGACCAAAATCAAGGGACCGCAATGCCCTTTCCTGCCCTATGGTGTCTTTTATGTCTGTAATCTCATCTGTAGTATCAAAATCAAACATATCAATGGGACAGAAATTATAGAGTAAATAGGGGTCTAATTTCCTTGCCATAAAACCTCCAATTACACCATATTATTATTCAACAGGTCAGTCTCTTCCATAAGCCATTTCTTATATCCGGGTAGAATTTTGTCTATATAAATGCCTGTTATCTCGGGAATCTCATATGGGTGGTTGTGCTTGATTTCTCTTTCCACTTTTTTGTACAGAGATGCAGTGCTTTTAACCACGCATGCCCATTCTTCAGTTTCTTCTATTTTGCCCTTCCACCAGTATATGCTTTTCATAGGCCCTTGAATCTGGACACATGAAGCAAGTCTTTTCTCGAGAAGTTGTCTACCAATTTCTTCAGCAGTCTTTTTCTCGTTGATGGTGGTTATAATAAGCATAGGTTTTTTCATAACTGCCCTCCATAGATATTATAGACGAAGCCCTATTTCATCTTGAACTGGAGGCCGATTGTTTAAATGCCCTATCAGGTCATAAACATTTAACTTGAAATTGTGGTGAATTTCATATTATTTATTTATTTTACGATAGGGGATAACATGTTTCAAGTAAAAGATGGGGATTCAATAATATTGGCAAGTGAATCACCACGAAGGGTGGATATTTTAAGAACCCTTGGTATATCCTTCTCTATCATTCCTCCGGATATTGAGGAGGTGAGAAGGAAGGAAGAATCTCCACGTGATTTTGTCATGCGTATATCCTATGAAAAGGCACACAAGGTAGGAAGCCATTTTCCGGATAAATGGGTCATTGGTGCTGATACGGTGGTGGTTTACAAAAATAAAATAATGGGAAAGCCAGCAGGTGAAAAGGATGCCTATACAATGTTGAAGATGTTGCGCGGGAAATGGCACAGGGTCATTACAGGATATTGTATTCTCAATATATCGAAGGATGTTGTGTATCGAGACGCTGTAGAGACAAAGGTTTTTGTGAGGGACCTTTCGGATGAAGAGATTATACGCTATATCAAAACCTCTGAACCAATTGGAAAGGCTGGCTCCTATGCGGTACAGGGTAGAGGTGGATATATGGTAAAAGAAATCAAGGGTTCTTACACAAATGTAGTCGGCCTTCCGGTCTGTGAGGTTGCCGAAATTCTTTTGTCTTTAGGCGTGCTTTCGTGAATAGCATTGAAGATTCAGTTAAAAGAGTGCAGGAAAAGATAGGAAATGCGTGCGCACGAGCAGGGAGAAATCCATCCGGTGTTCGTCTTATTGCGGTAACAAAGACCGTTGATCAAGAACGGATACAAAAGGCTGTATCATGCGGTATTAAGGATTTTGGCGAAAACTATGTCCAGGAAGCAAAGAAAAAGATCGAAGAACTTCCTCGGGGGCTTACATGGCACATGATCGGTTATATACAGACGAACAAAATAAAATTCATTCCAAAGCTTTTTCACTATATTCATTCAGCAGATAGATGGGAAGTGCTTGAGAGGCTTGATCAATATGAAAAACCTTTGAAGGTGCTTTTTGAAATGAATATTTCTGGAGAGTCCTCCAAACATGGAACTACAGAGGAGGGTCTCAAAAAGATTCTTGAAAAGATTCATACCTTGAAGTACATAAAACCTGTTGGTCTTATGACCATGGCACCATATACAGAAAAATCTGAAGGGGTTCGTAATATTTTTCGAACATTGCGAGAAATATTATCAAGAGTAAATAGAGAATTCAATCTTGATATGAATGAACTTTCAATGGGTATGTCTTCTGATTTTGAAGTGGCGATCGAGGAAGGAGCAACCATGGTAAGAATTGGTACCGCATTATTTGGAGAGAGACAATGAAAGCATGGGAAGGTAGATTCACAGGCAAGACAAATCCGCTGATGGAAAAATTCAGTGCATCTATCGATACTGATAGATTTCTCTATGAATATGATATAGAGGGAAGTAAGGCGCATGCAGAGATGTTGAAGAGCATAGGAATTCTCACGGAAAGGGAAAAAAGACTCATTCTGAAAGCCCTTGATGAAATCAAGGTAGAGATAGCCGGAGGAAAATTTCCTTTCTCGCCAGAGAAAGAGGATATACACATGCACATCGAAGCACG
>DHGO01000070.1 GCA_002402795.1 Deltaproteobacteria bacterium UBA4796
AGGCAAAAAAGGCTGTATCGATAGCCTTGCGGAACAGGTGGCGCAGACAGATGATACCAAAGGAACTGAGAGATGAAATAGCCCCTAAGAATATCATCATGATAGGTCCAACCGGCGTGGGGAAGACTGAGATTGCACGACGTCTTGCAAAGCTTGCGAATGCGCCTTTTTTGAAGATAGAGGCAACAAAGTTTACCGAGGTTGGCTATGTGGGAAGGGATGTTGAATCAATGATACGTGACCTTTCCGAACTCTCGGTTAATATGGTGAAAAAAGAACAGAGCGAAGAGGTTATGGAGAAGGCACGATTGATGGCAGAAGAACGATTACTTGATATTCTTCTGCCTCAGAGAAAAACACCCCGCACACAGGAACAGGAAGAGGCAGCGGATACATCACGGGAAAAGATACGGGTACAGTTTAGAGCAGGAAAGTTGAACGAACGCTTTGTCGAAATTGAGGTATCTGACAGAGCCTTACCAATAATAGAAATATTTTCTGCATCCGGCCTTGAAGAGATGGATATGCAGATACGGGATATGTTTGGTAATATGCTTCCAAAAAAGACGAAAAAGAGGAAGGTAAAGGTAAAAGAAGCATTTGAGTACCTTATTCAGGAAGAGTCAAAAAAGCTCATTGATATGGATAAGGTAATAAAAGAGGCAATTGAACGGGTGGAACAATCAGGTATCATATTCCTTGATGAGATTGATAAAATAGCGAGCCGGGATAGAACACATGGTCCTGATGTATCCCGGGAAGGGGTACAGAGGGATATCTTACCCATTGTTGAGGGGACAACAGTAACAACTAAATATGGTATGGTGAAGACAGACCACATTCTTTTTATTGCTGCTGGAGCCTTCCATATGTCAAAACCATCTGATTTAATACCCGAACTTCAGGGACGATTTCCCATCAGGGTTGAACTTGATTCTTTGACAAAAGATGATTTTTACAGGATTATCACCGAGCCGGAAAATGCTCTTATCAAACAGTACAGAGCACTCTTAGAGACAGAAGGCGTGGAGCTTGAATTTCATAAAGAAGCCATTGAGGAGATTACCGAAATTGCGCAGAAAATTAATGAAATGACAGAAAATATAGGAGCGAGGAGGCTATATACCGTAATGGAAAAGCTTCTTGATGATGTTTCCTTTTCTGCCCCGGACTTGAATGGAAGAAGGATTGAGATAACAAGAGAATACGTAATGGAAAAGCTTGGTGAATTTTTAGAAAAAGAAGACCTGAGTCGATATATTTTGTGATATATTAGTGTCTCTGTTACAATCAGGTAGTAATGATGGAGATGAAATATAGGTCGGAGAGATACCGCTATGAGTGAAAAGATAAAAACCCTTCTTGAAGCCCTTCCGTACATAAAATCCTTTTCTGGTTCCACATTTGTAATCAAATATGGTGGGGCAGCAATGGAAGAGGAGACGCTGAAAAAGGAATTTGCTAAAGACGTGGTACTTTTGAAATATGTGGGTATCAATCCTGTGATTATCCATGGTGGAGGACCTAAAATAGGAAAAACTTTGAGTGATCTCCAGATACCCACTACGTTTGTGGATGGTCTCCGTGTTACAGATGAAAAGACTCTTGAAGTTGTGGAAATGGTACTTTCAGGCCATATCAATAAGGAAATTGTAAAAAATATAAATGATATGGGCGGTAAAGCCATTGGCCTTTCAGGAAAAGATGGAAGATTGCTTATAGCAAAAAGGGTAGAGGGTAAGGACTTAGGGCTGGTAGGAGAGATTGTGGAAGTGGATGTTGCAATAATTAAAGATATCAACAGGCACGGGTATATACCTGTTATAGCCCCTCTTGCTGATGGTATTGATGGTAACTCATACAATATCAATGCAGATACTGCTGCAGGCACTATAGCAAAGGCTCTTGGAGCAGATAAACTTATTCTCCTTACTGATGTTGAAGGCGTACTGGATAAGGATGGTAAACTTTTATCTTCCCTCATACAGCATGAAGTCGAAAAGCTCATAGAAAAAAGGACGATTTCCGGTGGAATGATACCCAAGGTAGAATGTTGTCTCGATGCACTAAAGGGAGGTGTAAAGGAGACCCATATTATTGATGGAAGAGTCCCTCATGCAATTCTTCTTGAGGTCTTTACAGACTCTGGCATAGGCACGCAGATTCTTGGAGGTTAATAATTATGCAGGATGAATTGATTAAGAAAGCCACCCAGTATATTGCCAGTACATATAACAGATTTCCAGTTGTTATTACAAAAGGAGAAGGGTGCTGGTTATGGGACTTAAATGGGAGAAGGTACCTTGATTTTCTCGCGGGTATTGCGGTCTGCAATCTCGGGCATGCGCACAAAAACATTATTGAAGACCTGACAGTACAGGCTGGAAAGCTTTTTCACGTATCCAATCTCTTTTACACGGAGCAACAAATAAAAGCAGCCGAACTCCTTACCAGGCATTCCTTTGGTGACAGAGTCTTTTTCTGCAACAGCGGGGCAGAGGCAAATGAAGGTGCCATAAAGCTTGCCAGAAGGTATTCATGGAAGAAATACGGGGAAGGAAGACATAATATTATCGTGATGGAAAATTCTTTCCATGGCAGGACCATAGCAACCCTTTCTGCTACAGGGCAGAGTAAATTTAAAGAAGGTTTCGCACCTCTTGTGGATGGGTTTATTTATGTACCATTTAATAGTATCAGTGCCATTGAAAAGAATATGAATGAAAAGACATGCGCGGTGATGCTGGAGCCCATTCAGGGCGAAGGCGGTGTATATGTAGCGAAAAAAGAATACATAAAGGCACTGCGGGATATAACACAAAAAAGGGATGTACTGTTAATATTTGACGAGATTCAAACAGGCATTGGTAGAACTGGAAAGCTTTTTGCATATCAGCACTACGATATAGAACCGGATATAATGACGCTTGCAAAAGCCTTGGGAAATGGATTTCCTGTAGGGGCTATTGTAGCCAGAGAGGAAGTGATGAATGCATTTGAGCCTGGAACCCATGCTTCTACTTTTGGAGGTAACCCGCTTGCAGCATCAACAGTTGTTGCGACGTTCAATACAATGATTGACGAAGGAGTGGTAAACAACTCTGAAGAGATGGGACGATATTTAAAAAAGGGACTTCTCTCGCTGAAGAAAAGATTCTCTTTCATAAAAGAGATACGGGGTATGGGACTAATGGTCGGGGTCGAACTCACAATAGAAGGAGATAAGATACTTAAGGATTTCTTTAACGAGGGGATAATAATAAATTGCACAAATGGCAATATACTGAGATTACTTCCCCCGTTAATTATAAAACGTGAAGAGATTGATCTGTTCCTCGATGTAGCGAACAGAATTTTCGAGAAATATGAGAAGCCACAGGAGATGGAAAAGAGGATATGAATAGAAAGGTGGTGAAGAGAGATTTTACCAGATTCCTTGACATAACTGAGAAAGAAGCCCGGTATCTTTTGAAAAGAGCGGTTTTATTAAAGAAGATGAAGAAAAGTGGGAGTAAATACAAACCATTAAAGGATAAAACTCTTGCAATGATTTTTGAGAAGGCATCCACAAGGACCCGGGTATCCTTCGAGGTGGGTATGAGAGAACTGGGTGGCAATAGTATCTTTCTTACTGCACAGGAGAGCCAGATAGGGCGTGGTGAGCCAGTAAAGGACACGGCACGAGTATTAAGTAGATACACGGATGTCATTGTACTGAGAACCTATTCCCAGAGAACCATTGAAGAATTTGCACAATGGTCAACCGTTCCTATTATTAATGGGCTCTCTGATCTTTACCATCCCTGCCAGATATTGTCAGACCTTTTAACCATAACAGAGTTTAAGGGGGGCATTAAGGATATTAACATTGCATATATTGGTGATGGGAATAATATAGCAAACTCATGGATTGAAGCTGCAATACTTTTGAAACTCAATCTTGTAGTTGCAACTCCACCAGGGTACAAACCTGAATGGACATTGGTTGAGAGGGCTAAGAAGAATAATAATTTTCATTTTACCCACGACCCGCAGAATGCTATACAGGGCGCAGATGTAGTAAATACTGATGTATGGGTAAGCATGGGACAGGAAAAGGAGAGCCGGAAAAGAAAAAAAGCCTTTGCGTCATATACCGTTAATGAAAAACTCTTACAAAGGGCAAAACAGGATGTGATTATTATGCACTGCCTACCTGCCCACAGGGGTGAGGAGATCACGGAAGAGGTCTTTGAGCGCTTTCAACAGGTGATATTCTCACAGGCAGAAAACAGACTCCATGCACAGAAAGCCCTTTTAGAATGGATAATAACAAGAAACTCATAGCCCTTAGCCTGTAATGTATCGCTGAGTGCAGCAAGGGATAGAGCTATTTGTGTCATTAGTATAACCATGGAGGCTTGTAAATGAACAGAATAAAGAAGGTTGTCCTTGCATATTCCGGGGGGCTTGATACATCTGTTATTCTTAAATGGCTTATTGAGCAGTACAATTGCGAAGTAATTGCCTATGCTGCTGATATAGGTCAGGGTGAGGAACTACGTGGTCTTAAAGAAAAAGCAATAAAGACAGGTGCCTCAAAAGTATACATAGAAGATTTAAAGGAAGCCTTTGCAAAAGATTTTATCTTTTTTGCGATTAAAGCAAATGCTGTGTATGAAGGCAGCTATTTGATGGGAACCTCTATTGCACGCCCTTTGATTGCAAAACGGCAAATCGAGATTGCACGAAAAGAGAGGGCAGATGCTGTAGCTCATGGAGCAACCGGCAAGGGAAACGACCAGGTACGTTTTGAACTCACGTACTATGCCTTTGAACCTCACATACGTGTCATTGCCCCATGGAGGGAATGGAATTTTTCTTCCAGGGAAGACCTCATTGAGTATGCAAAGAAGCATAATATTGCTGTACCTGTAACAAAAAAGAAACCCTACAGTATGGACAGGAACCTCATGCACATAAGTTACGAAGGTGGTATTCTTGAAGACCCATGGAAAGAGCCTGATGAGAATATGTTTATTTTGACAGCGGCTCCTGAGAAAGCACCTGATAAGTCACAATATGTAGAAATCTATTTTGAAGATGGAATGGCTAAAGCAATAAACGGGAAACCATATACACCTGCAGAGATTATTGTCTATCTCAATAAGGTTGGTGGAACCCACGGTATTGGAAGGGTCGATATTGTTGAGAATCGCTTTGTAGGGATGAAATCGAGGGGGGTCTATGAAACACCGGGTTGCACGATTCTCCACGTGGCTCACAGAGCTATTGAATCACTGACCATGGATAGGGAAGTGATGCATCTAAGGGATAGCCTCATACCCAAAATCTCTGAACTGATATACTATGGATTCTGGTATTCTCCAGAGATGGTGGTGATGAAAAGCTTTATCGAAGAATCCCAGAAAGGCGTAACAGGCATAGCAAGATTGAAACTTTACAAGGGAAACTGTACTGTTGTGGGAAGAAAATCAGAGAAATCATACTACAGAGAAGATTTCGCCACCTTTGGAAGGGACGTGGTTTATGATCAGAAGGATGCATCCGGTTTTATCCGGCTTAATGCTTTACGACTAAGAATAAGATCTATGTTAAAAAAATAGATAGGATAGGTAAGGATTTTGGAATGAATAGCACATATAAACCTCACATTATTGAAGAGAGATGGCAGAAGGTCTGGGAGGAGAATGAAGCTTTCAGGGTTGGTGAAGACAGTGCAAAAGAAAGGTATTATCTTCTCGAAATGTTCCCTTATCCATCAGGCAAAATCCATATGGGTCATGTAAGGA
>DHGO01000085.1 GCA_002402795.1 Deltaproteobacteria bacterium UBA4796
GGAGTGGCTGGAGAAGACGATAGTTTAATGAAACTTGTTCAACCCCAACTAACATCGGAATAAATTGAAAGGTAATAATAAGAACCGCCCAACATGTCACTTGTGCGGACGGGCGATTGCCCGCCGCACAGTTTTTTCGTTGGGCATAGAAGGCTCGTAGAACAAAAGAGGTTAGGTAAAAAGAACTTTAATAGATTGTTATATGCTTGACAAGCTTCATTAGAATAGGAGGCCCTATGAAAACGGTTATACTATTTGGAAGTCCCGGGAAGAATGGGAACACGAGACAGCTTGTTGATGCTGCCTCAGAAACCCTGAAAGAGAAGCGCCATGACGTGCGCATGCTTTTTCTTAATGACCTTAATATCAGGCCCTGTCAGGGTTGCCATGCCTGTTTGTCAAAGGGTATATGCAGAATAAATGATGATATGAAAGATATACGGAAGTATATGATCGAATCCGACCTTATAATTTATGCTACACCCGTGTACTGGTTTGGCCCGTCAGGCCAGCTCAAACTTGTTATGGATAGATCCATTTCCTTTATGGATAATGATTACAACTCACGCATAAAAGGTAAACAGGCGATTACCCTTGTAACACTCGGCGATGAAAATCTCGATACAGTCAAGCCGCTTCTTAGCATGTTTCAGATGACCTTTGACTTTCTCGGACTTTCCTATAAGGGCCACATTGAGGTACCAGGGTGTATGGAAAAGGGCCGTGTGAAAAAGGCATATATTGAAAAGACAAAAAAACTTATCAGGTCGCTTTTGTGACAGAATCAACGCATAATGGCCTTCTTTACTTCACCACAAAAAAGGTTGGGAAGGCAATCTGGGATTATAAGATGCTCAAGGAAGGGGATAGGGTCCTGATAGCTGTCTCTGGTGGCAAGGATAGCCTCGCTCTTCTGAGAATTATGAAGGAGAGGACAAAGTTTGTTCCCATTAATTACCAGATAGCTGCCTGTTATATTGATATGGGGTTTCCCTGGGTCAACACCGGGGTATTGAAAAGCTTTTTTGAAAAGGAATCCATACCATATATCATCACGCCTTCTCCAGCACTATGGCATCCGGAAGAACCCTTCAGTTGTTTCTGGTGTAGCTGGAACAGGCGAAAGACTCTTTTTAATATTGCCCATGACGAGAAATTCACAAAAATTGCCTTTGCCCATCATATGGATGATATTATCGAAACCATGCTCCTCAATCTCTTTTTTCAGGGTGAGATAAGCACCATGCAGCCCTATCAGGAAATGTTCAACGGGGAACTTGCCATTATAAGGCCCCTTGCCTATGTAGAAGAAAAGGAACTGACAAGGCTTGCAACACAGCTTGGACTACCTTTTGTTTCCTCCCAGTGCCCTAATAGCAGAACATCTAAAAGAAGACTCATGAAGGGGCTTGTGGAAGAGCTCAAAAAACATAACAGAAATGTAAAGAAAAACATATACAGAAGCTTGAAAAGAATAAGACCGGAGTACCTTTTACCCCACATTGAATAAGAAACGAAATACCATATGACCATTGATTCTGAGCACAATACCTATGGAAGATTTCACCTTCTCTATGCGAGAAAACCCGTCAACCTACCGCAACTTGTCCAGGAGCTTTTTAAGGTAAGGGTTATGAAAGATAAGGGGAGGGGTGGAATACGCATGCTTACCCTCAATAACAGGCGTCTCATTTCCAGACTTTACAGACATGGGGGTATATTCAGGGCATTTACAAGGGATCTCTTTCTCTCAAATACAAGGGGACTACGGGAGATAGAGATTCTAAACCACTTAAGCGAACGAGGATTCCCCGTTGTAGAACCCTTCTGCCTTATTGAAGAAAGAGGTATACTCTTCAGCCGCTTATATCTCTTCACCATCTATGAAGAAAATGCAGTCGATTTTTTAAGCTACCTCAGGGGTGCCTCTCAAGCAAAAAGAATGAGACTTATTAAGGCACTTGCTACAGCGCTCTGGAACCTTGAACATCTCGGCGTATACCACCCTGACCTCCACATACAGAATATCCTTGTATCTGAAGAAAGGGGTCTTGTCTTTCTTGATTTTGATAAAGCCCGTATGAAAGAAATGACCGGGAAGGATATGGAGAAGATGCTCTGGAGACTCAATAGGTATGTTGAAAAAATGCATGCAGAAGGCACCATTACCGTGAGCATGAAGGAAAAACTTCTCTTTCTGAGAATGTATAAGAAGTTATCACAGCATAATATAATCTCATCAATGGCAAAAAAGCTTGGAAGAAAAGAATATATGTACAGGATTGGCTGGTACTTTGAAAAATTATTTTATGGAGGTAAAAAATAAAAAGAATACTCAGGCAAAAAGGCAAGGCACAGAGGCATTAACTTAGAGGCACAAAGGCACAGAGGGACAAAGGCAGAAGATGGGAGGGTGGGGGGATGAGTAGATGGGGTAAATCCACTCGAACCCTTGAATCCTTGAACCCTGCCTTCATTGACCCCTCGACCCCTGTATTCTATTATCAGCTATCTCTTCCCCAGCGCCTGTGTACCCAGAACCATTCATCAGGATTTTTGAGGATTAAAGATTCCAGAAAGGCATTTACCTTTCTCATATTAGCAGCAACAGATTCGTCAATTGTGCCCTTTTTTTCCATTTCAATGGGCGGATTAAAGACAACCCGGTATTGTAAAAAACCATCCCGTATCATATAGACGGGCATAACAGGGGCACCGGTTTTCATCCCGATGAGCGCTATGCCTCGCATTGTCGGAACCTTCTCTCCGAAGAATTCTACAAAAACTGCCCGGGAACGTTTCTCCCTTTGATCAGCGAGTATGGCTACAACTTTGTTCTCTCTGAGATGCCGCATGATATCGCTCAGTGTATTTTCATTGGGTATAATTGTAAGCCCTGTTTCCTCTCTTACATGGTTGAGAAAACGATTGAGGCGTTTATGCCCCTTCAATGGCCTCGCAAGGGCAATGATATCATGTTTTAAAAGGAATGAGGTTACTCCCATAATTTCCCAGTTTCCGAAATGAAATACAAGGGCTATTAACCCCTTTTTCAATGCAAGGGCGTTGTCAAAATATTGCCTGTTTATGATTTCAAACCTCTTTTGAAATGTATGTTTTGGTACATATGGTATGATAAGGGATTCAATGAAGTTGAGCCCGAGCTTCTCAAAAGACCTTCTGGCAATGTCTTCTCTCTCCTCTTCTGTTTTGTAGTGGAAAACCCGGGCAATATTCCTTAAGGCAATCCTTTTTCTTTTTTTCAATATATAAAAGGCAATTCTTCCAAGGAATATTCCAAGGTGTTCCTGGACCCTTTCAGGCAGAAGACGTACACACTGCTGAAAGGCTTTAATAACAAAGAAAAAGAAGTAATCGAGCAGCAACAGGGTTACTCAGGGAGCGATGGGTATGGCTTCATCAATGAGCATTACAGGAATATCATCTTTAATGGGATACATGAGTTTACAGTTCCTGCATATCAGTCCATCCCGGGACTCATTGAGTTCAATATCGCCTTTGCATTTTGGGCAACAGAGTATATCCAGGAGTTCTTTGCTTACAGACATGACACCCCCCTGTTATTGATATTTATCAAGATCCGTATCCTTCATGGCTGGCTTGAGGATTTCACCGAGGGTTGATAATGCGCTATCCTCTTTTGAGAGGGCCTCTATTGTTCTATCCTCTTCTTTCCTTTTAAGTGCCTTTATACTCAACCCGATTCTCCTGTCTTTCTCAGAAATATTAACAATAATTGTGGTTACCCTGTCATCAATCTTAAAAAGGTCTGAAAGGCGTTTGCCCTGCATATCATCCATCTCTGAGAGGTGAATCAAGCCTTCAACGCCCTCCTCAAGCTCAACAAAGACACCAAAATCAGTGATGCTTGTAACATAGCCTTCAACCGTATCGCCCACATGATACCGTGATACCACACCCTTCCACGGATCCTCTTTCAGGCGTTTGATGCTGAGAGAAAATTTTTTTTGCTCTTTGTCCACATTGAGAACAAGGGCTTCAACAAACATGCCTTTCTTATAAGATTCTAAAATAACCTTCTTTCTCCTTGACCATGATATTTCCGACATATGAACCAGACCATCAATGCCACTACCGATGCCAATAAACATACCAAAATCAGTAAAGTTCTTAACCTTGCCCCGTATAACCGAACCCAGGGGATATTTTTCAATAAGTTCATCCCATGGATCAGGAAGAAGTTGCTTAAGACCTAAAGAGATACGCTTCTTTTCTTTATCAACGTCGAGTACTTTTAGTTCAAGCCAGTCGCCCCTTTTGACAATCTTGTTTGGACTTTTTATTCTGCGATCCCAGCTCATCTCACTTATATGGAGCAAGCCTTCAACGCCCTGCTCAAGTTCGACAAAGGCACCATAGTCAACAACACCCACAACCTTGCCCCGCGTCTTTACTCCGATGGTATATTTTTCTTCTATCTTCAACCACGGATCCTGTTTCAGTTGTTTCATGCCTACCGAGACCTTCTCTTTTTCAAAGTCAATGGTGAGCACCTTTACCCTTACCTCGTCACCAACGCGCAGGCATTCTTTGGGGTGGCTGATTTTGCCCCATGTAATATCGTTGAGATACATAAATCCATCAACACCTCCAAGATCTATAAAGGCACCATAATCTGTTATGTTTCTAACAATTCCAAAGAGAATCTGACCTTCTTTTACATTCTTCCAGAATTCCTTTTTACGTTTCTCGCGCTCATCTTCCATAAGCATCCTTCGTGATACAATGACATTTCCTTTTCTCTGATTCGTCTTAATAACCTTAAATTTCAGATGCCTTCCTACAAAAGAGGCTGGATTTTTTACTGGTTTTACATCAACCTGCGATATGGGCAAAAAGGCATTGACCCCGATATCAACAAGAAAACCACCCTTAATCTCTGATACAATATCGCCACCTATAGATATACCTTCTTCAAGAGATTTATTTATCTTTTCCCATGTTCTTATATAGTCGACCTTTTTCTTTGAAAGGAGAAGAAGACCAAAAGACCTCTCTCTTCCCACTATCATAACCTCAACATTGTCTCCCACCCTCACATGGGCTTCACCTGATCTTTCTGTAAATTCACTTATGGGAACCCTTCCTTCAGACTTCAAGCCTACATCAACTATTACAGAATCGCTGTTCACAGCGATCACTTTCCCCTTTAATATATTGCCATCATGCAAGCTTTTCAGTGAGGTTTCATAGAGCGTTTTCATCTCATCTTCAGTCTTCTCTTTCTGCATGACCGTTTCGCCTGTATCCACCATCTTAATTCTCCCTAAAAATTTTTTATTCGCTTTTCGATTACATCAATAATAAAATCTGGCGTTGAAGCGCCGCCTGTTATACCAACTTTATGGACGTCCGAGAACCATTGAGGCTTGATTTCATCTTCTGTCTCTATGTGATAGGCAAGGGGTTGTACATGCTTAACGATATTGTAAAGTTTCTTTGTATTTGCACTGTTCGTTCCACCAATGATGAGCATAATATCCACCTGCCTTGCCAGGCTCTTCGCCTCTCTCTGTCTTATCTCTGTATTCTCACAAATGGTATTATAGATTCGCATCTCTTCAGCTCCTACAAGAAGCCCTTCAATAATACGGACAAAGGTATCTTTATCCTGCGTTGTCTGGCTTACAATGCCTATCTTCTTTGCATTTACAGGAGCAGGCTTCTGTAATACAATACCATCATTCCCTAAATAACTCAACACGCTTTTTACCTCTGGATGATTGCTGTCCCCTACAATCACCACTGTATAGGTGTTTTTTTTGAGGTACATGGCATACTTCCTCACCCTTTTCACAAAAGGACAGGTAGTATCAATAATCCTCAAGCCCCTTTGCTTGATGTAGGCTTCCTCTTCTTTTTTGATACCATGGGTCCTGAAGATTACAGTGCCTTCTTCAATCTCAGATACATCCTCGACAGGGATGACGCCCTTCTCTTTCAGGATTTTCACCATCTGAGGATTGTGAATAATCGGGCCTATTGTATAAATCCTTTTTGTTCCTCTCGTAAGCTCTTTATACACCATGTTGATTGCTCTCTGTACCCCGAAACAGAAGCCAATATGTTCAGCCTTCAATATATCCATGGTCATTTCCTTTTTATAATAAATGAGAGGAGCGTGTTAAGCACCTCCTCAATATCCATATTGGTAGTATCAATATACCGTGCACCCGCTGGAATAACAAGGGGGGAAAGCGCGCGTGTGGAGTCCTGGGTATCTCTTGTAACCATCTCGACCTTAATTTTTGTAAGGCTATCCTTTGTGCCCTGTAAAGAGAGTTCACGGTACCGTCTGTGTGCCCTCTCATCTACGTCTGCATCGAGATAAAATTTCATGGGGGCATCAGGAAATACAACGCTTCCTGTGTCACGACCCTCAAGAACTACACCACCATCTTTACCTGACTGTCGCTGCATGGCAATAAGATATTCCCGAATTTTTCTGTTTTTTGAAAGATGGGATGCAACCATGGATACCTTTTGATTTCTGATTTTCTGTGAAATATCCTCTCCATCAAGGTAAACCTTCGTTTCTTCCTCAAATTCAAATTTCAAGCAGAGCCTCTTAAGAAAGCCCTTTATATATTGCTCACCTTCGATATATGGTGTTTGCCCCTTGCCCCTTGCCCTCTGGTCTTTCATATAAGCATAAGCAATAGCCCTGTACATAGCACCTGTATCAATATATCGATAGTTAAGTGCACGGGCAAGGAGTTTTGCAATGGTACTCTTGCCTGCACCACTGGGGCCATCAATGGTAATGATAAGATCTTTCTTCAGCACCTATTTTAAAATTCTTTTTAATGTTTCTATAAACCGGATGTTTTCATCCATCCTGCCAATAGTTACCCTGATATATTCTGCAAGACCATAGGGACCCATCCATCTCACCAAGACCTTTTCTTCAAAAAGTCTTTTTACAATATCTTCAGCATGGGGCCCTATGTGGATGAGCACAAAGTTTGTTTCTGTTGGAACATAGGAGAGGGGAATCTCCTTCAATGCAGCGGCAAAGAAACGTTTCCCTTTTCTATTGTTGGCGAGCACCTTCTTAAGATAACCCTGATCCTTCAATGCAGCCAGGGCTGCAACGAGGGCTACCATGTTGATACTGAAGGGTTGCTTTGTTCTTTCAAGAAATGAAACAAGGGATGCCTCTCCAATACCATAGCCCACCCTTAAGCCAGCAAGCCCATAGGCTTTGGAGAAAGTCTTGAGAACAACAACAGGAAAATCATTGATGAGCCTATAGGTACGGGGAAAATTTTTATCCTCTACAAACTCCCCGTATGCTTCATCCACTACAACAAGCACATCCTGAGGAGTCTGTTTTAAAAAATCCACAAAGGCACCTTCTTTAAAGATTGTTCCTGTAGGGTTTATAGGATTATTGAGAAAGATTATACGGGTTCCCCCATCAAGAGACTCCATGATGGTGCTGAAGTCAATTCGCATATTTTTGAGAGGTACCCTTTTCACCTCATACCCATAGATCATGGATGCAATACTGTAGAAAGCAAAAGAAGGCTCTGGTATTATTGCCCCTTTCTTTTTCTCGTGAATCATAGCCCTTAATGCAGTTTCTATTATTTCATTGGAACCATTACCGATTATAATTTCTTGCGGTGTTATTTTGAACTTTTGTGCAATGGCTTCTTTTAACTCAAACTCTCCGCCAGGATACCGGTTCATATAAAAAAGACTATCAAGAATAGAGGCAAAGACCTTTGGCGATGGAGGAAAGGGGTTCTCGTTGGAAGATAGTCTCACCCATCCTTCATCCATACCGTACATGAGTGCTTTTGGGTAATAAGGAATATCCTTGATGCGTTTCTGTATGGATATTTTCATTTTTTTTCTTTTAATATCCTCTGTACAAGCTCGAATGCATTCTTTTGCATGATACGAAAATCATCCATTGATAGTCCAGCACCTATAATTACCTTTATTGCCTCTGCCTCTGTTAAAAGGTCAGAGGGGCTATGGGCATCCGTATTAAAGATAAGTTGAGCACCTATTTTTTTTGCAAGTAAAGCCACATGGCCATTGCTCATGGAATGACCCTTACGCGCACTGATTTCGAGTAAAACACCACACTCTTTTGCCCTTAATACATCCTCTTCGGTAATTATACCCGGGTGGGCAAGGATATGGGTGCCACCATCTATAGCCTCCCTGTTGGTGCCTTCTTCAACCGGCTCAGCAGTAGTTTCACCATGGACTACCACGTATCCTACCCCGAGTTTTTTTGCACAGGCAATCACTTCTTTGATAAGCCCCTTTGGGACGTGCGTAATCTCCACACCGGGCACAATGGTAATGCCTTTATAATATGTGAGTCTATCTCTTAGCTTTAAAATGGAAGAGACAACATGCTCTATGTTTGTTACATCTACATGGTCAGAGATACCGATAACCTTATATCCTTTTACCATTGCCCGTCGTGCCAGCTCAGAGGGAAGGAGTTCGCCATCGCTTAATAGAGAATGTGTATGGAGGTCAATCAAGTATACACCAAACCATTATATTTTCACTATATTCAACCTTATAGAAAAGACTTTATCACATTTTGTATTTACCAAAGTCATCAGGGTTCAGATTCTCAAGAATCTCTTCCCATTCCACTGTATCTGTTACCACCTTATCACCCTTCTGTGTTAGATCTACTTTAGCAGATTTTTGTATCACACTTTCCTCCACGAAGATGGACGCCCCTGTTCGTAAAGCAAGGGCAATGGCATCGCTGGGCCGCGCATCAATAACCAATCTCTTCTTGTTTACATCAAAATGAATAAGGGCGAAATAGGTGTTATCCCTCAAATCATTCACTTCAATCTTTATAACCTTTATTCCCAGTGCATCGAGTATGTTTTTTAAAAGGTCATGCGTCATGGGCCTTGGTGTCTGTATATTTTCTATGGCCGTGGCAATGCTCGATGCCTCAAGGAGCCCAATCCATATGGGCAACACATCCTTTTCTTCAAGGTCTTTCAGAATAACGATAGGGGTATTGGTAAAAGGATCAACGGTAATTCCTGCAACCTTCATCTCCTTAAGCATGCATTACCTCCTTTTCTCTTACTTTTTCACCTCTCAGAGAATTAGCATATCCTTTTATTATAGTCACTGCAACATTTTTACCTATGAGATCTTCTGGACCAGTAAAATTAACAATCTTGTTTGTTCTTGTCCTGCCCGTGAGGTCATAAGGAGAATGCTTGCTTGTGCCTTCTACAAGAACATCGACCGTATAACCTTCCATAGCCCTATTTTTGGCATGGGTGATATTTCTCTGTAATTTCTGAAGTGTTGCAAGCCTCCCGAGAGCAATTTCTCTCGGCACAGCCCCATCATAATTAAGGGCCTTTGTATAGGGGCGAGGTGAATAGGCAAAGGAAAAAAGACCATCAAACTGTACATCTTCGATAAGCCTCATTGTCTTCTCGAAATCATCCTCATCTTCACCGGGAAATCCCACAATGCAATCCGCAGTTATGGCTATATGGGGACATGCCTGCCTCAAGAGGTCAACCTTTTCCCTGTACCCATGAGATGTGTAGCCCCTGTTCATAAGGGAAAGGATCTTATCAGAACCGGATTGGAATGGGAGGTGTATGTGCTCACAGAGCTTCTCAAGGGCTCCAAAACAGTCAATGAGGCTATCAGAGATATCCCTGGGGTGGCTTGTTACAAACCTGATACGGTCTACACCCTCTATGCTGTTAATAGTTTTAAGCAGTTCAGGGAATGGCAGATCATCTCTTCCTTTATTATAGGAATTTACATTCTGACCTAAAAGGGTTACCTCTTTTATCCCCCTTCTGGCAATGGCCTCTATTTCCTGCAGGATATCTTTGCTCTCTCTGCTTACCTCCCTTCCCCTGACATAAGGAACGATACAGTAACTGCAGAAATTGTTGCATCCCTTCATGATAGAAACGTAAGCTTTTATTCTATGAGCCCCTTTATTTGGATTAAGAAAAATGGAAGGGGCACCCCCATTATCAGAAAAATCAAAAAGCGGTTTATAATCCATTACATTGCGAATGGCGTGTAAAATATTGTGGATACTCGATGGACCAAGGGCAAAATCAATGAATGGAAGCCTTTCATAGAGATGGTTTTTCTCCATCTGAGCAATACATCCCGTAACGCCAACAATTATTTTTCTTCTCTTTTTAATGCTTCTGAGCCTGCCCATGAGGCTGTAAAACTTCTGTTCAGCCTTCTGTCTCACGCAGCAAGTATTGACAACCACTACATCCGCACAGTCAAGCTGGGGGCTGAGCTTCATACCGCTCTCCATGAGAAGAGATGCCATTTTCTCTGAATCATGTTCATTCATCTGGCAACCAAATGTTTCTATGTAAAAATACATCACACTCCCTTTTATTTTCTCACTTTGAACTTTGGTTCAAGTTTTTCCATCTTCTTTACAATACCGCCGTACTCTAATTCTGAATAGGGAAGCATGGCTGCACCTGAAAATCCCTGCTGTCTGATTTCCGTTGCCTTCCGTGATACCTGCTGCCGTATATAATCCCAGTAGGGGTGGTCAAAGGCATCTGCTGGTTCTGTAAGTTTACCTTCATGAACACAGAAACCAAGGGCACTCACTACAGGTGGGCCATCAAAATAGGAGACGCTTGAATTTATCTTCACAGGCATAAGCGGGCCCGTATGACTTCCCCTCATAAAACCTGCTACATAATGACCTATATTAAAGGGTGCAAGGGCTTCGCCTGTTGCAGGAAAGGGTCCTTGAACACGAACAAGCATCACGGGGTCATCCTTTCCTGTGTATTTCCCTGCAATGTTATGGAGCCTGGTAGTGCTTACTGAAACAGCAATCTCTCCTGTCTCCCTGGAATGAATGGATTCAATGACAAACCGTTCATTATCCCTTAAGAGCGCAGCAATATCGTATAGTTCTTCTGGAGCATTTAGTTCTATGATACGATCACCTTCAGTATAACTTACATCCATAATGGTAAACTTAAACCCCTTTGCCATGTTGGGCGATAGAATCAATCCTGAATTATACATGGGGTCAGCAAAGGCAAGGTAGATGGGGAGGTTGTAAGCACCCGGGTCAGTCTTGTCCGCACAGAACATAACAAAAGGTTCGTTGGGCCTTTCCTCAAATTCCATTTCAGCAACTGCTGGCCCCATGCCCCTCACATTGCCCGAGAAAGAATCTTTCAGAAGATCCTGACCGGCACCGTAAAGTCCCTCTTTTTTTGCTACATTTGTTCCTGCCACAAAGGCATCCCACGCAAGCTTATGAACCTTATCATTTCCTACACCCCGTGTATGGGAAAATAGTATTGCACAATCATCCCCTGTATGGGCTACGAAAAAGTCAAGGGCTATGCCCTTCCCTTTCTCTTCGAGGTAACGTTTTACCTCCTGGAGTAATTGAGCGCTTGGTTTTAAATGACCTCCGATACTTCCGACATCAGCCTTGATAATAGATAATGTAATTTTCATATCTACCTCCTGAAATATTTTTTATATTGTTCTAAAGATGTACCGTTTGTTGTATCCAGGCCTAAGGGTGTGACCGAAACATAGCACCTGGCAACTGCATAAAAATCAGTTCCCTTAACAGGCTCATAGAGTTCTTCATTCCCTGCTATCCAGTAATACTTTCTTCCTCTCGGATCAGTCCTCTCAATGACAGTATCATTATATATCCTTTTCCCAAGCTTTGTCACGGCAAACCCCTTTATTTTATGGTAAGGCACATTGGGAATATTGATATTTAAAAAAGTTGAATCTACAAATGGTTTATGCGCCACTCTATGGATAATCTCCTCAACAACCTTTATAGCTGTATCAAAATGAAAATCCCTTCTCCCGCTTAAGGATACCGCCATGGAGGCTATCCCAAGAAACGCACCCTCCTTTGCTGCAGCAACGGTTCCTGAATAATGAATATCCTGTCCCATGTTTGGACCTTCATTCAAGCCGGAGATAAGGAGATCAGGCTTTTTCTTCAGCACAACCCTTACTGCAAGGTATACGCAATCAGCAGGGGTGCCATTGGTTGTAAAAACGTTCAGTCCTGCTTTATGAAGCCTTAAGGGTTTGTGGAGGGTAATGGCATTAGCAATACAGGTTCTCTCTCTGTCAGGTGCTACAATATAAACCTCGTGTTTTTTGTTCAACCTCCTCTGGAGAGCAAGAATCCCCTCTGAACGTATACTATCATCGTTAGTAAGAAGAATTAACATAGACTGCAACCAATATAAAATATCGTATAAAGATATATCGGGGCGACGGGATTTGAACCTGCGACCTCTTGCACCCCAAGCAAGTGCGCTAAACCATGCTGCGCTACGCCCCGATTAAATAAAATTGTAACGGATAATTGTTGAAAAGTCCACTGATTTAAGGATGCTGCCACCTTTATGAATGAGAAACTGGATTCTTAAGTGATTGATAGGATATGCTTTAACTCATCAATGACTGAGAATACAAACCTTCTTATTCACCTTGGTGGTCTTGGCGATGTATGTCTCTCGGAGTCAATCTTCTTTTCCCTTTTCCGTTATTATGAAGAAGGAATAATCGGTCTTGGTAATAAAAGATTCTTACAACTCTTCAAAGAATATTTTACTGAAGTCGAAAGCGTGGAGACAAGAAAATGGATATATCTATTCTCAAATGCGGAACCCCGAACTATCTGGAAGAGGGTCATTTTTATTGGCAAGGATAGGCATGGTTATCTCAGAAAGCGGTGGCAGCGCTTCTCGCAGCAACCACTAATCTTCATTGATATGTATCCAGACATAGCTATGGAAAAGGAGCAAGGGGTTCAACCCGAACATATTGAAGCCTATCAATTGCGTCAGCTTGCTGCATATGGTATCAGGCCGTTGATAGAAACAATCAAGCCTCGACCATCCAGGAGGGTCATTCTTTATCCAGAAACAGGCTTCATAAAGGAGAAATGGGATATGAACAACTTCATCGGCCTTTATGAGAGATTACGGTCACAGGGCATTATGGTTGTTGTGCTCCAGGCTCTTGATGCACCCATCCCCGTGAAGGACTGGATATATATTGAGGATATTACCCATGTAAAAAGCTTTTTTCAGGAAGGGGGTATCTTCTTTTCCAATGATTCAGGCATGGCCCATCTCGCAGGCGCCTGTGGTCTTTTTACCATAACGCTCTTCTTTCAGTACGACTCCCGTATATGGCACCCGAGGGGAAGGAACATTTATCTTATCCCTGGCAGAGATTCTATCACTGTCGATACTATAGCAGGAACAATAATGGAGATTCTGGCAAAGGCATAGAAAAATAAGGCACAGAGGCACAGAGGCAGAGAATCGGTAAATGGGAGAATGGGTGGATGAGGAGTAAAAATAAGGCACAAAGGGACAGAGGGCGAAGGGCTCTCTGGAACGATAATCGAGGACGCCTTGGGGACNNTTAAGGGCGATGTATCCTGCTTGTACATACATATAAGACTCCATGATACATCGAGTGAGCCGAATCTTACTGGGGTTGTGCGCCCGGAGTAAAAGAGTGGAAGAGAGACTTCGCAATAAAGGCAAGGCACAAAGGCAGAAGATGGGAGAATGGGTGGATGAGTAGATGGGGTAAATCCACTCGAACCCTTGAATCCTCGAACCCTGCACTTGTTGACCCCTCGAATCCTTTTTTGTCTTTCATTTCCATCTATAATCCCAGCACATCCTTCATAGTATAAATCCCATCTCTCTGGTTTACTATCCATTGAGCAGCAATAAGGGCACCTCGAGCAAAATTTTCTCGAGAATAAGCCCGGTGGGTTATTTCAAGCCTTTCGCCAACGCCAGCAAATAGCACTGTATGCTCACCCACTACATCTCCCCCTCGAAGACTTAAGACTCCCAATTCTTCCCTTTTACGTTCACCTGTTATGCCTTTTCTTCCAAAAATCTCAATCCAGCTCCTTTCAGGATGGGAGCTCTCAACAATATCTTTCAACCTCATGGCTGTCCCACTTGGTGCATCCTTTTTTAATCTATGATGCATCTCCATGATTTCTATATCATAATCATCCTTCATGATTCTCGAAAGCTTCTCAACAATATCAAACATAAGATTCATGCCCACACTCATATTGGGTGATACCACAGCCCTTATGCCGCTTGCGCTCTTTATTTCTGCCATTGATTCCTCGTTGAATCCTGTTGTGCCTATAACCACTGCTTTTTTATATGTTCTTGCCAGCCTGAAGTGTTCCAGCGATGCAGATGGTTCTGTAAAATCTATAATTACATCACTCTTCTCTATTACTTTTTGAAGTTCATCCTCTATGGTAAGGATGCCTGCCCTGCTTTCCAATGTCTTTCCAATATAAGGGTGATTCCCTGTTTCAGTAACTCCGGTGACAATTATATGCTCATACTTTAAGGCAAGGTTAAAAATGGTGCTACCCATCTTACCCCTTACCCCTGTTATAATAATCCTCACCATAATGTTTTCTCCTTTACATGCTTTCAAGCTTCTAATTTCATTCCCAGGGACTTAAAGAGCGTACAATGCACTGTTTATCCTTTTTATTTTCTCTTTAAAAGACCATAATACTTCAAGACCTGCATGAGAGCCTTGCTATTACCTTCAGAGAGGGGGCAGAGAGGAAGGCGAAACTCTTTTTCGATCATGCCCATGTGATAGAGGGCTTCCTTTACAGGAATGGGGTTTGTTTCAATGAACATAGCCTGCATGATGGGTAGCAAGCGTGCGAAAATATCACGTGCCTTTGAGGTATTCTTTTCTACTGCATAGGCAGTATAGAGCCTTTTCAGTTCCCGTGGCATTATGTTCGAGAGTACTGATATAACACCTACTGCACCTACACTCATGAGGGGTAAAAAGAGATTATCGTCACCTGAAAAGATGGCAAATTTTCCTTTTGTAAGTCGAAATATATCAGTTGCCTGGACTACTGACCCTGACGCCTCTTTGATACCAGCTATGGTGGGGATCTCTGCAAGCCTCTTTACAGTTTCAGGGAGCATATTAATCCCTGTTCTACCAGGAATATTGTAAAGAATAAGGGGTATATCTACTTCTTCAGCCACCTTTTTGAAATGTTGATAAAGGCCTTCCTGGGTAGGCTTATTGTAGTAGGGTGTGGTAAGCAAACATCCATCAGCACCAAGTTGCTTTGCAGCCATGGTCAATTCAATGGTCTCGGCTGTACTGTTTGAGCCAGTTCCGGCAATGACAGGCACTTTTTTATTTGCAAATTTGATTGCAAGCTCGATTACCTGCTTGTGTTCCTCATAAGAAAGCGTTGCCGCTTCCCCCGTTGTACCGCAGGGGACAATCCCATCCACGCCCCCGCGAAGTTGAAAGGTAATAAGCCTTTTAAACGCCTCTTCATCCACCCTGTCACCCTTGAAGGGAGTTACCAGGGCTGTATATATACCTTTAAGTTTCATTGCCTCTCCTTTCTATGATAGTGCTTCCTCATGTAATATGCCTTCATATATGATATGGGCCTCTCCCTCAAGATACACCTCATCTCCGATATAAATTTTCAGTATCTCGCCTCCTCTGGTCTCTATATTTACAGGACTTTTGATAAGTTTTTTTTCTTTTAAAACAACGCCAACAGCAACAGCACCTGTACCACACGCATAGGTTTCACCTTCAACGCCTCTCTCATAGGTACGTATCTTTAAATGGTGTTCATCAATAATCTCCACGAAATCCACATTTGTCCCTTTATCCCCAAAGGCGCCATGATAACGTATCGTCCTTCCCAGTTCAGAAACAGGTATGCGTTCTATATCATCCACAATGAGAATTGCATGGGGTACCCCTGTGTTGACGCTACTTAAGAATATCTCCTTATCTTCAAGTTTGATAGGATAGTCAAGCTTGAGGTCTTCTGGCTGTGTAAGCTGAAGCTTTACCCTTGTACCATGTAATGTTGCCTTAATAACACCCACTATGGTTTCAAAAGCCATTTTCTCTCCAGCAATGCCTTTCATGTAAGCAAATCGGGCAGCACATCTACCGCCGTTACCGCACATTTCTGCCTCTGAACCATCAGAATTGAAAAATCTCCATCGGAAATCATGGGATTTAGAGTCCTCTATCAGTATCAGCCCATCTGCACCAACAGAATGGTGGCGCCTGCAAATCTTCACAATAAATTCTGTTATATCCTTAAAATAATCATAGACCTTACCATCCCTGTTATCAATGATGATAAAGTCATTTCCACTGGCACTCATCTTCCAGAACTCAAGTCGTTCACGCATCACACCTCCAGAAATGATGGAATTGATTCACCCCTCAGTAAATCCTTAAGACTTTCCCTTTTTCTGATAATATAAAAATCTCTATCTTTCACAAGTACTTCAGCCACACGCCTTCTCGAATTGTAATTTGATGACATAGAAAACCCATAAGCACCAGCACCAAGAATGGCAATTAAATGACCTGGCGTAAGGGATGGCAATTTTCTGTCCTTTGCAAAAAAATCTCCTGACTCACAAATAGGGCCGACAACATCCACTTTTATATGTTGATTATTTGTGGATTCAATGACAGGCACGATTTCGTGATATGCATTATAGAAAGCAGGTCTTACAAGATCATTCATTGCTCCATCCACAATATAAAAGTTTTTTTCAGGGGTTCTTTTCACATAGAGGAGTTTTGTTATGAAAATCCCGCTATTGCCCACCAGTATCCTGCCAGGTTCAAGTATCAGGGTCAACCCGGTTGATTTAAGTATACGTGCAATGGCACGAGCGTATTCCCGAGGACTTGGTGGAAGTTCATCTTTGTATGTAATCCCCAGTCCTCCTCCTATATCAATATATCGGAGTGATATACCAGTCCTTTTCAGTTTAAAAAACATCTTCTTCAGGCACTTTACTGCTTCCACAAATGGTTCAATCTCAAGAATCTGGGAACCGATATGGGAGGAAATACCAACAGGCAAAAGAAAGGGGTCTTTTGCTATGTTCTTATAAAGCCTGAGCGCATCAGTCCACAGGATGCCAAATTTGTTCCTCTTAAGACCTGTCGTGATGTAGGGATGCGTCTTCGGGTCAATTTCAGGATTTACCCTTATTGAGATGGGAATCTTCTGTTTCATATCTTTTGCAACATCCCGTATCACTTCAATCTCACCTTCGGACTCTATATTGAGCATCAATATCTTTGACTGTATGGCAAATTGTATCTCCTCTTTTGTCTTACCAACCCCTGAAAAGACTATTTTATTCCCCTGTATGCCAGCATGAAGGGCCTTAAAAAGTTCTCCACCAGAGACAATATCTGCACCACCTCCGAGTTTTCTAATAACGCTCAGGAGCGCAACGTTTGCATTTGCCTTGCAGGAATAACAGATGAGATGAGGAATCTTTTTAAAGGCATCATCAAACACAGAAAAATGACGGGTCAGAGTCTTATAGCTATATATATAGAAAGGGGTACCTACTTTTTTTGCAATGGTTTTCACTGAAACATCTTCACAAAATAGTTCGCCATCTTTATATAGAAAGTAATGCATCTCTTATTCCTTCAAAATAACAATAGATTCCCGTGAAGGCTTACTCTCATTACCGGAGGTATCAACACAGGTTACATAATAGGATATATACCGCTCATGGTGAAGCTGGGCATCTACAAAACTTTTTCCCTGTACAGGTTCTTTATTCAATTTTACCACCTCATTACCACGGATCATATATATATTGTAACCAGCCACATCAGGTTCAATATTTTCTGTCCAGGAAATGAGAATATGATTTTCTTTCTTTTCAGCCTTTACATTAGCAACAGTTGCAGGAGGGGTTTTATCCTTAGGTGTAGCCTCTACCCGTAAACCCTCACCTTCCCATGGCATGCCATTCTTTACCTTAACCTTACGTACTTCATATATATATGTTTTTCCATTCTCAAGTCCGGTGTCTATGTAAGACTGATTTTCGATAAGCATCTTATTGAGAGGAAAAAGAGGGTAACGATTGTCGTCAAAACGATAGACACTGTAATATGTATCTATCTCCTTTTCCCATATCAATTCTACCTTCCCGTCATCCTCTTTGACAGTGACATCTTGAGGTGTATCCGGTGGTCTCTGCCATTTAATAGTAAAAATATTAGATGCATCCCCTCTGGTTCCCTTTTTCGAAAAGAGGTAGACTTTATAACTGTACTCCTGTCCTTCTACGAGGTCATTGTCATATATATAAATCTTCCCGTTAGAACGGGTATACCCTCTCCCCTCATCAAAACGAATCTCTTTAAAGGGTTCAAAAACTCCCATACAGGTACCACAACCTTTTACCACTTTAAAACCAGCAAGATCGCTGATACGTGTGCCTTCCTCACTATAGCCTGGTAGAGAAAAAGAAAGAAAGAGAAGGCCATCTTTTACTTCACCTGATAGGTCCTGTATCTTTTCAGGCATCTGTAAGCCTCTGGGCAATGGGTCACCCTTTTTCCCGCACGAGGAAAAAAGGAGCAAAAGCCCTATACTAAAAACCAAGATATCTCTTTTCTGCATTGATTGTCCTTTCAATTTCCCTGAAAGAGGCTGCGCCTTTAGTTTTTCTATTCTGCAGAATAGCCTTAGGTTCAATATACTTAAAAATATCATTATCAAAGAGGGGAGAAAACCTCTTCATCTGTGCCAGCGGCATTTTCCACAGGGATTGCTTTTTATTTTCACAGTGTTTCACCATGTTTCCCACGATGGTGTGGGCATTGCGGAAAGGCATACCTTTAAGGGCGAGATATTCTGCCATTTCTACAGCAGGCATATAACTCCCATAGACTGCCCTTTCCATGTTTTCTCTGTATACTTTTATGCCCTCTATACATAAGGCCATTATCGAAAGGCTCTCCTTCACGGTCTGAATACCATGAAACAGGGGTTCCTTATCTTCTTGAAGATCTCTGTTATATGATAGAGGAAGACCCTTTAATAGAGAGAGAAGACTGAAGAGATCGCCCATTACCCGTGAAGCCTTTCCCCGTATCAATTCAAGGGCATCAGGATTTTTTTTATGTGGCATGAGGCTGCTACCTGTACACATTTCGTCCGGCAATGATATAAATGAAAATTCTTCTGTTGCAAAGAGAATCAGATCTTCTGAAAGGCGACTCAAATGCACCATTATAAGCGACATAAGATAGAGGGCATCAAGAACAAAATCTCTTTCTGATACACTGTCTATACTATTTTCAGAGACCTTACTGAAACCAAGCCTCCTTCTCACATACTCTCTATCGAGAGGTATAGTAGAACCGGCAAGGGCTCCACTACCCAATGGCATGATATCACACCATTTCTTCAAATTACTCATCTTCTCTCTGTCTCTTTTCAGCATATGATAGTATGCCATCAGGAAATGGGACAGGGTTATTACCTGTGCCCTCTGCAGATGGGTATAGCCTGGCATGATGGTTCTTTTTTCAGCCTCTGCCTTCTTGAGGAGAGTTCGAAGGAGCACAAGAATTTGTTTATCTATCTCTTCAAACTCTTTTTTAAGAAACATCCTCATATCAAGGGAAACCTGATCATTCCTGCTTCTACCTGTATGAAGCTTTCCCCCTGTTTCTCCTATCTTCTCAATAAGGCGTGCTTCGATGTGCATGTGTATAT
>DHGO01000153.1:0-8679 GCA_002402795.1 Deltaproteobacteria bacterium UBA4796
GGAGCCACTTTTTCAATTTCAACTAAAAATGATATAACATCTAAAAACTCAGGAAACTCCAGTTATTATTTTATTGACTATAATTTTGTTTTGATATAAAATTCACAAGCTCTCAGAGGCTGCTTTTATAAGGCTATAAAGTCAAGTAAAGGGAGGGAAGTTAAAGATGAGATATGCTGAAACAGGATATAATCTGGAGATTGACCTGTCTACAGGGAATATAGAACGAATAGAGACTGACCCGAAACTTATGGAGCTACATCTTGGAGGACTGGGTACAAGTGTTAAGATATACTGGGACAGGGTTCCTCCTGAAGTAAAAGCCTTTGACCCTGAAAATTTACTTATATTCAGTAGTGGTCTTTTATGCGGCACACCTGCCTTCAGTATGAACCGTACAGGCGTGACCTGTATCTCTCCTGAGTCAGAGACCCTTGTATATCCGATGATGGGAGGGTTCTGGGCTGCAGAACTAAAATATGCAGGTTATGACAAGGTCATATTAAAGGGAAAGTCACCTGAATGGGTTTACATCTGGATAAAAAATGACAGGGTAGAGATAAGGGATGCCTCACACCTTGTGGGTAGAGGCGCCCTGGAGACCCAGGATCTTATAAGGGAAGAGTTAAAAGAACCCAATGCGGAAGTGGCAGCAATTGGTATAGCAGGTGAAAACAGGGTCTATGTGGCCTCCATAGAACAGTCCCGATCCAGTGCAAGCCGTCTGGGTGGTGGTGCTGTAATGGGAGATAAGAAGGTCAAGGCCATAGCAGTAAGGGGTACAAAGGATATATACCTTGCAAGAGGTGCTGAGTTCATGGAGCATATGAAGTGGGTGACTGACTATATAAAATTCAGAAACGCAAACCCAATACCCAATGTCATGACAATCCTTTCGGGTATAGGCTCTCCGCAGGAGATGAAGCATACAGATGAAAGGTGGCATACAGAGAACTTTATGTGGGGGAATGCCCGTATCCGTAGACGGAACTTCTGGACAAAGGAACACGAAGAGGAATGGACCAGAACCCAGTTGAGTGCAATAAAGAGGCTTATAAGCTGTTTTAACTGTCCTCAACAGTGCGGGGCGTTAATCTCCTTTGAGGACGTGCCAAGGTATATGGCAAAATGTTTCGGCAAGCTCACCTATTCAATGGGTGCGATGGTGGACCAACTGAGTTTCGACTTCAGAACTCTCCAACGTGCTACAGAATATGGGGTAGACTCATTCTCAACCCCCCAGATATTGGCCTTTGCCGTAGAACTATATGAGGCAGGTATCTTAACTGACAAAGACTTTGAAGGTTGCCCCACTGATAAGGAGGGAAGGTTCGTATGGCTTCTGGACAGACTGGCCAGACGGGAAGGGATTGGAGATATCCTGGCAGATGGTGTCCACAGGGCAGCCAGAAGGATAGGTAAAGGCGCAGAGGCATTCGACCACAACACCATAAAGAAACACGAACAGCTCCCCTTAAAACTCGGGGTATTAGACCCCCTTTATTTTCTTATGTATTCAACTAACGAGAAGATAAGCATCACCCAGATTGAAGGTAACTGGCCTCAGGCCCCATTTGCTACAAGGGAAGAGAGGGAAGAGTTTGTTAAGGATTGGCCTCAGCTTCCTGATGAACACTTTAAGGAGTATCTGTTAGAATGGGAATTAGCAAAGGGGACAGAGAAGTCTATCCCCTTTTACCCAACACCTGAGGCATGCAGTGAAATAGTTGACTGGATGGAGATGTTGCATAACATAGATGATGCCATTGGATTGTGTGCAGGTATGGGGTCATTCTGTCTTAAGCCTCCATACCATATACATAATTATCCGAAGCTGATCTCTGCAGCAACAGGTATGGACTTAGATGAGACAAGTCTAAAAAAGATAGTCAACAGGAGCAGAAATCTCCACAGGGCATATAACAACCTGAGGGGTGTGACAAGGGCAGTCGAGAAGCCTCCTCAGGACCACTGGAAGACAAGATATCCTGAACTCGAAGAAAGGCTCTTAGATACATACTACAAATATAAAGGGTGGAACAAGAATGGGATACCCACAAGGAAAAGATTAGAAGAATTAGATTTAGGCTATGTTGCCGATGATTTGGAAAGGAGGGGGATATTGAAAGATGGAGAGGATTAAGAAAAAGATAAAGACAATCAAAGTGGATGCAGACAAATGTAACGGTTGCAGGGCATGTGAAATTGTCTGTTCTGCTTTTCATGCCAATCCGAAGTACAGTAGCATAAACCCTGCAAAATCCCGTATTCAGGTGATTACTTATAGGTTGAAGGACATATGGCTGCCTGTATTTGCCGGTGAGTACACCCCAGCAGAGTGTATGGGTAGGGACAAGTATGTGATAGATGGAAAAGAATACGACGAATGCACCTTCTGCAGGGCTGCCTGCCCATCAAGGGATATGTTCAAAGATCCTGATTCGGGCCTTCCCCTTAAATGTGATATGTGTGAGGATGAGCCTCCACAGGAAAAGCCCCTGTGTGTTCAGGCGTGTCTCAATGATGTACTGATTTATGAGGAGAGAGAAGAAGAGGTGGAGGAGGAAGCAAAGCCTGAGGACATAGAAGTAGGGGTGAATTCGTTGATAGATAAGTATGGTTTGCAAAAGGTTGTAGATGTCTTTGCCCGTGTATTACAGAGGGAATAAACTATATGCTGATGAAATGATAACCCCTTTAAAAGAATATAGAGTTGCGATAAAAGGGGGTTTTACAATGAGTAAAAAGGGAAATACAGCATGTGCATTATGCTATCACAGTTGCGGGATGGAAGTAGCAGTTGAAAACGGAAGGGTAGTTGGAGTTACTGGACAAAAATCCCACCCTCTAAATCAAGGCAGGCTTTGTCCAAAGGGCGAGGCTGCAATTGAACATCTATACCATTCTGAGAGACTAAAATACCCATTAAAAAAGGTTAATGGAAGGTGGACAAGAATTCCATGGGAACAGGCATTCTATGAAATATCGGAAAAATTAATGGAACTGAAATCCAAATATGGTCCTTCGGTCATTGCCTTTTTCTGTGGCTCCATTGGTGTGGAAAACTTTGAAATGGTCTCTTTAACCAACCGATTTAAGGCCGCCTTGGGATCTCCCAACTTTTTCTCGGTTGAGAGTATCTGCTACAGGATGCGTATAAGGGCAAGGCAGATAACATTTGGAAAATACCCTGTAGAGGAGATGGATTCAAATCTATATCTCCTCTGGGGTCACAATCCTTCCGCCTCTGACTTTCCTCTTGCCCTTGCAATTGAAAAAAATACCAAGCGTGGCTCAAGGGTTATTGTAATTGATCCTCGAAGGATCCCTTTTGCCGAAAATGCTGAGATGTATCTGGCAATAAGGCCTGGAACAGATGGGGCATTAGCCCTTGCCATGATTAATGTTATCGTTAACGAAAAACTCTATAATAGTGAGTTTATAGAAAAATATACCATTGGTTTCGATAAGCTCATTCCCCATATTCAACAATACAACACTGAATGGGCTGAAAAGATTACCTGGATAAAGGCTGATGATATACGCCGTCTTGCACGACGCCTTGCAACCACAAAAGGGGCGAGCATCTTCCAAGGTACATGTACACAGGACCAAAGCGCAAATGGAACCCAGACCGACCGTGCTATAGCAATACTACAGACACTTACTGGCAACATAAATGTTCCAGGTGGCTGGGTTATAAGCCCAAGGCTGAGATTGAACGATGTAAGTCTCCCTGTGGCCGGGATACCTCTTGGTGCTGTGGAATACCCTCTATTCCACGAACTGTGGGGAAGGACAAGCCCCTATGCTGTTGTAAATATGGTGCCAGAGAGTGTACCTGAAAAGCTGCGCGCCTTCATTGTTGTCGGTGGCAATCCCCTTGTCACCATGCCTGATACAAATGCCATGAAAGAGGCCTTTAAAAAACTCGATCTCGTTGTTGTCTATGAACAGTTTATGACAGAGACAGCTGAGGCTGCTCACTATGTTTTACCTGCTGCAAATCAGTTTGAATTCTGGGGACTTGGATACAACTACAATGTCTGCCACTGCCTTCCCTATCTAATGCTTAGGAAACCCTTGATTGGGCCTTACTATGAGTGCAAGACCTTTTTTGAAGTATATTTGGAATTGGCAAAGAGATGTGGTTTTGGTGATAAATTTCATTGGAATTCGGAGACAGAGCTGCTGGCAGATGAATTAAGTCAAAGCGGGGTAGATTTTAAAACCCTGTTAGAAAACCCCGAAGGGGTTTATTATCAGTCTAAGGAATACCGGCTTAATGAGGGTTCCTTTACAACACCAACAAAGAAGATAGAGATATACAGTGAAGCTTTTGCCAGGGTAGGTTTTGACCCATTGCCGACGTACAGGGAACCTGATAAAAGCCCTCAGGGTACACGTTGGGCTGAACTCGGAGACAGGTACCCTCTTATCTTGTCTACTGGTACAAGAGACCTTTTTTATAATAACAGCATGTTACGTAATATCAGATCCCTTCAAAATTGTTCCCCATTCCCAAAGGTAGAGATAGGGCCAACTACAGCAGCGGATTATGGAATAACCCATGGGGATGACATAATGATCGAAACCGATAAAGGACAAATAAAAATGAAAGCACACGTGGATGATAGAATCATGGAAGGAGTAGTTTTAGTTCCACATGGATGGTCAGGAAATGCTAACTGTAATTTATTAACAGACTGCCAGTGTAGAGAACCAATTATGGGCTACCCACAATGGAAAGAACTTCTTTGCAATATTAGAAAGGTAACTAAAGATGATAACAGGGAGTGAAATGCGATGAAAAACAAAGATATTTTAACATATACCTTTGAAGAATATATTACTATGATAGAGCATTTTCACGGTAGCGTTGCCCCGGGTATTTTGATAGGTGGATTTATGGTGGATCTTGCATGTAGAAACATACCGAAAAATACCATGTATAACGTGATATGTGAGACAACAAAGTGCCTGCCTGACGCGGTACAGCTTTTGACGCAATGCACAATTGGAAATCAACGGTTGAAGATCATAAATGTAGGTCGTTATGCATTGACCTTTTATGAAAAGGACACCGGTTGGGGCATCAGGATATACCTGGACTACAAAAAAACAGAGCCATGGTCAGAAATTAAGAATTGGTACCTCAAAGTAAAACCAAAGCATATGCAGAACAAGCAACTCCTTCTATCACAGATTAAAGAGGCAGGTACTAACCTTCTGGGAATCAAAAAGGTAGACGTTAATATCAAATTATTGGGCCAGAAACACAATGGTAGAATCGTAATTTGTCCCTTCTGTGACGAGGCTTATCGCGTAACAAACGGCACCGCAGTTTGTCCTGCCTGCAGAGAAGAGATTCTTCCTTATGTTTTGAAAACTATTAAAACAGCTAAAACAGTTCTTTGATGCTCCTGGTGATTTCATTCAGACACATAGGAATCGTTGCTATAAAAATAATCTGAATATTTAAAGATAACACCTAAAATTATTATCTTTTCGGACAAGTTTTGCAACTTATGAGGGCTATGTTCCATACTTCTTCTTTAAGGTGATTCATTTTGCTGTCAAATATAATGGCAACAAGAACATTTTATGGCCATAAAAATAGGCTTAATGTTTAAAAAAAGATCTTATTTCCATAGAATCTCCCTGTTTGATGATTTTTCTGTCCTCTACAGAAAGAAAGGCGTTCTGAACGGTGCCGGGTAAATAATAAATTGCCTCTATCGATATCTCAGGATGCTTGACTCATCTAAGTTTGTTTGAATAAGAATAGTACACTTCCTGCAGAACAACTGTCTGCTTGGTATTAAGGCAAGGGATAGGTATACTCTAATTTTTGTATGATGGCGCACTCTCTTTCAAGGGTCTATAAAAAAGGGCTCTTTATATCTATCAATGGCGGTATACTATTTTTATTAGCTCTGTCCAAGACAGAGAGTTTACTCCTGTAAGCCTTGATTATGCGGTAATTGATTAATGTATATTAAATATGATAAGACAAACCATAATTTAATGAACCCATAAAGGAGAGAGAGATGGACGAAATTGCTAAAATTATGGTGAATGAATTCAAAAAACAACCGGATGGTTCCTGGGTTTGTATCAAAAATTCAGATATAGTTACTAAAGCCGGGAATATGATCAGAGTATCGCCTGGCCTCACCTTTAAAAAAGATCGCAGACTCTGGGGACTTGACGTTGTAAAAATGCTTGACGAACTCAGTACGAATTAATAAAAAGGATTTTGTCAATAGAGGGTTAAAGCAGTTACCGAAGATAAGAGATCATTAATGTTATCTGCTATGATCGTAGATGTTATGACATATTTTGAACACTTTTTAATTTGTTTACATAGTATGAAGGGGTTAAGGGGTTTGAAGTTAGTAAGAGTCTTTAAACAGAAGCTTCAATGAAGGACAGAAGAATTCGCCATTTCAGTTCTTTGAGAGAGGCAAAGCATCCATCAAGGGAGTTCGTGGTATTGGGAATGTTGAGTTCCGGATATCGCTGGAAAAGATACGGAATGTTTCTTCTCAGGCCTCTATATGCAGAACGTAACCGTTTATGGGTATAGTGCCATCATCCCGTGAAGGGGTCGGTCGTTCTCTCTTTGAGAAACAAGGACCATCGGTCATACCAAGGGCAGCGGCAAACTCCTTCTCATTCGTTTCACAGAGCATCGCTGTGAGCTTTTTGAGTGCAATACCGGCAACTGATTTAGGGTTGTTCGTGAGATACCGCGTTACGATCTGCTTCTGGTGGAAATGACACATCTGGACGGAGATGTCAAAAAAGAGTTGCCGTACCCCCCGTCTGCCGTCTAAGACAATCGCTTGTATCGTATACCCCATATCCAATTACTCTCCTTCCCTGCAGGTATGCCTCAGCAGATTCTGTGTGCACTTCCTGGGCGTAGAGGTTCTTCTGAAGATGGGGGGAACGGAAGATGCAGATCCCGAAGCCCCGTGCGAAGAAGGTGACATCGGCGATGAGGATGACCGGGTGTGGGGTATAGTGATATTCCTTGTTCGGTGCGTTCCGTATGCGCTGCCGTATCTATTCTCTGCTCTTTGCATACTTTTCCGACAGCTGACGGATCGTCTGCCTCCCATAGACGTATTCCTTCCAAAGAGCACGTTCTAATCGTTTATGATGGGGATGATTCTGAAACTGCCTTCCGCAGGATCTACACAGGTATCATTGCCTTTGTTTTTTATACAACCCCTTTTTCTTTATGTTCTGTGAACCGCAAAAAGGACACTTTTTTACCCATATACTCAGCCCCGTGAATAAAGTATAGTCCAATATATGGATATTATAGTATTTAAAGGCAATTTTAGACCCTGTTTTTTAGTATTAAGCCTAAAAACAAACAATGAAGGGATTAAAAGATAAAGGTTTATGAAAATAAGGGGTAGACTAAAATTGGTGAAAAAAGTGGATTAGTTTTGGTGATAATTGACATACACCATTGACTTTGTTGATATCGCCACCGGCTGGACAGAACAAAGAGTGGTGTAAAGATGTGGAAAGAACACCCCTATGAACGCCTTAGATAAACCTGAAGTTGTCTGTTTCCTTAATGACCTCTATTGTAACGAATGGCGACCTTTGCATGGTATTTTATCCTCAATTCTCTTGTAACTATTTGATATGCATGGTATAATGGTGAATATTTCATCCCAAGGAGGCCTCCTGATGACAGATAAATTCACCGCCTTTAGTATATCGTTTCATTAAACTATTAACATAATGATTCGTTTATGGTATATTGATTTCCAAAACGATTGGGAGGAAACAATATGCCAAAGAAAAGCCAGAAAGCAAAATTGATTTTAACTCCAGAAAAAAAGGAACAGTTGCAACGCCTTGCCAATTCCCGAAAGACCCCTGTTAGAGAAGTTAAAAGGGCTAACATTTTGTTGAAATATGCAGAAGGCACACCCATTACCGAGATTGAAAAGGCTACCCATATTAGCAGGCCAACAATATACAAATGGATAGAGAAAGCTCTGGCCATGGGGGTTGAGGAAGGACTCAAGGACAAATACCATCGGCCTAAAGAGCCTGTAATTACAGAAGAAGCAAGGGCATGGGTAATCAGCCTTGCCTGCCAGAAACCAAAGGATTTTGGCTATGCCTCTGAACTATGGACCAGGAGGGCTTTAGCGGAACATGCAAAGAAATACGGTCCTGAATCGGGGCATGATTGTTTGAAGAAAGCGTGCAAGGCTACGATTCAGAGAATCTTAAGTAAGCATCCTATACGCCCTCATAAGGTGGCTTATTATCTTAATCGGAGAGACCCGGAATTTGACCAGAAGATGGAAGAGGTTTTATGTGTATACAGGGAGGTTAATCTCCAAAGCGAGACTGTGGACACACCGTCGGTGATTACTGTGAGCGTGGATGAAAAACCTGGGGTTCAGGCTATCCAGAATACTGCACCGGATATCCTGCCAGACCCAAAGAGGCAATCCCGAATCATGAGGGATCATGAATACAAACGACTGGGAACCGTGTCGATTCTGGCAGCATTGGATTTGCATGATGGCCATATCATTGCCCAGGTTCATGATAGACATCGGAGCAGCGAGTTTATATCCTTGCTTAAGGAAATGGATGAGTATTATCCTGAAGGATCTACCATCCGTATTATTTTGG
>DHGO01000153.1:8882-9330 GCA_002402795.1 Deltaproteobacteria bacterium UBA4796
TTAGTTTTGTAGATTACTGTGTCAAACAAAAAAGACACGTAAACACCTTCCTCGATAAAATAGATAGGCTCATAGACTGGAGACCGATAGAAAGGCTTCTCAAGCAGAAGTACAAAAAACAGGCAAGCGCTGATGGAAGACCTGCTTATCCTGCATTACCCATGTTCAAGCTTTTACTGCTCCAGAGATGGTACAACTTAAGCGATCCCGGGATGGAAGAGGCATTAAAGCGTTGTTACCACTTTGTTCGCATGAGATACAAGGGGCTTGCAAAGGGAAACATGGAACTTATACTGAATTCAATGGCATTCAATCTCAAAAAGGCAGTAGTTATGGTGGAATAAGGAGAAAAGAACAAAAAAATGAGTAAAAGAAGGGAAATGGAGAACTAAGAGATACAAACCAAAGCATAATCCTGTTTACTGACAGGATACAAAAGGTATAAAAA
>DHGO01000146.1:0-16824 GCA_002402795.1 Deltaproteobacteria bacterium UBA4796
AACTGAATCCCTTAGCGCCTCGTTCCGACTTGGTACTATGAACAGCTTCAAAGAACTCACGTTTTGAAAAAAGTTGTAGAATTTGACCAAAAATACTGCTAAATCTATTCATCAGGGTGCTTCCTTCAGGTGTTTTTTAAAACCAAAAAATTTCTNNAAAAAGCTATTTTGGACAAGTATGATATCGAAGTAGAACTAAATTTAGGTACATGAATCACAAGCTTTTTCTACTTGACAATATTTTTAAGGATAGTAGAATGACAAAAGGAAAAGAAGGGGATATGGGAGAGGGGAATGTTAAAAAAGAAATCTAATGAAAGGTAAATGTTAACGATGTGAAAAGCTTTTCACAGATGTAAATGGTAGATGCGCTATTCCCACGTATGTCACGATAGTAGGGGGGGGTAGGATATGTGGGAAGATAATAATTGTAAAAAATGTAAGTTTTTTAATCTACATTTTCGTTCAAAAAATAGGGATTATTCTAAAACTGTTTTAACATCAACAATAACGATTTCTCGTATTGAAAAAACATGCGGGTGCACACTTGTTTCAATGCCTGGAGATTGTTTGCGAAAAGGTCTTTAGGGAGGCGCTATTATGCGCGATGTAATTCAAAAGATAATAGCAACAGAGAGTGATGCAAAGTCCCTCATAGATGAAGCAAAAGCTGAGGCGGATCGCATTCTGTCGGATGCTCAAAAGAAGGGTCAGGATATTATAGAGCGAGCCCGTAAAGATGCTTTAACAGAAGCCGAGAAAATCGTGGAGACTGCAGTAGAGGAGGCTGAACGTGAAAAGCAGTATCGTTTGTCACTCGCAATTGCTGCAATCGAAAATCAGATTAAGCTTGAACCAGAATTCAAGAAAAAAGCAGTCGAATGGGTAATCCGGTGCGTGTGCAGACTCAAATAAGCAGCTCAGGCAGGGTTTTAACCTTTCCTTCAAGGCAAAAAATAGCCAACGACCTGGATTATTTAGCAGCCTCCCTCCATGCACGACACAGTCTCATGGCAGAGGGTGAGCGACTCGAAAACTTAAGCCACATACGGAGTCTTTCAGAATTTTTTCGTACAATCTACCCTGAGACTGAGCTTACAGAAGTACTTGATTTTCAACGTCTTCTACTTTCTGAACTCATTATTGAACTGGCTGGTTTCCGCACATACGTGTCCGGTCCAGGAGCGGACCTTATTGATTGGATGCTCGTTCGTTTTCAGATAGAGAATGTGAAGGTTTTGATGAGGGCTTACATGACAAAGAGGCCTATGGAAGAGGTTGAAAAACATCTTGTTCCTCTGCCCAAAGAATTAGCTCTCGATATTCAAAAACTTGCTGAAGCCCAATCTCTTATTGATTTTATACGGCTCCTTCCAAAAGGATTCCTTAGGGATACCATGATAGAGGCTCTTGAAATATATTCCGATAATGGACGGCCCTTCTTTTTTGAGGCAATGCTGGATTGTTGCTATTTTCAGGGATTAGTAGCAAGAACCAATCAAATCACTTCTGAAGACAATGAAATCATACGACCTATTATCAATCAAGAAATAGATATTTTCCATCTCATGCTCATTTCACGGGGAAGATTTCATTATAATATAGCACCGGAGATGTTAAAGCCCTTACATGTGGCAGGTACGCGGATTCCTAAAAGGTTATTTGCCACTATGCTCAATGACGCTGATCTCCTTACTTCAGCTGGCCGTATCGGAAGGCGTATACTTGATATAGAGCCTTCAGTGCTCGGCACAGAAGCTTCAACAACAATTGATATCGCAGCACTTGAGAGGCTTGCATGGAGGCGTTTCTTTCGACTTGCCAGCCTTGCCTTTCGTAAAAGCCACATGGGGTTGGGTGCAATTATTGGTTATATAGGTCTCCGTCAGGTGGAAGTGGCTAATCTCATAACTATTTCTGAAGGAATTCGTTCAGGCATGGCTCCTGAGTCTATACGCAAACGTTTGATTCCACAATCTATTATGGAGGGAATGCATGTTTAAGGCAGTGCCTATGGTGCATCTCCAGACAATCATTCTTGCTCAGGACGAGAGGGATGTGCTGAGAGACCTTGGTGAATTAGGTGCTGTCCATCTCACACGCGCAGAGTCAGGCACTGATATGGTATCACCTACTCCAGCAGAAAGGGTAAGCGAACTGGCACGATATGAGCTTATTCGCTCCCGCATTCAGGAGCTTCGCAAATCACTTGAAATACCTTCTGTTGTTAAAGAAATTGAACTAAAAGAGATGAGCCTTGAAGATATTGAAGTGAATCTTCGACTGGTGGAAGAAAAAAGTAGCGTACTCCTGGAAAGGCGTCAGCACCTCCTGCAACGTCAGAAGGAACTATCTGCCACACTGGAACGAATAAACTCCTATTGCGGGTTTGACATTCCTCTTACCGGTCTTGACCAGTTTTCTTTCCTCCATTTTGTCACAGGGAATGTGCCTCAACAAAATTTTGAGAGTCTTGTTAAAGAAGCTGGTGAAAACGTGGCACTTATTCCTTTATCCCAGCAAGAGAAGCAACAGGCAATTTTTGCAATCACCACCCGTGAGAAATGGCCTCTCCTTGAAAAACTGTTGCAACAGGCAGGTTTTCAGCACGAGGCACTTCCTGTTGTTGAAGGCACAACCGTTGATAGACTCTCAGAAGAAACAGAAAAAGAACTGAAAGAGTTATCCACAGAATTAGAAGTATTGAACGGCATGCTCAAAACGATTGGAGCCGAATATGCACTTCCCCTCTCAGAGATTGAACTATTTGTAGACAGGGAATATCAGCTCCTTGATGCAAGTCAGAAATTTTCCCGCACAGATACCACTGTTATGATTACAGGATGGATTCCTGCTGGTGATATAGCGGTCCTTGAAAGGCACATAAAAGAGATTACTAAAGGACGCTATATTCTTAACGCCGCCGTTCCTGATGCTTCAATAGAAGAGCAGGTTCCTGTTCTCCTCAAACATCCAAGACTTTTACGTCCCTTCGAAATGCTTGTTTCAGCCTATGGATTACCAACCTATCGTGAGATGGAACCAACGCTATTTGTTGCCCTCAGTTACATAGTAATGTTTGGTATGATGTTCGGCGACACAGGACATGGGTTTGTTCTTGCCCTCTGTGGCGCCCTTGCTCTCACTCTTGGCAGTTCCCAGAAGGCGCGGGACTCTGGCGTGCTCATTCTCTTTGCAGGCATAGCAAGCATGATTTTTGGCATGGTGTACGGGAGCTATTTTGGCATTGAAGCACTAAAAAGATATGCAATCTGGCACGATCCTCTCGAATGTGACCCCATGCGGCTCATGTACGGTGCCATAGGGATTGGTATTATTATGATAAGTATTGGTCTCATATTGAATGTCATAAATCACTTTCAGCGAGGTGATATAATTGGAGCCCTTCTCGATAAGTTCGGTCTTGTGGGTATTCTATTCTACTGGGGTACGCTGATACTCTTAATAAAAGGGACAGCCATTAAGTCGCGGGAACTCATGGGTGTTTCAATTATTTTCTTTCTTATAGTGCCTCTGGTTGGATGGTCTCTGAAAGAGCCCATAGAACATTTCCTGAAACGCAAAAAAGGGGAGGAAATGCACGGAAGGGGAGGTCTCCTGGGTGCTTTTATGGAATCGTGCGTGGAGGCTTTTGAGGCTATACTCAGCTATCTTGCAAATACCATAAGTTTTGTCCGTCTTGCTGCCTATGCCATGAGCCATGCGGCACTGCTTTTTGCTGCTTTTATGCTCGCTCATGTGGTGAAAGATTTTCCCTACGGCGGGAGCATATGGAGTCTCTTGATTATCATATCCGGCAATCTTATAGCAATTGTGCTGGAAGGAATTATTGCCTCGGTACAGGCATTACGTCTTGAATATTATGAGTTCTTCGGAAAGTTTTTTTCCGGTAATGGCAGACCTTTTGAACCTTTTCGTCTGGCACAGGGTGGTAATAAATCAACACAGTGAATGAAAGGAGGTGGTCAGATTCTCCTCAAGAAGGTGTCTTACTTATGCAAGGATAGTATAAAACCCTGAAATAGTTGGGAGGTGTTATATGATGAAGTTGTCATTCCGGCGAGTTAGAACAATTGGAGCCTTTCTGGTGGGTATGGTCTTTTATGGTGTGATAGCTATGGCGCAAGAAGCAACTCGTGGTGCTCCGACAGATCCTTTAACAACCTATAGAGCCATTGGACTTGGTTTTGCATCATCCCTGGCTATTGCAGCAACTGTTATCGGAGCAGCGTACGCTGTAGGTCGTATCGGGTCAGCGGCACTCGGCGCAGCAGCAGAGAAACCAGAACTTTTGACCCGAAGTATTCTGTTTGTTGCACTGGCTGAAGGGCTTGCAGTGCTTGGCTTTGCTATCGCCATGATGTTGATACAAAAAATATAAGGAGGCAACGGGTGAGGTTTTTATGTATTGCTGATGAGGACACGGTACGTGGATTTCGACTGGCAGGTATAGAAGCCTTTGTTGCAGAGACAGAAGACCAGGCTTACACTGCTATGAACTACGCTATTACTCAACCAGACTGTGGTATCGTTATCATTACTGAAAGGGCAGCTGACTTGATTCGTTCAAAGGTAGACGGAATTCGGCTGGAACGGAATCAACCTCTAATAGTGGAGATACCAGGACCGGAGGGACCATTAGGAGGGAGAAAAAGCTTGCGTGAATTTGTGCAGGAGGCAGTAGGTATAAGTGTTTCTTAAAAGGGGTTAACTATGACAGGCCAAAACTCTACCGAAAGATTGCGTGAAGAAATCCTCGTAGAAGCTCAGAAGAAAGGCGAGGAGATTATCTTGCGTGCGCAACAGGAAGCTGAAAATCTCTTGAAAAATTTTACATCCGAAGCAAACAGGTTGCGACAATCAATACTCGACCAAGCTCGTGCAGAGGCGGCAAGGCAAAGCGATTTGATTCTTGCCACGGTTCCTGTTGAAACTGGAAGGCTGAGGGCCGCGCGCATAGAATCTCTCCTTGAATTTATCAGGGAAGAAGCCTATCAGCAACTGCTAAACCACGAAGGTTTTCCATACCGCGAAACCATAGTCTCTCTTGCATCATATGCCATAAGCCAGATGGAGGGTGATACCTTTGTTGTAAAGCCTTTTGGGCCTGAAGATAATCTTATGGACGAAGGTCTCGCTGAGGAGATTTTAAGACAAGCAGACAGACCGGTAAAAATTAATATTGTGTACCAGCAGGAGACTACAGGAGGCGGTGTTATTGTGGAAGATGCTACAGGCCGCCAGGTGTGGGATAATCGTCTTTTCGAGAGGCTTAAACGATTGTGGCCGGAACTGAGGCGCCAGATAGCCCTGGACGCAGGCTTTGTTCCGAAAAGAGGAAAAGGAGGGGAGAGCCCATGAGCACCGTTACAAAAATCACTGAACCTGTAGCCACACGCATCAGTGGCCCCATAGTCACAGCTATTGGCATGTATACAGCAGAGATGTATGAGGTTGTTCAGGTAGGTGAATTGGGTCTTGTGGGAGAAGTAGTAAGACTTGTGGGTGATCAGGCTACAATACAGGTATATGAAGACACGACAATGTTAAAACCAGGGGCACCTGTTAAGTGCACAGGCGCACCTCTGTCCGTATGGCTTGGTCCAGGACTGGTGGGAAATATTTATGATGGAATCCAGCGGCCCCTGCCCGGCATTCAGGCTCGTAGTGGTGCTTGGATTCGTCGAGGGGAAAAGGTAGACCCTCTAACTACCGAAAAGCGCTGGACCTTTGAGCCCCTTATTAAACCAGGTGAGAACGTCATGGATGGACAGGCTATAGGCAGGGTAGTGGAAACACCGCTTGTCAATCATATTATTATGGTTCCGCCAGAAATTTCCGGTACAGTACGGTCTATCGCTGAGAAAGGTGAGTATACGATTCTTGATACCATTGCAGTTATTGATACTGAAAACGGTCCCCGTGAACTCACTATGATACAACATTGGCCAGTGCGTGTACCCCGTCCTATTCAGGAACGATTGCGTATCGTAGAGCCCCTTATTACAGGGCAGCGCATTATTGATACGTTCTTCCCCATTGGTAAGGGTGGTGCTGCTGCCATTCCTGGAGGATTCGGGACAGGAAAAACAATAACTCAACACCAGCTTGCAAAATGGTCTGATGCGGACATCATTGTATTTATCGGATGCGGAGAACGAGGCAATGAGATGACAGAGGTGCTCCGTGAGTTTCCAGAGCTTACAGATCCCCGTTCTGGCAGGCCTCTCATGGAGCGAACCATACTTATTGCCAATACCTCAAACATGCCTGTGGCAGCACGGGAAGTATCCATCTATACAGGCATTACCATGGCTGAATATTACAGAGACATGGGTCTTAATGTAGCAGTCTTTGCAGATTCCACAAGCCGCTGGGCTGAGGCTTTACGTGAACTGGCAGCACGGCTGGAAGAGATGCCTGCTGAGGAAGGATTCCCTGCTTCATTGCCTACAAGGCTTGCCCAGTTTTATGAGCGTGGTGGCGCTGTTACAACGCTGGCAGGTGATTCTGCTTCCGTGAGCATCGTAGGTGCTGTGAGCCCGCCGGGTGGTGATTTTTCTGAGCCTGTCACTCAACATACACGAAGATTCATTCGTTGCTTCTGGGCACTTGATACAGAACTTGCCAATGCGAGACACTATCCTTCTATCCACTGGCTCCACTCCTATTCCGAGTATGCTGAAGATGTAAACCCCTGGTGGCTGAAACAGGCATCTGACTGGGTTGAGTTAAGAACAGAGGCTTTGACTCTCCTTCAAAGGGAGGATCGACTTCAGCAAATCGTTAAACTTGTTGGACCTGATGTACTGCCTGATAGTCAACGATTGATCCTTTTTATTGCTGAGATTATGAAAGACGGCTTTCTTGCCCAGAGTGCCTTTGATGAAAATGATATGTACTGTGCCCCTGAGAAACAGGTTGCCCTTATGCGTATTATCCTTACCCTTTATCGCAGGGGGCGTGATTTGATTCAGGGGGGTGTTCCATTAGCGCGCATACGTTCCCTAAGCTGTGTACCACATATAATAAGAGCAAAAACAGCATTCAGTAACAAGGAGCTTGACAAAATTAAAGAGTTAGAACAGAGGGTTATAGAGGAAACAGAAGTGCTGGCAAAAGAATATATGAAAGAGGGTACATTATCATGGACGCCAATATCGATATAGAGGATAGGGGTTTACAGTATGTGGGTGCTACCCGCATCGAAGGACCGCTGGTTGTGGTAGAACGTGTCCGGGATGTGGGGTTCGATGAGACTGTTGAAATTATCGATTCTGCTGGACGTCCCCGTTTTGGCCGTGTTCTTGATATTTCACAAACACAGGCAGTGGTGCAGGTTCTTGAAGGTACAACAGGCCTTTCGAACCAGACCTTAAGGGCACGGTTTCTTGGAAAGAGTTTTCGTTTGCCTGTTTCAAGATACATGCTGGGCCGTGTATTTGATGGTCTTGGTCGTCCTGCTGACGGTGGTCCACCACCCCTTTCTGGAGAATTGCGGGATGTAAATGGAATGCCCATCAATCCTTATTCTCGTCGTTATCCCCGTGAATTCATCCAGACAGGTTTATCAGCCATTGATGGCATGAATGCATTGGTGCGAGGTCAGAAATTACCAATCTTTTCTGGAAACGGCCTGCCCCATGACCGTCTGTCAGCTCAAATTATGCGTCAGGCGCGCCTTCTTGAAGAAGAGGTGGAGTTTTCGATTGTCTTTGCCGCCATGGGTGTTAAGCATGATGTGGCTGAATTTTTTATCCGTAACTTCCGGGAATCCGGTGCCCTTGCCCGTGCTGTCATGTTCTTTTCTCTTGCCGATGCGCCGAGTGTGGAGCGTCTTTTAACACCACGAGTTACCCTGACGCTTGCTGAACACCTTGCCTTTGACTGTGGACAGCATGTTCTGGTACTTCTGACAGATATGACAAATTATTGTGAGAGTTTGCGCGAGGTTGGTACAGCCAGGGGGGAGATTCCAGGCCGTAAAGGCTATCCAGGCTATCTATACTCGGATCTTGCCAGTATCTATGAGCGTGCCGGTCGTATAGAAGGTTCACCAGGTTCAATTACGCAGATGGCTATTCTCACCATGCCAGCGGACGATATCAGCCACCCTGTTCCCGATCTTACCGGCTATATTACAGAAGGACAGATAGTGATGGACCGCGATCTATTTCAGCGTGGTGTTTATCCTCCAATTGCGGGTCTGCCAAGTCTTTCGCGTCTTATGAAGGATGGTGTAGGAAAAGGCTATACCCGTGAAGATCATCCGATACTTGCAAGCCAGTTGTTTGCATGCTATGCCTACGTCAAGCGTGTGCGAGGTCTTGCTGATGTTATTGGCGAAGAGGAATTAAGTACCCTTGATAAACAATATCTTAAGTTTGGCGAAGCCTTTGAAATGCGTTTTTTACGACAGGGGGAATATGAGAACAGGGCTATCGAAACAACCCTCGAACTGGGCTGGGATGTGCTCTCTACATTACCCAGGGATGAACTCCATCGCGTGAGCGATGCCCTTTTGAATCAATACTACCATGAGCAAGAAGATGCTTCTGCCTCTGGGATGCCAGCGTAACATAGTGCAGGAGGAAGGAAGGCATGGCAAAGCTTAACATTGCTCCAACAAAGTCGAATTTACTCACATTGCAACGACAGCTTGCCTTTGCAGAAGAGGGTTATGACCTTCTTGAGCAAAAACGGCAGATTCTCATCTTTGAGCTTATGAGCCGTCTGGATCGTGCCCGTGAAGCAGAACAGGGTACCCGTGAGGCTCTCAAAAAGGCATTTGCTGCACTCCGGGAAGCCCTGCTTGATGCAGGTTCAGAGGTGCTTGACAAAGCCTCTATTGCTGTAAAAATGGACCATCAGATAAATATTACTGACCAGCATCTTATGGGCATGAAAATTCCTAAGATTACAGTTAATACAGAACCGGTGAGCGTCCAGTTTGGTATAGGCGGAACATCGGCGAATACCGATCAAGCTATGAGCCGCTTCATAGAGGTTCTCCCCCTTCTTGCCGGGCTTGCGGAACTATCGAATGCAGTGATTCGGCTGGCACGTGAACTTCGCAAGACCCAGAGAAGGTGCAATGCACTCTCGAAAATTTTTATGCCAGGTTACCGTGAAACAATCGGTTATATAATTGGTGCCCTGGAAGAGCGGGAAAGAGAATCCTTTGTTATCATGAAAATGATTCGAGACCGTCTCGGGCAATCGTTATCTGAAGCAGGAAGATGCTGACAAAAGGCTATTCATATGTTATATAAAAAAGGAGAAGGAAATAATTATGCATGGAGGGAAAGATGGAAGAGCAAGAGATTATCAGTAGATATCGCAGTATTTTTGAAGAAGTATTACCAATATTAACAAATATATATAAAGGATTTGTAACCCAGAAACTTAACCTCCTTAAAGAAAGTAGATTGAAGTTAAGGGAAATATGGAAGAGATACCTTCCAATGGTAGAAGAGCTTGTGGGAGACAAAGAGAAAAATGAGGCAGAGAAAAGATTTGTAGCTGCACTTCCTCATTTGCAACGTGTTGCCCTTGCTATTGATACCCTGATTGACAAAATGGAAATAAAGGTTGAAACAAGCACACTTTTTTCTCAAAAGGCTATTGATGAAATAAAACAACTTATGTTAGCTGTTGGAGCAGAATTTACTGATGTAAAGGACTACTGCGTTACAAAGAATCCTGTGCTCAGAGAACAGATTCGAGCAGATATGGAAAAAGTAAGGAAGATGATAGACGATTTTGAAATAACCCACCAGAATCGTCTGATTATTGGTGTATGTATGCCAAAGGCATCATATCTGTATGTTGATATTATGGATTCACTGAAAAGGATGGCAAGAGATCTTGTCTTTTTTGCTGAAAATGTATAATCTGGACATTATCATGCAATAATCTGGCATGATAGACTGATGATATACAAGTTATATCCAAATATAAAAGGTTACCACCTTTTTAATTGTTTTTTGAGTTCTCATTTATCAGAAACACCACTTGCTCTATCATCTCCGATTGCTGATCCTTTTCAAAATACATGGATAATAGTTCTTTACCAATATCCCATTCTGCCAGGACAAAATACTTAGTTCAACTAACTTTTTTTCATCATTATCGCACCAAATATTAAGTAAAAACCACATCTTGAAATATTTTGAAAAAAAGCTTGACATGAATAACACGGTATTTTAGAATGAACATTCGTTCAGTTTTTACTTAGAATTGGTGAGATCTTTTAAGTGAAGGAAGAAAGGAAACGAAGTGAGATAATGCAATCAGCCCTTAAACTGATTGCTGAAAAAGGTTTTATTGGTGCGCCCATGGCAATGGTTGCTGAAAAGGCAAATGTGGGAATAGGCACCATATATCACTACTTCAAGGATAAGAACACCCTCATCAACAAGTTATATATGGAGTTAGAGGGAAAGCTTATAAAGTTTCTTGAGGGTAATTATAATGAAGGGGATTCTGTAAGGGAAAGGTTTTTACAACTTTACAGGGGAGTTCTCAGCTATTTTACCGACCATCCTCTTGAATTTCGTTATATGGAACAGTACTTTAATTCACCCTACAGTATTGATTTAAGAAGGGACAGGATTTTTGATGACTCACGAGAAGGGACAATATTAAAAAAACTTTTTTTAGAAGGGGTTGAACAGAAGTTTATAAAGGATTTACCCCTTGTAGTCCTCTTTGCCCTTTCCTTTGGTCCTATTCTCCTTCTTTTGAGGGACCAGATTCTTGGTTTTGTAACACTTAACGATACGCTTATTGAAAAGACCATAGAGGCGTGTCTGGATAGCATTAAAAGATGAAAAATGAGATTCCATTTATATTTTTAAGAGGTGTTTCCATGCAAAGGAAGAGTAAAATTGTTTCTGTAATTTTTATTGTGATTCTTGTATGCCTATTGACTGTTAGTGGTTGCGGTAAGAAACAACCACCTGCTGTTATACCAGAGGTTTCTACAGTCACCATTGTACCCCAGGAGGTTTTACTCACTACTGAATTGCCCGGTCGGGTTTCTGCATTTCGCATTGCAGAAATTCGTCCACAGGTAAACGGGATTATACAGAAGAGGCTATTTACCGAAGGCTCAGACGTAAAGGAAGGAGATATCCTTTACCAGATTGACCCGGCGCCATATAAGGCAGCCTATGATAATGCAAAGGCAGCTCTTGCTAAAGCAGAGGCAAATCTTCCGTCCATCAGGGCACGGGCAGAGCGCTATAAGGAACTTGTTGCTATTAAGGCTGTAAGCCAGCAGGAATATGATGATGCAATAGCAGCATTCAAACAGGCTGAAGCAGATGTGGACTACTGGATGGCTCAGGTTGAAATGGCAAAGATAAATTTAGGGTATACAAAGATAACCGCACCCATTACAGGACGTATAGGAAAATCGAATATTACAGATGGTGCCCTTGTAACAGCGCACCAGCCCATGGCACTGGCAACCATCCAGCAACTGGACCCCATTTACGTTGATGTTACCCAATCCACAACTGAACTGATGCAACTCAAACGCCGGCTCGAAGAGGGGCGCTTAAAACATGACGGGAAAAATCAGAATAAGGTTAAACTCCTTCTTGAGAAGGACATACCCTATCTCCTGGAGGGTGATTTAAAGTTCCGTGATATAACTGTAGACCCCACAACAGGTTCATTTATCTTAAGGGCAGTATTTCCCAACCCCCAGAAGATCCTTTTGCCTGGCATGTTTGTGCGGGCAGTGGTAAAAGAAGGTATCCATAAAGACGCAATCTTAGTGCCACAAGAAGCTGTATCACGTGATCCCCGGGGCAACCCATTTCTATTTATTGTGAATAAGGAGAAAAAGGTTGAGCGTCGTATGCTGGAACTGGACAGGTCAATCGCTAACAAATGGCTTGTTGTATCAGGGCTCGCGCCTGGAGATGAGGTGATTATTGAAGGACTCCAGCGCGTACAAGTAGGTGTTGCTGTAAGGGCAGTACCATTTAAAGAAGGTGAAACTAAGAATGCAGTGCCTGAGGTTCAGTCAAAACCTTCCGGCCAGGCGAAATAGACGGAGGTAGCCGATGTTATCAAAATTCTTCCTCGAACGCCCTGTCTTTGCATGGGTCATCGCCATTATGATAATGGTATTGGGCGGTCTGGCGATTTACAACCTGCCTATTGCCCAGTATCCCCCCCTCGCCCCGCCCTCCGTTAGGATTGGTGCCCTTTATGTCGGGGCCTCGGCAGAGACAGTAGAAAATAGCATAACCCAGATCATCGAGCAACAGATGACAGGTTTAGATAGGATGCTATACATGCAAAGCAGTAGTGACTCATCAGGCATTTGCAGTGTTGAGCTCACCTTTGCCCCTGGGACAGATCCTGATATTGCCTGGACTAAGGTTCAAAATAAGCTTCAGCTTGCCATGGCGAGACTACCTGAGACAGTACAGCGCCGTGGTGTTTTTGTCCGCAAATCTACCAAGAACTATCTGATGGTAGTAGGGCTTGTTTCTGAAGACGGCAGCATGAACGATATCGATTTGAGAGACTATGCACTAACTGTTGTCCAGCCTGTACTGGCACGGGTAGAGGGCGTAGGAGAGGTGGAAGGGTTTGGAGGCGAATATGCCATGCGGATCTGGTTTAATCCTGATAAGCTGACAGATTACGGTTTGACGGTAGAGGATGTGGTCACCGCGCTTGAAAACTATAATGTAGAGATCTCCGGCGGCCAATTTGGTGGTGCGCCTGCTGTACCCGGTCAGCGTCTAAATGCTACTATCATTGTACAAAGTCTACTCAAGACCCCTGAAGAGTTTGCTGCCATCCCCCTGCGTGTCAATCCAGATGGCTCTATTGTGCGTATCAAGGATATTGGATGGACAGAACTGGGGAGCGACCTTTCCGATACCATTATTAGGCACAATGGCATGCCATCGGCCGGGCTTGCGATCAGGCAGGAACCAGGCGCCAATGCGCTGGATATGGCAAATGCTATCCGGGATAAGATGAAAGAGCTAAGTCGCTACTTCCCTCCTGGCATGAAGGTTATCTACCCTTACGACACCACCCCTTTTACTGTGGTGGCAATTAAAGAGGTGGTCAAGACCCTTCTCGAGGCAATCCTACTGGTCTTTTTAGTCATGTACCTATTCATGGGGAACATGCGGGCTACCATCATTCCGACTATTGCGGTGCCTGTTGTACTTTTGGGAACATTCGCTACGCTGGGACTTTTCGGTTTTTCCATTAACATGCTCACCATGTTCGCCATGGTCCTGGCTATAGGTCTGCTTGTAGACGATGCCATCGTGGTGGTGGAAAACGTGGAACGTATCATGAGTGAAGAGGGGCTTTCGCCCAAGGAGGCTACTGCCAGGTCTATGGAGCAAATTACACCCGCGCTGATTGGTATTGGGCTTGTGCTCTCCGCAGTCTTTGGACCTATGGCATTCTTTTCAGGGTCCACAGGGATTATCTACCGTCAGTTTTCTGTGACCATCATATCCTCCATGCTTCTTTCGGTATTAGTGGCCTTAATCTTGACACCTGTCCTCTGTGCCATGTTCCTGAAACCTGTACCTAAGGGCCATGAACCAGCTGAGGGCGGGATATCTTTGCTCCGGCCGTTTTTCATACGGTTTGATCGTCTCTTTTTTGGTATTCGAGACCTGTACGTAAGATTTGTTGGTCATTCGTTCAGGAGGGTTGTGCGCTATATTGTTATCTATATGCTTATTGTGGCGGCGATGATAGTTGTTTTTCTGCGCTTGCCCACTGCCTATCTCCCTGATGAGGACCAGGGGGTATTGGCTCTTCAGGTCACACTTCCCTCGGGTTCCACGCTGGAACAGACCGAGGAGATCGTGGTGAAGGCGAGGAACTATTTCTTAAGTAAGGAAAAGGATGCAGTGGAATCGGTTATGACGATTGCTGGCCAGAACATGGCTGGCAGGGGTCAGAACATCGGCATGGCCTTTGTCAGGCTCAAAGACTGGGAGCTACGCCAAAAAAAGGAACTTAAGGTTGACGCTATAGCTGACAGGGCTATGAGGGAGTTTTCTAAGATACGTAACGCCATGGTGTTTGCCTTCCCACCACCATCTGTCATCGAGCTGGGCAATGCAAAGGGTTTTGATTTTGAGTTACAGGACCGAGGTGGTGTGGGTCACGAGGCTCTGATGACTGCCCGTAGCCAGCTCCTCGCCATGGCAGCCAAGGATCCGAGGTTGGCGAGGGTGCGTCCCAATGGATTGGATGATGTGCCCGAATACCGAATTGATATAGATTGGGAGAAGACTGGTGCACTTGGGGTTCCCATCACCTCCATTCACAACACCATTTCGTGGTCCTTTGGCAGTACCTATGTGAACGACTTTGTTAGAGCAGGTAGGGTCAAACACGTAGATATTCAGGCCGATGCCCCATACAGGATGCTACCTGAAGATTTGAAAAAACTCTATGTGCGTAACACAGCAGGCAAGATGGTGCCCTACTCCTCTTTTGCAACCGGCTATTGGACTTATGGTTCGCCAAAACTGGAGCGCTATAATTCCTTTCCGTCCATCAACATCTGGGGTGAACCGGCACATGGGAGAAGTTCAGGGGAAGCAATGCAGGCCATGGAAGAACTTGCAGCGAAATTACCCCGGGAATTTGGCTTTGATTGGACTGGGCTTTCCTACCAGGAGCGACAGGCTGCTGGCCAGACCATTCCACTTTATGCCTTTTCTGTTCTCATAATCTTTCTTTGTGTGGCAGCCCTATACGAGAGCTGGACCATCCCATTTGTAAATATGCTGATGTTACCGCTGGGCGTCTTCGGTGCGACGGTGGCCACCTGGTTAAGCGGTTTGCACAATGATGTTTACTTTCAGATTGGATTTCTCACTACACTTGGACTATCCACCAAAAATGCCATTCTTATTATACAATTTGCCCAGTATCGTATGGAAGCTGGACAGGGATTGGTTGATGCAACCCTTGGGGCTGTAAGAACCAGATTCCGGCCGGTTATGATGACCTCACTGGCGTTCTTCTTTGGTGTCTTACCACTCGCTATAACATCAGGAGCTGGTGCAGGGGCTCAGAACGCCATAGGAATAGCGGTTGTAGGCGGGATGCTTTCTGCAACGTTTATAGACCTCATCTTTATCCCGCTATTCTTTGTAGTTGTATCGCGCTTCTTCAAGGCTGAAGAGAAACATAAGATACAAAAAGCTGGACAAGGAACAAATTCTATCACCTCTCCTGAGAGTGGTCCTGATGGAACACCAATTGTGGAAATACCGCCAGAGCAAAAGGATAAGCCTGATCCTGTAACTCCACCGGAGGGAATAGCATGATACATAGAATATTGCTTATTACTATTACGATCATGTGTTTGACTGGTTGCACGATGGCTCCCAGATACACGAGGCCTGAAGCACCAATCCCGAAAGAATGGCCGGAAGGGGTTGCGTACAAAGAGATTAAACCCGAGGAAGCCCCCTTTGCAACAGCGCTCAAATGGCGTGATTTTATCACCGATGAAAGGCTCCAGAAGGTTATAGAGATGGCGCTTAAGAATAACCGTGACTTTAAGATTGCTGCCTTGAATGTTGATAAGGCAAGGGCATATTATCGTATACAGAGGGCAGAATTATTGCCTGCCCTTGATGTGGTGGGGACAGAGATCAGAGAGCGTGTGCCTGCTGACCTTTCAAGCAAAAATAGAACAGGCGTTATGGAACAGTATAGTGTAGACCTCGGTGTCCTTTCGTGGGAGATAGACTTTTTCGGTCGGATAAGGAGCTTAAAGGATGAGGCATTGGAAGCCTACCTTGCAACAGAAGAGGCACACAGAAGTGCCCAGATTATGCTTATTGATGCCACTGCCAGTGCATATTTGACCTATGCAGCAGACAGGGAAAATCTCAAACTTTCTGAAGACACGCTCAAGGCCCAGAGGGATAGCTATGCGTTGATAAAAAGGCGCTATGATGTAGGACTTGCTTCTGAACTTGACCTCCGTCGTGCACAGACACAGGTGGAGGCAGCAAGGGAGAGTGTTTCCCGATATACACAGGTCGTTGCGCAGGATGAAAATGCATTGAACCTTCTTGCTGGTACAAGAGTCCCTGAAGAACTTTTACCTGAAGGTCTTGATAGCGTAACCCCGCCAAAGGATGTTTCTCCTGGCTTATCATCTGAAGTACTTCTCAAGCGTCCTGATATAATGGCCTCTGAGCACATGCTAAAGTCAATAAATGCCTTTATAGGTGCTGCAAGGGCAGCCTTTTTTCCACGTGTTTCTCTTACTACAACTATAGGAACAGCAAGCGCAGAATTATCGAGACTCTTCAGGTCAGGTCAGAACACGTGGAGCTTTTCACCGCAAATCACAATGCCCATCTTTGATGCACGTATCTGGGCAGGATATGAAGCAGCAAAGGTAGAAAGAGAGATTGCCCTCGCCAACTATGAAAAGACCATCCAGACGGCATTCAAGGAAGTGGCTGATACCCTTGCTGTTAGAGGTACTGTGGATGAACAACTATCAGCTCAGAGGGCGCTTGTGGAGGCTACTTCAGTGACCTACAGACTTGCCAATGAGAGATATATAAAAGGGATAGATAGTTATTTAAGTGTCCTTGATGCACAACGTTCGCTCTTTACTGCCCAGCAAGGACTGATTACAGTTCACCTTTCCCGTCTTGTAAACCAGGTGAAACTTTATGCAGTCCTTGGTGGGGGCTATGAATAAGGATAGCCAGTCTGAAGTTTTTTCATACAAGCAGCTTAACCCAGATTTTCCATCAGGAT
>DHGO01000146.1:16909-22794 GCA_002402795.1 Deltaproteobacteria bacterium UBA4796
GAAAACCCGACACCATACTCTAATGGCATATCTGGGTTAAATAAGTAAAAAATTGTCTTGACAGTATTTTGCCTATACTTATAAAATAAGGAACGTTATTGTTTTTAGTATATAACGATATACAGATGGGAGAAAAATAACGGGCATTTTTTGAAGAAGATTGGAGGAGATGCATAATGGAACTGTATAGTGTATTGAAAGATGAATTCAAGAAAGTAGCCGGTAGAATAATGGATGAGCATATTGCAATCGTTTCAGCAAGAACGCTTAAAGCAAAGGAGGCAATAGGAACACCTGAGCGTGATGATTTTCCTCTTTTAAAAGGTAAGGAAGTGATGATCGAGGCTATCTTCAGAGACGCTAAAGGACATACATTCACAGATATGCCCGGGCAGTTCGAAGGAACTTTGCGTGATATTATCGAACTACCGCTGAAAAATAATTTTCAAAGGGCTCTTTTTATTGCAAGCCTTAATGCTGTCATGCGATTCTTCGGCTTTATAGAGGGCACAGTACACTGCAAAGATAAAGAGCCTTCCTTCTGTGCACGGAGGCTCGTTGAGACAGTAAGAGAAAGATTTGGTAGCCCACGGATCGCCTTTATAGGATTTCAACCTGCCATGATTGAGCAGCTTTCAGGTCATTTTCCGATCCGTATTATTGACCTTGACGAGGATAACATTGGAAAGAAAAAGTTTAACTTGCTTGTTGAAGGACCTGATGCTACAGATGAGGTCCTTTCCTGGTGCGATATTATACTTGCCACTGGCTCGACCTGTGTGAATGGTACTATAACAAAATTCATCGGGACCAAACCTGTTATTTTTTATGGTGTCTCCATAGCAGGTGTTGCTAAGGTGTGCAGATTCGAACGGTACTGCCCTTATGGGCATTGAAACATTAACATAGGAGGAAACTATGCGAAAATTCTTATTTCTTTTTTCTCTTCTTTCTATCCTGTTCATGGCATGCCATGCTGTTGCCAGGGAACCACTATTGATCTTCTGCGGCGCTGCCTTCAAACGTCCTATGGAAGATATTGTCAGTCTTTACAGACAAAAGACAGGGAAAGAGGTTAATGTAATCTATGGCGGAGTTGGCACACTTTTCAGTCAGATTCTACTCTCAAAGCAGGGCGATCTCTTCATTGCACCTTCGCCTGATATTATGGAACGGGCAAAAACAAAAGGAGTTGTGATTTCTGAATCGATCAAGGAGATTGCCTTTGTAGCGCCCTGTATCAATGTACAGAAAGGGAATCCAAAAAATATCAAAGAGTTGAAGGATCTCGCAAGACCCGGGATCAAGGTTGGGCTGGCAAACCCTGAGATTGTTTATATTGGTGCCATTGCAGTTGAAATTATTGAAAAAAATTTCTCTGTCCCGGAGAAAAAGACAATCAAGGAGAATGTTGTCACCTATGTTGAAGATTTTAATAAACTTGCTACCCTTATCGTTCTCAAGCAGGTAGATGCAATTATCGGTTTCCATTTTCTCGAGGGATGGTATCCTGACAAAGTCTCTACAATAAAACTGAAACCGAATGAAATCTCAAGAATTGGTGCCGGTCAGGCAGCAGTGATTATCCATACAGACAACAGAACAGAAGCGGATAGATTTATGCTTTTCCTTTTATCCGGGGATGCGAAAAATATCTTCAGGAAATATCATTATTTCAGCTCATCTGATGAAGCCTTTCAATGGGTAGGGGCAAAAAAACCTGTTGGAGGTGAATTTACAGCCATTGAAGGGTGGTTGAAGAAATGACATTCAAGAGGCTTTCCATATCTATGAGCTTTGTGGTTTTCATCATGTATGGAGGGTTTATCCTCTCCCTCTTTTATTTTTACAATGGCAGACTTTTTCTTGAGATTTTTCAATCAGAGAGGACTCTCTTTTCCATCCGTTTGAGTCTTTTCACTGCCACAGTAGCAACACTTATATCGGTCTTTTTCGCAATTCCATCCGCTTATGCACTGTCACGATTTCGTTTTCCTGGAAGGCAGATGGTTGATACGATACTTGAACTTCCCATGATCATCTCACCTGTTGCGCTTGGTGCTGTTGTTCTCATCTTTTTCAATACACCGTTTGGCATGTTTATCCAGGGGAAAGGCATCCAGTTTGTTTTCACGATTTACGGGATATTCCTTGCCCAGTTCATTACCACTGTTGGAATTGCTACCCGTCTTATCAAGGCTGCTATGGATGAGATTCCTGTCCGTTATGAGGAAGTAGCAAGGACACTCGGGGCATCACCTTCAAAGGCTTTCTTTACAGTAACGCTTCCACTGTGTAAAAGAGGAATCATTGCATCTTCAATTCTTACCTGGGCAAAGGCACTTGGTGAGTTTGGGGCAACTATCACAATAGCCGGGTCAATGGCGATGAAAACTGAGACAATCCCTATTGCTATTTTTATGCGCCTTGCCAGCGCAGATATAGAAGGAACGGTCGTGCTTGTGCTTATTCTTGTTGGCATAGGGCTCGGCATTCTGTATGGCGTAAGATTTTTGACAGGAAGAAGTATGCCAATGTAGACGGGCAAAAAAAGAAAACAGAATTCCCTGTATGCCAAAGATAGAACTTAAGAGCACAACAAAATACATTCTAAAAGAGATAAATCTTACCATAGAGGACAGGGAAATCCTTGCCCTTGTTGGGCCGAATGGTTCAGGGAAAACAACAATACTCAATATCATAGCAGGATTGATAGATTATAAGGGGGAAGTATTTTTTGACAGCCGGAAGATGGATCATGTACCGCCCCACAAACGCAGGGTAGGCTACCTATTTCAGGATTTAGCCCTTTTTCCCCATCTTACTGTAGCATCAAATATAGCCTATGGCCTGAAGATGCAGCATTACCCTGAAGAGACAATCAGTTTAAGGGTAAACGAATTGATGGATGCCCTCCATATACAGAGGCTTAAGTCAAGATATCCTCAAAGTCTGAGCGGTGGTGAAAAGCAGAGGGTAGCAATTGCCCGTGCCATTGCGCCCTTTCAGAAGATTCTACTCCTCGATGAGCCCACATCAAGCCTCGATGCCCAGACAGCAAAATATTTCAGGAGAGAACTGCAAGCCCTTTTAAAGGGGATGGAGATAACAGCCGTTCTGGTTATGCATGATTTACTTGGTGCCGAAGAGATTGCGGATAGAATTGCTATCCTGCATAAGGGTACCATAGAACAGGTTTCAGAACCAGAGGATATTCTCTTCTATCCAAAGACAGAAATGGTATCAGAATTCATCGGTATGCCAAACATCCTACATTGCGATACATGCCATGTCCTTTCTTCCGGCTTGATAGAGATTACTTCCGGCAATATGAAGATTGTTCTTCCCTATGAAGGTAAGGTAATAAAAAAGATAGCCATCTCGCCCCATGATATATATATTTCTGATACAAAACCACCTGGGCCAGCCCTTAACCGCTACATGGCTACTATTACCGAGATTATTCCTCTTCGTTCAGTGGTACGTATAAGAGTGGATGTTGATGGGAACAAGCTTTTAACCGAAGTTTCTAAAGAAACATTTGACGAGATGAACCTCTCTCTCGGTCAGAAGGTTTTTATTATAATCAAACTGAGAAGATTGCGGTATGCAGAATAGTTCATAATTCTTTTGTTCAGTGAAATATTTCCAGGGATGTATTAAGATATTCCGCACAGGTGAGACCATCAATCCCATATCTTTTTTATTCCTTTCTGAAGCTTGGTTTTACGGCATTCGGCGGACCTACCATGGTGGCATATATAAGGGAATTGTCCGTTAACAAGAAAAAATGGCTTGATGGGGAGACATTTAAAAACGGCGTTGCCCTTTGCCAGTCCATTCCTGGTGCTACTGCCATGCAGGTTTCAGGGTATGTGGGCCTTATGAAAAGGGGTCTTTTAGGTGCTGTTGCTACATTTGTAGGGTTTGGACTGTCCGCTTTTTTGTTTATGCTTCTTTTAAGCTGGGCATACACACTGTTCGGTAATATCCCAATGGTTTCATCTTTGTTCAATGGGCTTCAGGTGATTGTGGTAGGGATTGTGGCAAACGCAACATATACATTTGCAAGGGAGACAATGAAGGTATATCAGGATATTCTTATTGCCCTTGCATCTGCCATAGCATTCTGGTTTGGTATAAGCCCCTTTTTTGTCATTGCAGGCGCTGCACTGATAGGCATGATTGTTTTTAGAACTCAAATGATTTCAATGGATACGAAGGATACGAAAAGTACAGGGCCTGGACAAATTTCTTTTGTTATTCCCATTGTATTTACTATTGCAGGCGTTATGTTTCTTTTCGCTATTAATAAGAGGCTATTTGAGCTTGCCATGCTTATGATAAAGATTGACCTCTTTGCTTTTGGAGGAGGTTTTGCAGCACTTCCCCTTATGCTTCAGGAGGTTGTAAACGTTCGTGGCTGGATGGATAGCAAAACATTCATGGATGGCATAGCCCTTGGCCAGGTGACTCCAGGACCTATCGTTATAACAGCAACATTTGTTGGATTCCTTACCAATGGGTTAGCCGGGGCAGTTGTAGCTACAATGGCAGTCTTTATGCCCTCTTTTATCCTTCTTGTCATTGGTGCAAGCATATTTGACAGACTTAAGCAGTCTCTCCTCTTTCAGCGCTCCGTAAAGGGTATTTTTGCATCTTTTGTAGGACTTCTTCTGTATGTTACAATTAAATTCGCTATTGCAGTACCATGGGATTTCATCAGGTTGATGATTGTTGTAGCAGCTATCGTTGCCCTTTTGAAAAAGATTGATATTCTTTATATTGTCCTTGCCGGTGCCCTCATATCTATCTTTCTTCTATAAACAAAAATTTTCCTCATGATAGAGGTAAGGAATATGAAAAGAATATAAATTTATAAAAGGTTGAATATTTAATAAGCTATTTTAAATCCATAAGATTAAATATAGTTTTTAATATATAACCTTTTGATTCTATTGATTCTCTACCTCCTTCGAGCCTATCGAGAAGCGCTATTATCCCTTTCACATTAAATCCTTCTTGCTCTGTTATTTCAACAGCCTTTAGAGAGGAACTACCGGTAGTGATTACATCTTCGAGAATTACCACATTCATTCCTTTCTTCAAATTCTTAGCCCCTTCAATCCAGAGATTTCTTCCATGCCCCTTTGGTTCTTTACGGATAAAGAAACCTTTTAAATTGTCATTACGATGGTAAGCGCTCATGACAGTGGCACAGACAAGGGGGTCCGCCCCAACGCTCACGCCGCCAACTGCTTCGACCCCTGGTATTTCCCGTATCATCTTGTATATTATCTCCCCCGCAAGATACATACCTTCAGGATTTAATGTAGTCTCACGGGCATCAATGTAGAAATTACTCTTTTTTCCACTTTTGAGAATAAACTCTCCTTCTTCATAAGAAAGTTTTTTGAGAATCTCTAAAAGCCTTTTCTTTTCATCCATGATAACCTCTCTATCAAATGGTTGTTTTTTTAACCCAGATTTTCCATCAGGATGAGTATCTGTTAATCATCTTTTTGCAAAAAGTTCCATCTGTTCAAGTTCCATGTTCTCAGGGAATCGCGATGGGTAGTCACCGGTAAAACATGCATCACAGTATGTATAATCACCATCTCCTAATGCCCTCTTGATGCCGTCGATGCTCAGATATTGAAGTGTATCTGATGTCATATGCTTATTTATTTCGTCAACGGTGTGTGAAGAGGCGATGAGTTCCTTTCTTGAGGGTGTATCTATACCATAGAAGCAGGGGAAGGTAGTGGGAGGAGAACTAACCCTGAAGTGAATCTCCTTTGCGCCATAATGACGTAACATCTTAATAACCTTTCTCCCTGTTGTTGCCCTTACAATAGAGTCATCTATTACTATAATCCGTTTTC
>DHGO01000146.1:22839-26042 GCA_002402795.1 Deltaproteobacteria bacterium UBA4796
AAACCTGTTTCCTGGGCATAGCCAATGGCTGCGCTTATTCCTGAGTCAGGTATAGCAATTACCATATCTGCATCAATGTGGGTTTCTTTTGCAAGTTCACGACCAAGGGCTTTTCTTACCGAATATACTGTCTTTCCAAACATAAAACTGTCAGGTCTTGCGAAATAGATAAATTCGAAGATACAGTATTTAGGAGTTACCTTCTTGAATGGTTTTACTGAAAGTAATCCGTCTTTTGTAATATACACGACTTCACCAGGTTCGATTTCTCTTATGTATTCTGCTTCAATAAGGTCAAAGGCACAGGATTCACTGGAAATAACAAAAGATTTTTTTAATTTTCCTATGACAAGGGGTCTGAATCCATAGGGGTCCCGTGCAGCTATTATCTCTTTGTCAGCCAGAAGAAGAAGGGAATAGGCACCCTCTATTCTATGAAGGGCATTTATCAATCGATCGAGGATCGTTTTTTCATTGGAAAGTGCCATAAGGTGGACTATTACTTCTGTGTCTGTTGTGGTCTGGAATATGGAACCGTAATTTTCGAGTGTTTCTTTTATGATTTTTGCATTGGTAAGATTTCCATTATGAGCCACTGCAATATGATTTTTAGCAAACTCCACAACAATGGGTTGTGCATTGCTAATATTACTTGAGCCTGCTGTTGAATATCGAACGTGACCTATTGCAGAGGTCCCTTTGATATTTTTTAAAGTATCCTCACCAAAAACATCAGAAACGAGGCCCATTTGCTTATAGTATTTCATCCCATAGCCATCGGTGCTTGCAATTCCTGCACTCTCCTGACCCCTGTGCTGCAATGCATGGAGTCCAAGGTAGGTGATATTCGCTGCCTCCTTATGGTTATTTATTCCAAATATACCGCACATGTTTTTTATTCCCTGACCAGGCTATCCAGTGCCTCCTTAAAAAAATCTACAATCTCATCATCCATGAGAACGATATTTATTTCTTTAAGGGAGGTTGTCTCGTTTTGTAGAAAATGGGCGATTTCATTTACTATAATTCCAGCGCATTGCTTTTTCGGGAAACCAAATATCCCTGCGCTGATTGCAGGCATGGAGATACTTTTAAAGCCTTTAGCGCTTGCAAGTTTCAAAGTGTTTTTTACAGCATTCCTCAGTTTCTTTTCCTCTTCTCCCTCTCCCCATCGTGGGCCTACAGCATGGATTACATATCTCGCTTTAAGCCTTCCACCAGATGTAAGGGCACACTCCCCTACAGGCACAAATCCTATTCTGTTACTCTCTTCCTGAATGGTGTTGCCGCCTTTTCGGACGATTGCGCCTGCTACTCCCCCTCCATGCTGGAGGTAAGAATTGGCTGCATTCACAATAGCATCCACATCACTCTCTGTAAGGTCTCCTTTTAAAATCCTTATTTTTATATCTTTCACACTTGTTTCTTTTATAAGCTCCATAGGCTATCACTCCTTTAACTATCTTTCATTTACCTCTTTTTTGTATACCCGCAATGAGATGGCCTTTCCTTCCCTATTATTTTTTTGATGTCTCAAACTCTTTTATTATTACCATTCAACCCGGATATGTCATTAGAGCATAGTGTCGGGTTTTCTCAAGCAAACCGTCGTGAGGCAAGNNAGCCGCTGGAGTGTAATGAGCGTGTTTGCAGGGAATAGCCCGACACAGATACTCGTTCTGATGGAAAATATGGGTTTAATCAAACGGTCACCGTATTTAGAAACTTCGCCTAACATTCCCAGCATAAAAGAAGTTATGCCGTAGGCAGAACTTGGGAGAGTTCCATAAGGCACGAACCTTTTATGCTGTGTTTTAAATTGTTTTATAATTCGTATTACTCCTTTCCTTTTTTCCCTTCAAATTCAAACAACTTTGGAGTATTAAAATTTAAGGAAAAAGACTTGATGCGTCTTTCTGCTAATTTTACATTTCACCCCTCGCCATTATTGCTCAAAGGATATGGGATTAAGCACTCAATTTTCCTGTTTTTTCGCAAGCCTCCTGTCAAAAGTAAACAGAGTAAACCGATTGTTCCTGGCTTTTATATGAAGAATGGCGTCAACAATATCCAGATTCGATTCAGCAAAGAAGGCAAGAGCATCAATCAAGTCCTTTCTGTCACTATTTGCGATACCTTTGTATCCGAGAAATTGTCTGAGGATGTTTGCCGTTTCTTCTCTGGGAACATTATAAAATTTTGTAAGTATGTATACACATTCTACAAGAACACTTTCAAGAATAATAACAGTCTCCTTTCCTATTCTTACCTCTTCGAAGAAAGAAGCGGCTTTTTTGTAGTGTTCATCATGATCTTTCAGCAAGTACCTGAGAATGGCGTTAGTATCGGGTAGTTTAGCTTTTTGCTTTATCATGGGCCACCTCGCCCCATACCTTTTTCCTTACTTCAGCGATTGGTTGTAATCCAACTGCATATTTGCTTAGTGAACCCCCCACGCTTGCCACCGGTTTAAGCATAACCTTTCCTTCTAAGACCTCAAACTCCACGACATCACCTTGCAGTATATGCCGGATTTTTTTGGGTATGGTAACCTGCCCCTTTGATGTAATTCTTGCAGTAATAGCCATACAACACCTCGCTTTCAATATTTATCATTACCTGTACTTATTGTAATGCAATATTAAAAAGTAGTCAATATAATAAATGCCTTACTATTCCCTTCCCCTTATCTATACCTATCCCCTCGGTTTTCTCGAAGGCAAGGGAAGTGATAATTTAATGAGCGTCTATCAAGACCGTTTTCTCAGTCCCCGGCGAAGTAAAGAATAAAGATTCGACCCTATTATACTCGACATTGCCGAAGGTAATGTCCCGAAGGGCAAGGGCGTTAGAGCCTGCAGCGTATATGCTGTGTTATCTGCCGTGCAACTCATATTTTAATTCCTGCCTTTGGTGCTTTACTGATAAGATAATTGATGAACGCAGAACATGAAACTAACATAAATTTTGCATCTTCAAAACTGAGATTAGGTTCATCAAGTAAAGCGTGACGTATGCCTTCAGCATCGCTTGTATACCCATATAAGCTGCTAAATGCATCTTTTAAAGCTGGGTGTAAACTAATCTTGGTCTCTATTTCCTTCAATGCCTGTCCTAATGTTGTTTTTTCCTTCTTTGTTAATAGGTTACAAATAGCTTCTACGGCACTTATAGACTCCTTATACTAATTTGACGTCAAATAT
>DHGO01000180.1:0-7340 GCA_002402795.1 Deltaproteobacteria bacterium UBA4796
GTCTCCTCTTGAAACAATAAACAGCTACAATCCACCAGAAAAGATTGTTTCCATGGCAAAGACTAATGGATGCAAGAGTATCGCCTATACCTATACAGAACCTACAAACTTCTACGAATATATGCTGGAGACAGCAAAGATTGCACGCAGTAAAGGCATATTGAATGTTTCTCATTCAAATGGATATATCAATCAGGAGCCTTTGAAGGAGCTTTCAAAGTATATGGATGCTGTAAACATTGACCTGAAAGCATTCAGTTCAACCTTTTATAACAAACTATGTGAAGCAGAACTCGAACCCGTACTTGAAACTATAAAAACCCTCAAAAAATCCGGGGTATGGGTTGAAATTACAAACCTTGTTATTCCCGGACACAATGATGATATAAAGATGATTACAGATATGTGTGAATGGATAAGAAAAGATGCAGGTGCTGATGTGCCGGTACACTTTTCCCGCTTTTTTCCCATGTATAAGATGACCGGTATCTCGCCAACACCGGTAAGCACCCTTGAGAAGGCAAGAGAAATCGCCATAAAAGCAGGCCTTTTTTATTCCTATATCGGAAATGTCCCGGGACACCATGGAGAAAACACCTATTGCCATAAATGCAAAAAAATTCTTATAAAAAGGGCAGGATACAACATATTAGAGAACAATTTAAAGAATGGAAAATGTAAATTCTGTGGAGAAAAAATTGGAGGAATATGGACGGTTTAAAACAGTGTTCAGTGGTCAGTGATACATGGTCAGTGGGGAAATCAGTACAAATCCTTCTATGTTTTATTCTTATACTTGTTCTATCGAGCTTGAGTCAGGCTCAGGAGACACAGTTAAAGGTACGTAAGCCTGTTTATGCTGGTTCCTTTTACCCTGCAGAGAAAAGCACACTTGAAAGGATGCTTGATACTTACCTAAAAGAGGCTGAAGGTAAAAGTGAAAAAATACAGGACCATGTCTTTGGTATAATAGCTCCCCATGCGGGATACGAATATTCAGGAATGGTTGCAGCATCAGTGTATCATCAGCTAAAGGAAAAAGAGTATAAGACTGTAATACTCGTTGGTCCAAGCCACTACATACCATTTACAGGGATTGCCATTTACCCTTCTGGCCTGTGGGAAACACCTCTTGGAAGAGTCCCGATTGACCATGAAATTGCCCGCATATTGACTGAAAAATACAAATCCATCAAACCTTTTTTCCCTGCCTTTGAACGAGAGCATTCCCTTGAAGTACAGCTTCCATTTCTCCAGAAGGTGCTTAAAAACTTTAAAATTGTCCCCCTTGTTACCGGACATCTAAATGAAAATGATTACAAAACACTTTCTGAAGCGCTTTTTAATTTATTAAAGCAAAACCCGAAAGGCATTCTTATTGTCGCTTCTTCTGATATGTCTCACTTCCACTCATACAACAGAGCCGGTAAAACTGACGCATTAACTTTACGGAATATAGAAAATCTTAAAATTGAAGAATTAACGGAGCTTCTTGAAAAAGGTGTGTGTGAATTATGCGGTGCTCAAGCAGTTATTACGCTTATGATGGTTTCAGAGAAATTTGACGGTAAGGTAAAAGTCCTTAATTATGCTAATTCAGGGGATGTTACAGGAGACAAAAACCGTGTTGTTGGATATGGTGCAGTTGCCTTCTATAAATCAATAGATGAAGGTATCCTCAATAAAAAGGAACAGGAACAGCTTCTCTCGCTTGCCAGGAATACACTCAATGAATATGTTACCAGTAAACGCCTTCCACAGGTAGATATACGAAATAAAAAGCTTCAAGAAAACAAAGCGGTCTTCGTTACACTAACAAAGAAGGGCAATCTACGAGGATGTGTTGGTTACATTACGCCTTCACAGCCTCTTTATAAGGCTATTATGGAAATGACTGTTGCCGCATCTTCAAGAGATACAAGATTCGTTCCTGTTACCAAAGAAGAATTAAATGATATTCATATTGAAATATCCGTTTTGAGTCCTTTTACTCGTATTGACAGTCCTGATAAGATTGAAATTGGCAGGCATGGCCTTTACATTGTCAAAGGAAACAGAACAGGGTTGCTCCTTCCTCAGGTGGCAAGCTCCTTTTTATGGAGCAGAGAAGAGTTCTTGAGGCAGACATGTATTAAGGCAGGGCTTATGCCCAATGCCTGGACAGAAAAGGACACAGAGATTTATATCTTTTCAGCACAAATTTTTGAAGAACACAAAAAATGAATAGATTGAGAAATATGGAAAATAAACAATTACTGAATACCGAATGTACTGTTGAGATTATCGATAATGCCCTTCCAAATGATTACGGTGTTGGTAAGATTGATAACCTTTCAATCTTTGTTCCGAACGTAATTGTTGGTGATATTGTCAGGGTAAAGGTGGTAAGGGTCGAAAAGCGATATGCATACGGAAAGGTCATCAGAATAGAAACGCCCTCCCCTTCAAGAATTACCCCTGAATGTCCTTACTTCAAATCCTGTGGCGGTTGTATGATGCAGGATTTAGATTATCAAAAACAATTATCAATCAAAGAAAACTATCTATTGCAGACACTGAGAAGAATCGGCAAGGTGGACACAAAAAAGGTTGAAGTGGCTCCCATAATTCCTTCACCGAAGAAATATTTTTACAGAAACAAGATTGAATTATCTTTCGGAGAAAAGAAAGGGAAAATCGCCCTGGGTTTGCGTGAGAGAGCTTCTCCTTTCAGACAGTATACAGGACGTATAACTCCCATAGATAGGTGCATGATTTTCAACCCTGTACTTGAAAGAATAATCCCTGTCTTTCTGGATTTTTTAAGTACCCTCAATCTTGCCCCTTATGATCTGGCTACACATAAAGGATTCCTGAGGCATCTTATAATAAGAATTGCAGAATCCACAGGCGAAATAATGTTCATCCTTGAAACAACAGGTGGAGGAACCCCTGATTTGAATGGTCTATGGAATTTGCTTGTTAACGAAATTCCTGAAGTCAAAAGCTTCTTCAGGATTATAAACTATCGTGATACGGATGTAATTTATTATGAAAAGAAGATACATCTCTTCGGGAATCAATATATTGAAGACAGGCTGGGTGGGTTCACATTCCATATATATCCCGAATCATTCTATCAACCAAATATTCTGGCAACAGAAAATCTTTATAATACAATTGTAAATTTTGCAAAATCTAATAATCTGACGAATGTTGTTGGCTTCTATTGCGGGATAGGTCCCATTGAAATATTCCTGTCGAGAGTTGCAAAAGAAGTTATCGGCATTGATTCGAATCCTACCAACATTATAAACGCCTTTGAAAACTGTAAGCTCAATGGCATAACAAACTGCCTGTTCTATGAGGATAAGGTTGAAAATATGCTCAGAACAATCAATATCGGGTCTCCTGACCTTCTGATTATAGACCCACCACGAGGTGGCATGAGCAAAGAAGGATTGAACCTTCTTCAAAAAATAGATTGCAATTATATTGCATATGTATCATGTAACCCATCAACGTTTGCAAGGGACTTAAAAGACCTGCAAAAATATGGTTATAACATCAAACAAATCATACCTTTTGACTTTTTCCCCCATACTGCACATATAGAGTCACTCGCTTTCCTTTCAAAGAAAGGGGCAGAAAAGACTGATGGATAAGGAACATATACGCGAGAAGATAGAAAAACTGCGAAAGGAACTGGAATATCATAACTATCGTTATTATGTGCTCGACGACCCGGTTATCTCCGATGCTGAGTATGACAGGCTTCTCAGAGAATTGGCAAAACTTGAAGAAGAATATCCTGAATTTCAGAGCCCTCTCTCACCCACTCAGCGTGTTGGAGCACAACCGCTTGAAGCATTTTCTACTGTAACCCATACAGTTCCTATGTTGAGCCTCCAGAATGCTATGTCTGTCGAAGAGGTTGTCGAATTCGATAAAAGAGTAAAAAAACTTCTCAATATAAATGATGTAGAGTATGTAATGGAAGTAAAAATCGATGGCCTTGCTGTTGAGCTTGTATATGTGAATGGAGAATTTGTGCTTGGCTCAACACGAGGAGATGGTTATGTAGGAGAAGATATAACCCAGAACCTGAGGACTATAAAATCAATCCCCATGAGGCTTCTTTTGAATCCCAAGCTTCCTGCACCCGAAAGGCTTGAAGTAAGGGGGGAGGTCTACATGGGTAAAAAAGAGTTTCTTGAACTTAACAGAAAGCGAGAATTAACAGGTGAACCTCTTTTTGCAAATCCAAGAAACGCAGCGAGCGGGTCTGTTAGACAGCTTGACCCAAGAATTACTGCAGAAAGGAGATTAAATATCTACTGTTATGGACTGGGGCAATTGATTGGCATGAAGGTTAACACTCACTACCAGATCCTCGATTATTTAAAGCAGTGGGGCTTCAGGGTCAACCCATATACAAAGCTGTGTAAAACCTTTGATGAACTTATATCGCACTATAACTTTATCAATTCCATAAGGGAAGAGATACCCTATGAAATTGATGGCACTGTGATTAAAGTAAACAGGCTCGATTATCAGGAAAGACTTGGTACTGTATCACGCTCTCCCCGATGGGCAATTGCATTTAAATTTGCAGCCCTTGAAGAAACAACAGTCATAGAAGACATAATCGTAAGTGTTGGCAGGACAGGAGCACTGACACCTGTTGCAGTTTTAAAACCTGTTGTAGTGGGTGGAGTTGAAGTATCGAGGGCAACCCTCCATAACGAAGATGAAATCAAAAGAAAAGATATAATGATTGGCGATACTGTAATCGTAACAAGGGCAGGCGATGTTATTCCGGAGGTTGTAAGAGTCATCAAAGAAAAACGAAAGCATGTAAAACCATTCAGGATGCCTGATAAATGCCCTGTTTGTGGGGAAAAGGTAATTCGGCCACCTGATGAAGCGGTAAGAAGATGCATTAATATAAATTGTCCGGCACAGATTAAGGGGAGAATATTCCATTTTGCCTCGAAAAGAGCCATGGACATTGATGGTTTTGGAGAAAAGTTAATCGAACAATTGGTGGATAAAAAAATTATAAAAGATGTTTCTGATATTTATAACCTAAAAAAGGAAGATTTGCTGAACCTCGAAAGAATGGGAGATAAATCTGTACAGAATATCATAGATGCAATTAATGCTTCCAGAACAAGACCCTTTGCTCGTTTTATATATTCCCTTGGTATAAGACATGTTGGAGAACATATATCCGCAATTCTTGCAGATAATTTTAAAAACATAGAAACACTTATGTCTTCCAATGAAGAAAAGCTCCGTTCAATCCCCGGTATAGGGCCGGAAGTAGCAAATAGCATTGTTTTGTTTTTCCGTGATACAAAAAACAGGGAAACAATAAGAAAACTGCTCGATAATATAAGGATAGAGTACAAAAAAGAGACTGCCAATAAATTACAGGGATACACTTTTGTTTTTACGGGGACGCTCAAGGGTATGACAAGGGAAGAAGCTCGATTAAGGGTCGAAACCCTTGGTGGAAAAACTTCTTCATCAATTAGCAAAGATATAGATTATATCGTTGCAGGAGAAGACCCGGGCTCCAAACTTGATAAGGCAAAGAAGCTCGGACTGACTATTTTGAATGAGGAAGAATTCCTGAAATTAATACAAATCTCTTGACTCATAAAGATTGTAAATAGTAAAAGTTCAATACTATGAATTGCATTATCGGCGGAACATCATTATTACATTCAAAAATATTCTCAGGATGGGATGAGGAGGTCATAAAAACGCCTTATGGCAAAATCAGTGTGAGAATAGATAAAAAAAATATTTTTCTTCAACGCCATGGTTTTTTGCATCACCTACCACCCCACAAAATCAATCATCGAGCCAATATCTGGGCATTGAAAAACCTTAATGTACAGAAGATGCTTTCCATTAATTCGGTTGGAAGTTTAAAAATAAAACTGAAACCAGGTACGCTTATAATTCCCCATGATTTTATATCACCATGGAATATTGTCACGTTCTTTGATAATGAAATGAGATTTACGGTGCCTGAAATGAATAAAATCCTGCAAAAATATATATACAAAGTCTGTAAAGAAATTAAGATTTCCGTTTACCCGGGAGGTGTATATATACAGACAATTGGACCGAGATTAGAAACCAGGGCAGAAATAAATATGCTTAAAAAATTTGGCGATGTTATAGGAATGACACTGGCATCAGAGGCAACACTTTGTATGGAATACAATATTCCCTATGCAAGCATATGCTCAATTGATAACTATTGTAATGGCGTTATAAAAAGACCTCTTACCATGAACGAGATAGAAAAAAATATCAAGATTAATATTAACAAAATTGAAACTATAATACAGGTCATATTATCGAGAGCGTTTTCATGAAGATACTTATAAAAGATGTAATTTTAAATGGTGAAACAAAAGATATCTTTATCAATGGTGGCCTTATCGAAGATATATCCTCCAGTTGTAACAAGCAGGCAGACAGGATAATTAACGGTTCCAATAAAATTGCCATACCCTCTTTTATTAACGGCCATACACATGCAGCAATGACCCTATTCAGGGGGTATGCTGATGATTTGCCCTTGAAAACATGGCTTGAAGATAAGATATGGGTACTTGAATCAAAACTGACAGAAGAGGATGTTTACTGGGGGTCAAAACTTGCCTGTCTTGAAATGATAAAAAATGGGATAACGGTATTCAACGATATGTACTGGCACTGGGAAGCAACAGCGAAAGCAGTCAGCGAAATGGGTATAAGGGGTTTCATAAGCGCAGTATTCATAGATATGTTCGATGAAAATAAATCATATGAACAGAGAGAATATAATATAAAACTCTATGAATGTGCGCCACGCTATAAACCATATGTGACTTTTACATTTGGTCCCCATGCTGTCTATACAGTTTCAAAAGAGAGTTTACAGTGGATGGGTGAATTCTCTGAAAAGAATAACATACTAATTCACATGCATCTTTCTGAAACACAGGATGAGGTACGTTTTTCCAGAGAACGCTATGGCCTTTCACCGGTAGAGTTTCTCGATTCTATTGGTGTTCTATCCGACAGATTCATCGGATGCCACGGATGCTGGCTCGATGAACGGGATTGTATAATTCTGAAAGAGAACAAATCAAAATTGGTTCATATTCCTGTATCAAATATGAAATTGTGTGTGGGCAGGGTTGTTCCACACTTTCTCTTTAAAGAAAAAGATATACCCTATTGTTTTGGAACAGATGGTTGTGCCTCTAATAACCACCTTGACCTGATAGAAACAATGAAATTTGCCTCCCTTCTTGCAAAATTTTTCACCCATAATCCAACAATATTACCGGCAA
>DHGO01000180.1:7382-8122 GCA_002402795.1 Deltaproteobacteria bacterium UBA4796
TGAAAGACCGGAATTTGTCCCCAACTTCGATCTCTACTCAGACATTGTATATGCATCAAATGGGTATATTGTTGACACTGTAATCTGTATGGGAAGGGTTTTAATGGAAAATAGATACGTGCCGGGTGAAGAAGAGATTCTTAAAGAAGCAAAAAAAATTGCCCGTCAGTTGATAGAAAGATGAAATTCTACTGCGATGTTATGCTGGGAAGACTTTCAAAGTATTTAAGAATTCTTGGTATGGATTGTGTGTATTTCAAAAACAATTTAATGTTAAGAGAATATCAAGGGAAATTCGATGAGCAATCGTTTTTTCTGACAAAGAAGGCTGGAACTATCAAACATCCCCATGTCATTATTGTCAAATCAGATTCTGTAAAGAAACAGCTTGAAGAAATAAAAAATTTAATAAAACCTTTCGTTCATGTTAAAACAATAATGAGTAGGTGCATACTCTGCAACACAAGGCTTGTTGATATACAGAAACAGGATGTGGAACATGTTGTCCCTGAGTTTATATTTCACAAATATGAATTATTTCGAGTTTGTCCAACATGCAAAAAGGTTTATTGGCCAGGTTCTCATATAGAACATATGCAAAAATGGACAGGGGAGTTTTTAGAGCATGTCAAGTAAACTTCCCACAAAAAAGTATAAATTAATGATAAAGTGAAAACCTTTTCTATATGACAGGAAGTGCCTTTCCATTTCATACGCTCATTGAGACATTAAAAAAGACT
>DHGO01000097.1 GCA_002402795.1 Deltaproteobacteria bacterium UBA4796
CCTAAAATAAGGGCATCATAAATTTCAGCATAAGGTTCAAGGGTAGTCTCAGGAGCAGGTGAAGGCAATGGTATCTTGATTTTCCGGGGTATTTCATTTGTCAGAGTAATAATCCTGGGGGACCATTGAGTGTTTTTTATGCCTGGCTTCTGGGATTCATCAATAATAGATTCAAATGGTATATCAACAAGCAAAAGTTCCTCCTTGAATTGCGAGGCCCTGGCAATAATGTTGCCCTTTCTGTCTACCACCATGCTGCCACCATCGAAGACCAGTTCATCCTGGCCTCCCACCATATTGGTATAAACAATGAATAATCCGTTATCCCTCGCTTGATTTTTTATAATCTCTTCCCTCATGTGACCTTTGCCTGCATGAAAAGGTGAAGCATTGATACTTATAATAAGTGCAGCACCAGCCATTGCCTGAAGTCTTGTAGGCCCCTCTTTAAACCAGATGTCTTCACATATATTTGTTCCAAATTTCAAAGCACCATAGGCAAAGATTACTGGTTCTCCACCAGCCTTGAAATAACGTTTTTCATCAAATACACCATAGTTTGGTAAGATGGCTTTATGGTATATGCCATGTACCAAACCTTCATACATAACCGATGCTGCATTGTACAGCCGCTCATCAATACGGTTTACAAAACCAACAACTACAACAATATCAGATACAAGCCTGGAGATATGTTCCATAACCTGCAAATTATCATCAATGAACTTAGGTTTAAGGAGAAGGTCTTCCGGAGGGTAACCGGTTATAGCAAGCTCAGGAAAGCATATTATGTTTACTCCAAGGGCGTGTGCCTTCCCAATATAATCTATAATCTTATTCTGGTTACCATTTAAATCTCCAACTGTACAATTGATCTGGCCAAGGGCAATACGTAATATTTTTTCCATCGTCTACTTCCAAAAAGAAAAAGGCGTCTCAAACCACCATTGGTGATCTGGACGCCTGAGTCCAATCTTCTTTATCCCTCAGTCAACGCTGCCTTAAGGAATTCAATTTTTTTATTTTATAACTTTTTTACTATCCTGTGTCAAGTTTTATATAGAGTTTGTGGATATTACATTGTTTTTTTTAATTCTGTTGTGAGGATGATTGCTTCAGCAATCTCCTTCATGGTCTTTCGTAAATCCATACTCTTTTTATGAATCTTCTTATATGCCTCATCTTCTGATATGCCAAGTTCTTTCATTAAAATACCTTTTGCTTTTTCAATAAACTTCCGCGCCTCAAGGGCTTCTTTTGCAGCCAATATTTCCTGTGTAAGGTTTGTATTCTCAATAGCAACTGCTGCCTGATTTGCCACTGATTGGAGTATGTTCATCTCCTCTTTTGTAAACACATGTTCCTTCTGTGTGTAACTATTTATAACACCAATCACCCTGTTCTTTACCATCATAGGCACAGAAAGGAGTGAAACAATGCCTTCTCTCTTTGCCACATCAGGATACATAAAGCCTTTTTCTCGTGTAACATCCAGGACAGTGATGGGTCTTTTCTGAATCACCACCTTCCCGCTTGTGGATTGGCCAACCTTCAAGTTAGGTTTATTTATGTATTCCTCGCTTAAACTCTGGGTCGCTGCAATAACAAGTTCATCTTTCTCTTCATTAAGGAGCATAATTGAACAAATTTTAGAACCCATCACATTGGCGGTCATCGTCACAATGAGCTGTAGTATCTCTTTCAGATAGTAATTAGAAACAATAGTACGTGAAATCTGAGAAAGGAGATCCAGCTGGTGCGCCTTTTTGAGTACCTCTTCATGCATAATGGTAGTTCTTATGCTACTCCCAAGATATCTTCCGATAGTAAAGAGGAGATTTACCTGGTCTTCCGGGTAGTGGTGTATTTTTCTATGTCTAACGTTGATAACCCCGATAATCTCATCCTTTGAAAGAATAGGAATTGAAAGAAAGGCTTCATACCTATCTTCTTCAAGGGCGGTGAAGGTCCTGAATCGCTGATCTTTATAGGCCTCATGGCTTAAAGCTACAGGCTTCTTTTCCTGCGCAACCCATCCTGTTACACCTTCCCCTATCTTCAGTTTAATTCTTCCCAGAACCTTAAGATTGGGATCATTCGATGCAGTGAGAACGAGTTCATCATTCTGTGTATCATAAAGATATATGAGACATGAATCGGCACGAGTAAAGTCTACCACCATGTCAATGATGCGTCTTAAGAGCTCATGGAGCTCCAGGTTGCTACTGATGTCCTGTGCTACTTCGCGGAGTATCTTTAACTCCTGTTTCATGGATTTTATCTCTTCGTTATTTGAAGAACTAACCATAGTTGCCTGCTGTTATTAAAAATTATAGTATAACAGTATAAATGTCATAATGAAAATAAAAATTAGCAGACAAGTTCTCCTTTCGTCGAAAAATCGAACCCATTCGGCATTGAATTATTTATCTCCTCTGAAATATGAGAGGAAACATATGGTAGCCTAACTGTGTGTCCATGAAATCGGGGGAAGATCATGAGTGTTGTATAAAATGGTTTATGAAAATATGATTGAAAGATAGTAAATAGTAACAGATACTGAAGAAGCGCTTATAGATATAGCACGATAAATAAACTACTTGCAAAAAGGATAAAATATATATTAATGTCAATAAGGTTCAATTAATGGCAAAGGTTAAAATGATGTGCCCCTTTTCGAAAGAGGCTTGTATTGATTGCGCTATATATAGAGGAAGGCATTTTTATCTCTGTTTTTCGAAGGAATACCACGGTGTATCTCTGGGAGAACAGCAGATTGAGGAGTTAAAGGCACAGTATGTTAAGGTGAAGGACAGGGAAGATAATAAGTTCGAGATACCTGAGACTATTAGGGTGGGGTCAAAGTGTATGCAAAATATTGAAGATATTGTACAGATGGAGGAGTTCAAAGAGAAGGGAAAATAATGATAAAAGAAAGGAGATGGCAATGATAAATGATTTTAATTATCTGAAGCCAGGCACGCTGAAAGAAGCGCTTGCCATGTATGCAGAGCATGATGACTGTAAGGTCATCTGTGGTGGCCAGTCCCTACTCATCATTATGAGGCAGGGGATGATTGCGCCTGAGTATCTGCTTGACATCAAGCATGTGGACGAACTGAATTATATCAAGTTCGACAAGAAGGGTGGCTTGAAGATTGGTGCAACCACCACTCATCATGCTGTTGAGAAGTCGGATGTGGTGAAGGCAAACTATCCGGCACTTGTAGCCATGGAGAACAAACTCGCATCCATACAGGTAAGAAACTGGGGCACAATCTGCGGCAATCTTGCACACGCTGACCCTGCAGGTGATCCTGCACCTGTTTTGATTGCACTCAAGGCAAATATCAAGGTGGGAAGCGCAAAGGGTGAAAGAACTATGGCACTTGATGAATTCTTTGTAGACTATTTCGAGACTGCCCTCCAGAAAGGCGAGCTTGTCCTTGAAATACAGGTGCCTGTGCCTCAGCCAAAGACAGGTACAGCCTATCAGAAATTTAATCTCCTTGAAAGTGATATGGGTATAGTCGGTGTTGCTGCGTCTATAACATTAAATGGCAATAAAAAATGTAAAGAAGCAAAGATTGTTCTTGGAAACGCAGGGCCCATTCCAAAGAGGTCAAAGAGGGCAGAGGAGTTCCTTGCAGGCAAGGCATTGAATGATGATGTCTTTACAGAAGCAGGTAAGATTGCATCTGAGGAATGTGAACCTGTGGCAGATATCCATGCATCTGAGGAGTACAGAAAACACTTGATAAGCGTACTGACAAAGAGAATATTGAAGAAGGCCTATGAAGAGGCAAGAGGTTAGAAAGGAGGTCTAAAGAATATGGAAAAGAGGTTGATAACCTTAAATGTAAACGGGATAGATTATGAGCTTTATATAAACCCTAAGACACTTCTTGTTGAGGCAATTAGAGACTATATAGGGCTCACAGGGACAAAAAGGGGCTGTGATACAGTATCCTGCGGTGCCTGCACAGTTATGATTGACGGTATGTCTGTTAAATCCTGCGCTGTCCTTGCAGTCCAGGCTGAAGGCTACAAGATTACAACTGTGGAGGGTCTCGAGAAGGATGGTAAGCTTGCACCGGTCCAGGAGGCATTCCTCGATGAAGGCGCATATCAGTGCGGCTTCTGTACCGCTGGCATGTTAATGTCAGCTCAGGCATTGCTCAATGAGAATCCAAATCCGACAGAATGGGAGATAAGAGAAGGGATCGAAGGGAATATCTGCCGCTGCACTGGCTATAACAGCATTGTCAGAGCCATCCAGGCAGTAGCAAAAGGTAAATATATGGAGGTTAAGTCATGATAGAGAAATATGCTGTATTATACCCTCATACAAAATTTCATGTAATCAATACCCACGTCCGTAATATAGATGGCGTAGCAAAGGTCACAGGAAGGGCTGTATATACCTTTGATGTAAAACTCCCGGGTATGCTTTATGGAAAGATATTGAGGAGTCCCCATCCCCATGCCAAAATCTTAAATATCGATTTCAGCAAAGCCCTTGAACTGCCAGGGGTAATGGGTGTGGTAACAGGCAAAGACACCCTCGGTGTGAAACAGGGTATATGGAGAAGATACAAAGACCTCTGCGATGAGCAGATACTCCCTGTTGATAAGGTCAGATACATTGGCGAGCCTGTAGCAGCAGTGGCAGCAATTACAGAGGAGATAGCAGAAAAGGTATTAAACCTTATTGATGTCGATTATGAGGTCCTTCCTGCTGTATTTGAACCCCTTGATGCAATAAAGAAGGATGCCCCTGAGATCCATGAAGGTTTCGAGAGAAATATAAATGTTACAAGACATATAGAATGGGGCGATGTGGAGGAAGCCTTTGAAGAAGCAGATTACATAAGGGAAGACTGGTTCAAGTGCGGTGGTCAGGCACATATGTGTATGGAGACACGCTGCGCAGTATCCAGCTATACCCCTGATGGAAAACTTACTATTTATCACTCCAACCAGTCACCTTATTACATGCAGGCATTGATGGCAGGTGTCCTTGGCATCAGGGAAGGTGATATCAGGGTAATCAGCCACTATGTTGGTGGTGGTTTCGGTGGTAAGTTCGAACTTGATGGAGCAATCTTCTGTAGTGCTGTCCTCTCCATGAAATTACGGAGACCTGTAAAGATAGTCTATACCCGCGAAGAAGATTTTATTGCCACAAAGAGAAGAACCCCTATGTATTACTACACCAGGACAGGAGTAAAGAAGGATGGTACCTTCTGTGCCCGTGAAGCAAAGGTCTTCACAAACGGCGGTGCATACACAGGTATGGGTGCAACCGCCCTTTACCTCACAGGGTTTTTCCATTCCTTCCCATACAGGTGGAAGGCCTATCGTTATGATGGCTACAGGGTCTATACGAATACATTACCATCCACATCCATGCGTGGATTTGGTGCACCCCAGGCCATGTGGTGCTCTGAACAACAGATTGAGTGGATCGCAGCAGATCTTGGCCTTGACCCGATTGAGATGAGAAGGAAGAATGCTCATCACGAAGCCTATGTTATTCCAGGTCAGGCAACCATCCAGAGTTGTGGCATCCAGCAGTGCTTCGATGAGATTCAAAAATGGATAAAAACAAAAGGAAAGCTACCAAAGAACAGAGCCATCGGTATCTCTGCAGCTGGATTTATGTCAGGTGGTATCTTCAACTGGTTTGATACACCATACGCATTCTCAGCTGCAATGGTCATTATAAATCAGGATGGCACAGTGGAACTCCATGTAGGTGCCCAGGATATAGGCCAGGGTTCAAACACAACTCTCGCTATAATCTGTGCAGAGGCGCTTGGTGTTAAGGTTGAGGATATAAAGGTACATTCAGGCGATACAGACTTCTGTCCCCCTGACCTCGGTGCATGGGGTTCAAGGCAGACACTTATGGCAGGTAATGCAGTAAAGATGGCTGCAGAGGATGCAAAGAGGCAACTCCTTGAATTTGCATATGCTCAGTCAGGAATGAATATAGTATATGACCTTGATATAAAAGACAGATGGGTCCATGCCATTGCCCGTCCAGAAAGGGGCAATGATTATACAGAACTGGTTAAGAAGGCACTCCGTGGTAAAGATGGTCACAGGATAATAGGCAGGGGCTACTATACGCCCCACAGAAAAGGCATGATATCTCCAGCATACAGTTACATGCTCCAGGGTGTTGAGGTAGAGGTGGATGAGGAGACAGGAAAGATAAGGCTTGTGGATAGTCTTACTGCCCATGACTGTGGTCAGCCTATAAACCACCTTGGATTGATTGGCCAGCTTGAGGGTGCGTTCTCCATGGCAGCGGGCTATGGCTACCTCGAATATATGCCCTATGAAGATGGCAAACTGATGAACCCCAACCTTGTGGACTATAAGGTAATGAGGGCGACAGAGATGCCTCCAACCCCTGTTGCAGAGATAGATACCTATGAGCCAGAGGGTCCATATGGTGCAAAAGAGGCAGGTGAAGGCCTGACCAACCCGACAGCCGCTGCTATAGGCAATGCCCTCTTCCATCTTTTTGGCATTCAGATAAAGGAATGCCCTATAAAGCCTGAGATGGTGCTTAATACGTTAAAGGAGAAGAGGGAAAAAGAGAAAAATAGCAAAAAATAAAGGAGGAGTGCAATGAGCGAAGAGAAAAAACCAGTAATATGCCCTGTTTGTGGTAAGAAGGCAAAGACAGGTACAGCCATAGATTGTGCAAGACATATGTTTGGTACAGGTGATAAGGCACACAGGGATTGGGTGAATGCCCAGGGCCTGTCCTTTATAGACCTTTTGATTGAACAGGCAACAACACCAGGAAACAAGAGCTATGAGATTCTTGCCGAGGTTATTGAAAAGGCACAGAAATAGCAGTCAAAAGTTAAAAGAAAAATAGATTTTCAGGAGGATTTTATGATTATAGAAGGTGGTTTTAAATTGAAGGCGCCAATTGATAAGCTCTTTGACTTTCTGCTTAAACCAGATACCATAATGACCTGTATGCCAGGTGCAGAGTCGGTAAAACTGATAGACGATACCACTTATGAATGTGTGGTCAAGCAGAAGGTAGGACCAATATCAGCGAAGTTGAAATTCGTAAATAGGCTCACCAAAATTGAAAGACCAACTCATATTGAGATAGAAGGTGAAGGCGAGGACGTCACAAAGTTAGGCCACTTCAGGAACAAGACCGCGGTTGATTTGAAGGAGGTTGCACCAGGTGAGGTAGAGGTAACCTATAAATCAGATGTAAATATCGTTGGAAAACTCGCCATGTTCGGTGACAGGATCATGAGGGCAAAGGCAAAGGATGTAGAAAAGGAGTTTACCAGAAACCTTCAAGAAAAACTGAAAACTATTGTATAAAGAAGTGAGACCTTTGTAAAAGGTCTCACTCTGAGGGGACATCCCCTTAGATTCCCTATATAATTTCTTTTACTATTAACAAGTTATAAAACCCATCTGCGATGGATTTTGAGGCCTTCGCACATTATGCAAAGGTCTCATGTCTTCTCTTATGTAAGAGCCCCCATTAATTTCATGGGAAGCCATGTAGCAAGCTGAGGAAGGATAAAGAGTAATATAGCACATACGATGAGGCTTAACAGAAATGGATACACGCCTTTGTATATGACACCAAATGGTGTTTTTGTGATATTTTTTACTACAAAAACATTGATTGCAACAGGGGGAATGACTACACCTACCATGACAGTAATGCCTATCATGATGCCGAACCATAAAGGGTCGTAGCCAAGTTTTATAATTGCAGGATAAAAGATAGGGGTTGCAAGAATCATAAAGGCGAGATCATCTATGAAAGAACCGCCAAGAAGGTATATAAGAGCGATAATAATAAGTACAAGCCATGAAGATAGAGGCAGGGATACAATCCAGTCAGCAGCAATCATAGGAATTTTTGTTACTGCAATAAAATGACCAAGAACTGTAGAACCTGCTATCAAGAATAGTACCATACAGGCAGTTCGGACAGATTCTACAACTGACTTTATAAATGCTTTAAAATTGAGATCTCTCTTTAAAACGGTAAGAAGAAGAACGAGAAATGTTCCAACACTTCCTGCCTCAGTAGGAGTAAAGAAACCTTTTAAAATGCCACCAATAACAAGAAAGAAGATAAATACTACCCAGACAACTTCAGGCATTGCACGGAGCCTCTGTCCCCATTTAAACTTAGGACCCACAGGCCCAACTGTTGGATTGATTTTACACCACCCATAAATAATACATATGAAGAAAAATGCAATAACGAGACCGGGGAAAATTCCTGCAAGAAAAAGTCTACCAATAGATTGGTCTGTAATAATGCCATAGACGATAAGCGTAACACTCGGGGGAATAATTATGCCTAAGGTTCCCACAGTCGCCACAATACCTGTTGATAATCTTCTGTCATATCCATAACGCTCCATTTCAGGTACAGCTACGCTTGCAAAGGTTGCTGCAGTTGCAGGAGAGGAACCACAGATGGATTTAAATACAGTTGCACCGGCAACGGTTGCCATGGCAAGGCCACCGGGGATATGGCCTATAAATTTATACGCTGCGTCAAAGAGCCTTTTCGCAATACCTGAATTAAATGCAAGCTGACCCATAAACACGAAGAGGGGTATGACTGTAAAACTATATGAGTTCAGGACATCAAATATGTCTTTTGCTAAAAGATTAAAGGCAGCACCCCACGAAATGAGATAGCCGAACCCGAGAAAGCCAATCAATATCATAGCAAAGGCAAGCTCGATGCCCGTGAGAAACATTAATAATACAACAATTAATCCTATGATACCAACGATGATTTCATTCATATTTGCCTCCAATAACTTTCATGATGTCGCTTATGAGGACGAGGCACTGTATGAAACAACAGATTCCCATACCATATGCTATAAGATAAAAAGGAAGTTGCCGTGTCAGGGTGACCTCTCCTGATTTGTAGTATTCATAGGCAATTATAAAAAGGTTCCACCCAATTGTTATAAATAGTGCAATACTTATTACGCGTGTACAAATATTTATGATAGCTTTTGTGGTTTTTGAAAATCTCTGGACAAAAAAATCTACATAAACATGGCCTCTGAGCCATGAAGTAATGGGAATGGCAAAGCCTATAATTACAGCACCCCCAAGCCCCACAATTTCGAAGGTACCAACAATAGGATGACCAAACAGTCTGCCCACAACATCTGCTACGGTGAGAAACATAATGAATACAAGGGCAAATCCTGCAATTGCCTGCATCCAAATACTAAGTTTTTCTACAATTTTGTTATATCTTTCCATAACACCTCCTAATTTTTATAATAGGAAGGGGGTCTCACAACAATATATATAGTTGGTTTTAAGTATTTCACGATACCAGGTTATTGTCAAGAAAAAAAGACCTTGTGTTTCCTGATGTTAGACTATACCCTTTAATTTTTGTTGGTTCTTTAATTTTGTATTTTTTGCTTAAAGAAAACATATATCCTGGCACCTTTTCCACTTGACAAAAAAAAGAATACCTGATTTTATAGCACTATAAGTAAATGAATGAATCAACAGGGGGTTTTATGGTTAAAATAAAAGAAATAAGGGCATCTAAACTCAATACAAAAAAGTTTATTGCTGAAAAGATAAAAGAAATCAGGGAGATAGTTGGAGACGGCAGGGCAATAAATGCCCTCTCCGGTGGTATAGATTCTTCTGTTGTCACCATGCTTGCCCATAGAGCCATTGGAAATCGCCTTCTCACCTTTTTTGTTGACAATGGTATTATGCGCCATCAGGAGCCTGAGCGTATTGTAAAACTCTTCAAAAGGATGGGAGTAAAAGTACAGGTGGTTGATGCTCAGGATAGATTTTTCTATGCCCTTAAAGGCATTACCGACCCGGAGCAAAAGAGGGAAGCCATTACCCAGACCTTTTATAAAGATATCTTTGGTGAGCTTGTAAAGGGTAGCGGTGCCACGTGTCTTCTCCAGGGCACTATCCTTACAGATATAGATGAAACCGTTGCTGGAATAAAAAGGCAACATAATGTATTTGAACAACTTGGCATAGACCCACAGCAAGCCTTTGGTTACAAGATTATTGAACCTCTTGTACAGCTAAGAAAAGATGGGGTACGAAAAGTTGGTGCGGCACTTGGTCTTCCCATGTCAATTTACAAACGTATCCCTTTCCCTGGTCCCGCTCTTGCAGCACGGGTGATTGGTGAAATAACACGGGAGAAGATAGAAACAGTACGAACGGCAACAGCTATCGTTGAGCAGGAGCTTAAGGACGTAAAGGCATTCCAGTATATGGCAATCCTTCATGAGGACAAAGTAACAGGTATACGGGATGGGAAAAGGGACTTTGGTTTCCAGATAGAAGTTAGATGCTGGGATAGCGTTGATGCACGAAAAGCGACGCCTACAAAGCTCCCCTATACTAAGCTCTTCAGGATAGCAAAGAAGGTTTGTAAAAAGGTGCCAGGGGTTGTGAGTGTAACTTATAACATTACTTCAAAGCCCCCATCTACCATAGAAGCAGTATAAGTACCTAATGAGAGAAGTATGATATATAGTTTCGTAGTGAAATGTAGGGTCAGGCGAATATCTTCTGGACTTTGTATTTCAGGCGGGTGGCAAGAAACTGTATTCTTTCATCGTCAGTCCTGCGAGAAAAGATATCAGCGAGGGATTTGTAGTACCAGCCTTGCTGTTCTTTGGGTCTGTTGAATCTGAGCCATACATCGTCGCCAATCATACCAAAGGCGTCTTCAATCTCTACAATATTATCAAAATGATCAGCACAGGCAACAAGCAATACTTCATTAGGTGCGTTTTTCAGTGAATCGATGGCAAACCTTTTTCTAATTTCCCAGGCATCTAATTTATTTGGTTCCGATACGCTGACAACAATAGCTGCGACTGCGTCACCAAACTGTTCTCGTATCTCATCAATGGTAACCGATGTATCCTCCAGCGTATCGTGGAGGATACCAGCTACTACCACATCCTCAGGACATCTACTCTCAATAAGGATTTTAGCAACTCGGATTGGATGGATGATATAGGGTATATTGGTACCCTTGCGATATTGTCCTTTGTGTGCTTTTGCTGCAAATTCGATTGCATTAAAGATTCTTTCGCTCATCCTTATTTTCCCGTGATTGGATTGGAAAAATTCATCTTCATAAACATTGTAAGGAATTAAAAAAATTTGTCAAGAAGAATACGACAAAAAAGAAAAGAAAATTTAAAATTTTCCCTTTAAGGCTCGTGCGTGCTCTTTATGCTTGTACCAGTTCTCGATATATTTTGATGCAAGGCTTCCTGATTTTATAATCAGGAGATTCCCGCTATTCTTCTCCAGTCCTGCTTTAAGAAGGTTGAAGGATCCGGTAACCACAATAGATTTGTCAACGATGATTATATTATTGTGCACCCATGTATGGGTACTATCCAGATAGACCGGTATCTTTGCCTTCATAAGGAGATCAATGGGTGATTGGGTGGATGGTTTCTTCGTATTATCGATAATGACCTCAACTGATGCACCTCGCTTCCGGGCACTAACGAGCGCCTTTGCTATGGAGGTTGTTAGCAGGGAATTATCAATGACAAGAATTTCCATTGTTGCGGTTTCTATCTCTTTTACGATTTCCTGGATAGCTAAATTATAAGATGAGAAGTACACGGCTTTGATATCAGCCTCAAATCCATAGGTAAGGGAAGCTACAAGAAAAGATATTACACCAAAAAGGAAAAAAAGCGTCTTATGATTCCTGATATGGAGATACATCGATGCCTCCGCAATTTTTATTTTGTCCATATGTTTTCATATCCCATTGTAGCAGAGTTATAAAAAAAGTAAAATATATTCCTTCAGGAGAAGCGATTGAAACATCTCTATATAATTCTCTGTCTTCCGTGTGTGTTTATTATAATTTTTTTGAATGGTACATTCAGTTCGGACTGGAAATTTTATGGCATCACCCGGGGAGATGACGATGCATACTATGATAGAGATTCCATCGAATACCTTGATGAAGGCTCTTTAAGGGTATGGGAGTTACATATTCTTAGTGATGAAACAAAGGGAAGAATTATACATAAGGCATATATGAAAGGGATTGATATTATAATCTATGATGATGCAGCCTATGGTATGTTTCTTACTGAAATACATTGTAAGAAGAAGGAGTATATAACGCTCTATGCATTTCTTTATGATAAACATCTTTATCTTCTTAACAGAACGGAAATCAAAGAAAAACCCCATTACATTCTTGAAGGTACAAGTGAAGATGCCCTGTACAGGGCAGTTTGTATGAGAAAGAATAGGCAATAATGTTTGACAATAGATATACTATCGCATAAATTATACAATGGAAGTGCCAAGGCGCCTGGTGGGCCTCCTGGTCTTCAAAACCAGTGTACCGGTCACAAGCTGGTAGGTGGGTTCGATTCCCATGCACTTCCGCCAAATCTCTAATAATATCAATAAGTTATAAATTATGATTTCGTGCGAAATCGTGCGAAAAATTATTTGAACCCTTTTATGAGGATTTTTACGAGATGTTTTTTTCAAGCGAGATTTTCTCATTCGAGATTTTCTCATTCGAGATTTTTTTCAGGTCTAATTTTTTTAGGTCTAATTTTTTCAGGTCTACAATCTTACCTTCTAACAGTGTTCTTCTTGTGCTGATTTCTACCTTTCCATATTTTTTTGTGCTTTCCAGTCTTGCCCAGTCACCTGCAATCTGAAGCTCTGAAAGACTGTAGTTTCTTTCATTGATCATCTGACTTGCTGTGCTGTGTTTTGTTCCCTGATACAGCGTTATACTTTCCCCAACTTTTTCACACGCCTTTCTCCATAGTGATTCAAGAAATACAAGAGTATAGTGTTTACCGGGTTTTTTGCTTTTCGGGTTGACAAAAAAGTATGGCGACACAATACAACACTTTCTTTGTTTCTCTTCTTCTATTTCAATATACGGAATAAACGAAGAGACAGCAGGAATCAAATGAATTTCCCCTGTTTTTGTACGGTTAATCTGTTTCTTATTTGAGAACCCCCTTTTTACCGTAAACACTCTCCCGTCAAAGTCTTCTTTATATAATGCCATTGCTTCTCCGGGTCTTCTCAAATGGTATTTGAGCCACCAGAAGATCGGTTGATGTTCCATCGGAATAGCATTTATAATTGCCCCCTGCCTCTCTGATGGTAACCATTTAATCACAGGTTCAATAATCTGATACATTTTCTTTTTTGGGAAGGGAGGCATTGATGATATACGATTCGACCTCAAAGCATACTCAAGACATGCGTGAAAGCAGTACATTACATTTAACTTACCCTTTCCGTTTCTGTTGATAGAATTAAGAAGGTTAAGTAGCGTATCGTATTGTATTTCGTGAAGCTGGGTATTATTGCTTTCAAAGAAAGGCACGATATGATTTTCAATACTATTTTTGTAATCTTTGTATGTAGCGGGAGTAATAGTATTTTTTACTGCTTCAATCCAATTTCTTAAATAAAGAATAACATCAGATGCCCTTTGAGTATACTTTTCAAGCCTGAAAACACCATTCTCATAATCACCCCGCATCTGGTCAAGCATCCGCCGTGCAAGTTCTTTTCCATATTTTCCTCTGAAGGGTATTTTTTTATTCCCATTGTAGTACCATAGTTTTATTGTTTTTCGAGTCCCGGCATGGTACCATGCGACATAATATTTTTTGGATTTTTTGTCAAAGCACACCTTCCCTTTCATTGAAATTCCTTGACGAATTTCCTGGTTGTTTCTCTCTTGATTATATTTTTTAAGTATTATGTTAGTCAAGTTTTTATTTGCTATGTTAGTCAATTTTGTATGATCCCCACTTATATTCATCCCACCTCCATACGGGGTAGTTGGCAAATTTATTTTCTATATCCCCAATATTTTATTATTACTGCTGACCATATGAAGTTAACCCAATATGTCTTTCCTTATAGGCATTAACTCCGAGAATCCAGGAATCCAGGAATCCAGGAATTAATACTTATTTAGATAAACTTATTCAGATAGTTGATCTTCAGAAAACCAATACAGGAGAGGGAAAGAAGTTATATGAAGGCAACACCAAATACCATAAAGTTAAAGATAACCGAAAAGGCTATTATGCAGCAGATTAAATATGCACTCAGCGTATATGGCTGGTTTGTCTTCAGGGTTCCACCCTCTATGTATGGACAGAAGGGGCTGTGCGACCTCATTGCAGTGAAAAACGGGTTCACCGTCTTCATTGAGGTTAAAGCTCCAAACGGCAAACAATCTGATGAGCAGAAGATATTTGAGGCGAAGATAAGGGATGCGGGCGGGGTCTATATCCTTGCACGCAGCTTGGAAGATGTGGAGTGGCTTTTTCAGACAGGTGTATCTGCCGATAGGCAGGCAAGATAGGAGGCTGATATGCAAGGGCTTGTAGTTGAAAGACAAAATAATAAAAAACAGAACAACAAAAGGAGTTAACATGCAAGGGCTTGTAGTTGAAAGACAAAATAATAAGATAAGAATCAACTCCCGCACATGGATTATAGAGAAAAAGGAAAGAGAAAATAACTATACCCCTCCATTGGTAGAGTCTCAGGCGATTGCAGTCAAAGATAAAGAAAAAAGAGGTAGTAAAAATGGGAAGGGTAACCTGTATCTTGCCGGCAGGACAGAGATACTGTCGCTCAATCTTGAGAGAATTTACAGAAACGTCATAAAGCATACAGAAAAGCTAAAGGGAGAAGGTAAATTAGAAACATCTCTTACAGATAACGAACCTTTATTGATGAAAGATACATTGGTGCTTCTATATTATATGGGTAGAAAGGCAGTTCTTAAAAAGTTTCTGTCATGGAAGCTAAAAAAACAGGTTAAGTATCTTTCTAATCCTTATCTCTTTTACCTCAATAAGCACCTTGACTTTCATTCATCCAAGGTTATATCCATGAGAACGCAAACCCCCATGGCTCCCATTCTTACTGTCTATGCCTACGCATATCATATCCTTGAAGAGGCATATAAGAACGGTAGGGAATCCATCACTGAAAATCACCTTATGTTTGAACTGGCTGAGATGTTGGATATGGAAGAGGATAAGGTAGAGGGAGAGATAGAGATTATGAAGGCAGGAAAAATAAGCGGGAATATGCCCATCTTTGATGGAGGCTATGTCTATCTCCCATGGGTATACTTCTTAAGAAAGAGTGCGCTTAAAATGCTCGCTGAAGTCAAGCCTGATAGCAACGGGGCAGTTAATGAGATAGTTTTGCCTGATAATGGCAATGGGGATAGTAAAAAGGCACATGAGCTTCTCTCTCAATTAGCAGCAAATAAATACACTATCCTTACAGGCGGTCCAGGAACAGGCAAGACAACCCTTCTTGAAAGGATAGCAGGGATTATACCCAATACACAGCTTTCAGCGCTTACAGGAAAGGCAGCGCAGAGGCTCGGAGAAGATGCACGGACAGTACATTCCCTTTTAGGATTTGGTCCAAGAGGATTCTCTAAAAAGGAGTTAGATTGTAATCTGCTTATTGTGGATGAGGCCTCAATGATGAACTGGAGGACATTACATGCAGTCCTTCTGGCTTCCCCACGGATTATATTCTCAGGCGATCCTGAACAGCTACCGCCTGTTGGAGGAGAGAGTGTGTTTAAGAAGATGATAGAAACCCTGCCAGTTGTAAAGCTTGATAAGACATGGCGTTTTAAAAACGGCCTCTGCGTTGAGACTATAAAGAAGGAAACAGAGAAGGAGGTATTTGTTGCTCTAAGCAATCTTCTTACTGCCTTAAAGCATAAAGACTTTCAGGTTATCACTCCGATTCATGGCGGTCTTCTCGGAACACGTTACCTCAATACATATATCCAGGGCAGCTTCAATCCATCGCCGGTTATACTTGATAATCTCAGGTATAAAGACCGTGTGATTGTGACAAGAAACATATATCTGGATGGCGAGCTTATAGCGGCAAACGGTCAGGTTGGTATAGCAGAAGGAGTAGATACAGTAGAAGGAAATATCTATGTCTGTGTAGGGTTCCAGAGAAATGGTTCTTACAACGGTTCTCACAATAGTTCTCACAATGGTTCTCAAAGAAACGGCAGGGTGCTTGTTGATAGAAAAGACCTTGAGCTTGCATATGCTCTAACCGTGCATAAATACCAGGGGAGCGAGTGCGACTATGTGGTTTTTATCATACCCGATAGAAAAAAGGTGAGAGAGGATTTTATTACAGATGAGATGGTGCTGGTGGGGAAGACACGAGGGAGGATGAAAACGTATGTGCTGGAAGCGACCGGTGGATAGTGACCGGTGTTCAGTGGTAGGAGAAGAAGCGATAAAGAACAAAAAGGCAAAGGGCAAAAAAATGATAAAGGATAGTAAGAATAAGAAAAATAAGAAGGATAAAAAGGATGATAGCAGAGCTAAATGCTATGTCTGTGGCAGGGTGCTGCTGAAAGAGAAGATGCAGAACTGCGGAAAAGAAGTTTATAGGTGCAAAAAACACAGGACCGCAACGATTCTCAGGGCGAATGGCAATACCGTGAAACATTTCTGAAACGATTCCAAAGCAATTTTTTTAGCCATTTTTATTTTTGATGAATCTTCGTGACTCGTTAGCAGGTTTTGTCTTTGGTAGTTTTGTTATAGAGCAGTTTTTAGCAGTTTTTAGCAAAATAAAAACCCCGGCATAAACCGGGGTTTTAGAAGGGGGAGGTATGGGACTACGATGTTGCCGGGGCAGTAGATTCTGAGGATTCTGAGCTGTCCTTATTGTCAGGTTTCTTAGGAAAACCATCAACCAGTAAATCTATGATAGTCTTTGAAGCTTCGTTCAGGTTTTTCAACTCTGCTTTGAATTTTGCAATAACCTTCAGGTTCATTTCCCTTTCCTCTTGAACCACATCTCCCGTGCGGAGCAGTGTGTCAGTATATACAAGAATCCTTCCTCTAATATTGGCTAATTCCTTTGTAATGAGTTCAAGGGTTTCAGGCATCTTCTCTTGCCTTACAAGTCTTTGAAGGTTATTTGTGGCATATTCTTCTGCTGCTTTTGCGTTCTTTTCTGATTGCTTATATAGTTTCAAGTCTGCTTTGAGTTGTTTTACCTCTTCTTTGAGAGGTCCAAGTTGTTTTTTCAGGTCCTCCCTTTCTTTGGAGTGTTTTTCTGCGATTTTTCTTTCTTCCTCGATTCCTTTGGCTATATTTATTTCTAGTTTCTTCTTATACTCTGCTTCAAGTCTTGTTTTCTCCTCTTTGAGTTTTATAGCAAGTTCGTTGCCTGAGTATTCCTTTTTCAGCTCTTCTTCTATCTTCTTTTTTTCTATTGCCAGTGCTTTTTCCAGGTCTTCTTTCTTAGCGTTTTTAACCAGGTTGAGATCTTTGATTTCAGTTTCCATCTTTTTGATTTTTTCTGTGAGCTTAGAGATTTCTTCATCCTTTTTCTTGATTTTATCAGTGATCTCTTCTACCTTCTTTTCACTTTCTTCTGCTTCTTTTGTAGCTTCTTCTGCTTTTTCTACGTATTTTACAGGAAGGGAGTTATAGAATTTTCTTTGTTCTATCTCATGCACCTTTGAGAGCGTTTCTTTAAGTTCTTCGGGAAGTATCCGTTCAAGATACTGAAGTTCAGGAATAAGCCTGTACTGTGATTCAAGTTCTTTTTGAAGCTCTTCTTTATCCTGCTCATACTTATAGATTTCGTCTTTTGTGAGATGCCTTCTGCGTAGATTAACATCAAACTCTGCTCCAAGGACTATGTTTTTATCTTCAACGATAACACATGGTACCTCCTTCAGCCCAAGTCTCTGCGCTGCTTTGTATCTCTGGTAACCCTGCACAAGCCTGTAAGTTACTTCTCCGTTATTTTCGCTGTTTTTTTCTTTTACAACATGAAGGGGTTCAAGAATGCCATATTTTTTGATGCTTTCAACAAGCTTCTCAAATTCATCATAGTCAAGTGATTTGAATCGGTTTTCGCCAAGTTTAATCTGGCTAAGCGGTAAATAAATGACTTTCATATTTGCTACCTCCTTTAAGTTTTTTTAGATTCTCTGATCTTTTTCAAGCTCAGAGTTCGGTTTACTATTTAAAGATATTCCTTCCGGCCGCTGGATTCAGAGTAATGCTCTGGTGTTTTAATTTTCTTAGACAATATTTTTCATGGGACACCTCCTTTTAGGTTTATTGATTCGCACTTTTTGTTTCCGAGTGAGAACTGATTCGCAGGTTTTATTTTTTTATTGTTTTTCATTGTTCTTTGATCCTTTAATCCATAACTATGGAATTACATAAGGGTTTTATCTTTAACCCAGATTCAGCAATAAAGATGA